>CAZKHE010000024.1:0-46397 GCA_964552535.1 uncultured Enterobacteriaceae bacterium | reverse complement strand
CACATCAACCACGACGGGGTCAACATCATGACCCTGGAGGACCCGGTCGAGTACCCGATGACGCTGATCCGCCAGACCTCGGTGAACGAGGCGGCGAAGCTCGACTTCGGCAACGGCATCCGCTCGCTGATGCGCCAGGACCCCGACGTGATCCTGGTGGGCGAGATCCGCGACGAGGACACCGCGCAGATGGCGTTCCGCGCGGCGATGACCGGCCACCAGGTGTACTCGACGCTGCACTCGAACTCGGCGATCGGGGCGGTTCCCCGCCTCGTCGACATCGGGCTCTCGACCGAGGTGATGGCGGGCAACATCATCGGCGTGGTGGCGCAGCGGCTCGTGCGCCGACTGTGCCGCCATTGCCGGCAGCCGTACGAGGCGAACACCGCCGAGTGCCGCCTGCTGGGCGCCAAGACCGAAGGCAAGCCGCCGACGCTCTTCCGCGCGGTGGGCTGCGACCACTGCGACTACCAGGGCTATCGCGGCCGCCTGGCGATCATGGAACTCCTCAAGATCGACGGCGAGCTCGACGAGCTGATGGCGCATCGCGCCACCGCGCGCGAGCTGCTCAAGACCGCGGTCGCACGCGGCTTCAAGACCCTCGCGGACGACGGCGTGCGCCGGGTGCTGGACGGCTCGACCTCCCTGGACGAGCTGATGCGAGTCGTCGATCTGACCGATCGGATGTAGCCCCGGGAGCCGGCCCGGGACGAGCGTGACCCGCGTCACGCATTCGTCATAAGGTCAAGTTCTCCCCTTCGCCGCGACAGGTTATTCTTCACGTCTGTCCGGGGGAAGCCTGACGCCATCCATGGCGCTGTTCAACTACAAGGCGATCGATTCGAGCGGCAAGGCGATCATGGGCCAGATCGAGGCCCTGAACCTCGTCGACCTCGAGCTGCGCCTCAAGCGCATGGGCCTCGACCTCATCGTCGGCGGCCAGTCCCGCCGCACCGCCGTCCAGGCGGGCGGCGTCAAGCGCGAGGACCTGATCAACTTCTGCTTCCACCTGGAACAGCTCACCACCGCCGGCGTGCCGCTCGTGGAGGGGCTGGCGGACCTGCGCGACAGCGTGGACAACCCGCGCTTCCGGGAGGTCGTGTCCGGCCTGATCGAGGGCATCCAGGGCGGCCAGAACATGTCGGGCGCGCTCTCGAACTACCCCAACGTGTTCAGCCCGGTCTTCCGGAGTCTCGTGAAGGCCGGCGAGGACACCGGCCGGCTGCCCGACGTGCTGCGCAGTCTGGTCGAGAACCTCAAGTGGGAGGACGAGCTGCGCGCGCAGACGAAGAAGCTGGTGGTATACCCGGCCTTCGTCGGCACGGTCGTGATCGCGGTAACCATGTTCCTCATGGTGTACCTGGTCCCGCAGATGGTCAGCCTGATCCGCAACATGGGCCAGACGCTGCCGCTGCACACCCAGGTGCTGATCGCGGTGTCCGGCTTCGTCAGCAAGTACTGGTGGGCCGTGATCTCCGTGCCGGTCGTCGTCTTCTTCGCGGTGCGCTGGATCGCGCGCAGCAACCCCGCGCTGCGCTACCGCATCGACGCGATCAAGCTCGGCCTGCCGTGGATCGGCCCCATCCTCAAGAAGATCATCCTGTCGCGCTTCGCCAGCGTGTTCTCGCTGATGTACGCGTCGGGCATCACCATCCTCGACTCGATGAAGGCCGCCGAGGATACCGCGGGCAACCTCGTCGTGCAGGAGGCGCTGAAGTCGGTGAGCCAGCAGATTGCCGAGGGCAAGACGGTGACGCAGGCCTTCCAGGACGTGGCGCTCTTCCCCCCGCTCGTGACGCGCATGCTTCGCGTCGGCGAGACGACGGGCGCCCTGGACACCGCGCTGACGAACGTCTCCTACTTCTACAACCGCGAGGTGCGTGAAGGGATCGCCCGCGTACAGGTGATGATCGAGCCGGCCCTCACCATCGTCATGGGCGCGCTGCTCGGCTGGGTCATGCTCTCGGTGCTCGGCCCGATCTACGACGTGATCTCCAAGGTGAAGATCTGATGTCCGAGCGCCACCTGCTCTATTTCACCAGCGCCCGCTCGGTCCTCTATCGCTGGTCGGGCGCGCGCCTCACCGCCGAGAGCGCGTTCCCCGGCACCGAAGAGGGCGCGGCGGCGTTCGCGCAGTACATCGCGAGCCGGCGCCTGGGGCTGTTCTACCTGCTCGCCGACGTGGTGGAGGAAGACTTCCACCAGGACACGATCCCGTACGTCCGGGGGGCGGACCGGCGTGCGCTGCTCGACCGCAAGCTCGCGCAGCGCTATCGCGACACCTCCCTATCGCTGGTGCTTTCGGCGGGCAGCGAGAAGACGCAGCGCCGCGACGAGCGCATCGTCTTCAGCTCGTTCACCAACACTCAGCAGTTCCACCCGTGGATCTCGGCCGTCCGCGAGCGCGAGACCGCGGTGGCCGGCGTCTACTCCGTCGCGCTGCTCGCCGGGCCGCTGGCGGCCGCCCTCGGACAGAAGAAGGCCCCGTGCCTGCTCGTGACGCTGGAGGAGGCGGGGCTGCGGCAGAGCTACGTCGAGGGCGGCCGACTGCGCTTCAGCCGCCTCGGACCGCTCGACGCAAGCACCGTGACGAACCCGGATCGCGTCGCCGAGGCCTTCGACCGGGAAACGACACGCGTCTATCAGTACCTGGCCGCGATGCGGCTCCTGCCGAAGGACGGCGGGCCGCTGGAGACGGTGCTCGTCGCCCCGCCGGGGCAGCACGAACGGATCCTCGCCGCCGCGCCGCGCGTGCCTCAGCTCAAGGTGTCGGTGGTCGAGTTCGAGTCGGCCGCCCGCGCCGTCGGTCTGCGCGGCATTCCGGAAGGCGCAGGCGCCGAGGCGCTCTACCTGCACCTCCTCGCGAAGAAGGCGCCGCGCGAACAGTACGCGCGTGAGAGCCTGCGCGGCTCGTACCGCATGTGGCAGTGGCGCAACGCCCTCCTTGCAGGCGGCGCCACCGTGATGGCCGGCTGCCTTGTCTACGCGGGCCTCAACATGGCGCGACTCTACTCGGTGCAGGAGGACATCCGCGCCGACCGCCAGCAGACGCAGGCGGCCGCCTCGCAGTACGCGGGAATGACGGCGAAGTTTCCGCCGATGCCGACCACGACGGACAACCTGCGCACGGCGATGCAGCAGTACGGGACCGTGGTGAGACATACGCGAACGCCGTCCCGGTTGCTCGCAGATCTGTCCCGCGCGATCACCGCGTCGCCGCGCGTCGAGATCGAGCAGATCCAGTGGGAGGTGGCGGCAGGCTCCAGGCGCGCGAAGACGGCCGCCCCGCCGCCGCCGGCGGTGCCGGGCCTCGCGCCGTCGGTCGACACCCGCTACGAGATCGTCGAGCTCTCGGCCAAGGTGCTGGGGACGCGCGCGAACGACTATCGTCTCACCATGCAGATCGTCAACGAGTTCCTCGACGAGCTGCGCAAGCAGCCGGGCATCGAGGTGGTCTCCACCGAGCTGCCGTTCGACATCGGTTCGCAGAAGACGCTCTCGGGCGACGTGGGCGTGGAGCAGCGCACCGAGGAGCCGCGCTTCAAGGTGGTGCTGTCGCGAAGGATCGCCGCATGAAGATCGAACGCAAGGCCGCCCAGCAGCTGGCGTTCCCCGCACTGATCGCGGTGGCGATGCTCGCCGGCGGCATCGCGGCGGTGGGCGCATCCGAGCACTACCTGCGCAAGGTACGCGTGGAACGCCAGGCGGCCGCCGACGAGCGCCGTGCGGCGCAGGACAAGCTCGCGCGCGCGACCAGCGAGGAGCGCGAGATCCGCGAGAAGCTGGTCGACTATCGCCGGCTCCTGGAGCGCGGCATCATCGGCGACGAACAACGCCTCGACTGGGTCGACACCATCGGACAGATCAAGACGGCGCGGCGCATCCACGACATCAAGTACTCGATCTCGCCGCAGCGGGCGTTCGAGATTCCGGGTGGCGCGGCGAGCGGCGGCGACGTCGAGTTCCGCGTGAGCGAGCTCAAGCTCGAGATGCAGCTGCTGCACGAGGAGGACCTGCTGGTGTTCCTCGAGGACCTGCGCCGGCAGCTCAAGACGCACGTGATGGTCCGCTCGTGTGCCATGACGCGCACCGAACGCGCCGGCGGCTTCGAGCGCAGCGGCGCGAGCCCGCGCCTGCGCGCCGACTGCCTGGTCGACCTCGTGACCATTCGCGATCGCAAGCTGAAGATCTCATGAGGAAGCGCATGCACATCCCACGCACGCCTCGCACCGGATGCGCCGCCCTGCTTGCATGCGCCGCGCTCACCGCGTCGGCGCCTGCGGCGCATGCGCAGTCGCCCGCGCCGCAGGCCGACGTGACGCTGGGACGCTTGTTCCACACGCCGCAGCAGCGCAGCGAGCTCGACAAGCGCCGCCTCTCCAACGTTCCCGTGCAGGAGGAGGCGCCGGTCGTGCGCGAAGTGCTGGTCACGGTCAACGGCTACGTCGGCCGATCCAGCGGCAAGACCACGACCTGGGTCAACGGCGTCCCACAGTACGACAGCGTCCGCTCGGCCGACCCGACCCGCCTGCCGATCGAGGCGGCGGACGGCAAGCGGCAGGTCAAGGTGGGCGCGACCCTCGACACCAACCGCGGCGACGTCCGCGACGTCATCGGCGATGGCCAGATCCGCATCAACGGGCCGGCACAGCGTCGGTAGCGCGGCGTCCCGCTGCCGGCGCCCCGCCGCCCGCCGGCAGCGCGGCATCGCGCTGCTGCTGGTGCTGCTCGGCATCATGCTCGCGTCGAGCTACCTGCTCCTCAACGGCTTCAATCCCGCCTATGCCAAGCTGGAGCGCGACCGGGTCACCCGCGACGCGCTGCTCCAGGCGAAGCAGGCGCTCATCACGCGCGCCGCGATGGACGCCAATCTGCCGGGCAGCCTGCCCTGTCCGTCCACCGACGAGCTCGGCACGGCGTCGATTGCCTGCACGCCTTTCGGCGCGCCGCCGGCCAACACGCTGATCGGCCGGCTGCCGTGGCGGACGCTCAACCTGCCGCCGCTCGTCGACGCGAGCGGCGAGCTGCTGTGGTACGCGCTTTCGGCCAACTTCCGCGACCAGTTCCCCACGGTGAAGATCAATGCCGACCAGCCGCTCGGTACGCTGCAGGTCCGCGGCGCGGACGGCACCATCCGCGACAAGTACGTCGTCGCCGTCATCTTCGCGCCGGGCGCCGCCCTGCCGGGCCAGGTCCGCGCCGGGCCGGCGCGCAACGTGGTCGGCAATTACCTCGAGGGCGACAACAACCACCTGAACCCGGACCCTGCGTGCGGGTCGACGTCCGGCACGAACGACTTCGTCTTCGCCGCGGAGCCTCGCGACGGCTGTACGCTGCCCTTCAATGACGCCATGGTCATCATCACGCGCGACGAGCTGATGGCTGCGGTCGAGAACGCGGTGGCGCTGCGCGCAGAGCGGGCGGTCGGGCGCGAGCTGCAGCGCTTCGTGGCCACCTGGGGCAGCATGCCGTTCGCCGTGCCGGCGCCATTCGACCCGGACGCAACGCTGCTGGGCACGGCAGGCACGCGCATCGGCGGCGTGCCGATCGGCCCGACCGTCATGACCTGGGCGGGCGTGCCCAACGTCAATGCCGACCCCCTGCTGAGCGATCTCGACGAGGTCGGAGGAACGCTCAACATCAATTTCGGCGGCACGTCGTGCATGATCGTCGGCACCGACATGCGCTGCACGATCGCCTATACGGGGAGCCCGTCCTTCACGCTGGCTCTGGAGGCACAGAACGCCGCGTTCGCGTTCCCTTCGTATCGCGAGGAGGGCTGGGACGGCTGCACCGCGCCGTTTCCGGACGCCGACGACACCGCCTACCGCAACGCCAACCCGAGCCTGCTGCGCTCCACGGCGGTGCCTGCCGATGCGGCCAACCCGCAGGCCCCGCTGTGCTCGCCGACCCCGCCGCCCGTGGACCCGATTCCCCAGCCCTACATCCAGGCCCGTACGCTGCTCGCCGACGGCCGCGCGAGGATGGTGTACACGGGGCGGTTGCCCTCCGGGGCGAGCCCTTACGTGCTCACCGTCCCGGCGCCGGTTCCGAGTTTCGTGATGAGCACCAGCAATACGTCTCCGCTGGCGTGGTTCTTCGCCAACGGCTGGCACAAGCAGTCGTACTACGCCGTATCGGCGGGATTCGTTCCCGGTCAGTCGGCGCGCTGCAGCCCCATCGACGTCGGGCAGCCCGATTGCCTCACGGTCCGCCGCAACGGCACGGACCGCCCTGCGGCGGTCCTGCTGCTGCTGGGCGGCAGCCCGCTCAACGCTGAAGCGGGCGGCGTACAGGGGCGGAGAGGGCTCGCGGCCGACCCTCCGTGGATCGCGACCCCGGCGGAGGCCGTCGGCCCCGCCCCCGGGGTCGTGAACGTCTTCCAGTACGTTGACAGCCTGCAGAACCAGAATCTCGCTGACGATATCTTCGAAGAGCGTCCGCGCTCGCGCAGCTTCAACGACCGCATCGTGCAGCTCATTCCGACCCGACCATGACATCCTCCGGACGCAGGCAGACGGGCTTCACGCTCACCGAGCTGGCCATCGCGGTGGCCATCATCGCGCTGCTGCTGGGCGGGCTCCTGGTGACGCTCGACACCCGCAACGAGGCCGAGAACCTCAACCAGACGCAGCGCACCCTCGACCTTGCCCGCGAGTCGCTCATCGGCTTCGCGCTCCAGAATGGCCGACTGCCGTGCCCGGCGACGGCCGTCAGCGCCGGCCAGGAGGCGCCCGCGCCGGTCCCGGCGAACGGCGCATGCACGACGTTCGACGGCTTTCTGCCAGCGGTCACGCTCGGACTGACGCCGCGCGACCAGGCGGGCTACGCCGTCGACGCCTGGAACAACCGCATCCGCTACCGCGTGAGCAACGCAGGGGGCAACGGCTTCACCCAGCCGGGACGGCTGCGCAACGTGGGATTCCTCGACCTGGTCCCCGACCTGGAGATCTGCGTGCAGGCCCAGGGAGCGGGCGCCGCGTTCAACTGTCCGGCCGACTACGCGCGCGTGGTGAGTCCGGCGGTCGTCTTCTCGCCGGGACGGAACTTCGTCCTCTCCGGCACGCCGGGCGCCGACGAGGCGGAGAACCAGGACGGCGACCTCGTCTTCTTCGCACGGCCGTTCAGTGAGCCCGGCTCGCTGCGCGGGGAGTTCGACGACATCGTCGTGTTCATTCCAACCAACGTGCTCTTCGGCCGCCTCATCTCGGCCGGTCCGTACTGACGGACGGCGCACAGGGCGGGCGTTCGATTCGCGTGCATTTTTTCTCATCGGCGACGGCGGAAGGGAACGCGGCTTGCTCTCGAATGCGCGGCGGCCCTTCCACCGACAACAACAGCACATGAGCTACCTCTCGACCCTCGTCAGTCGCCTGCGCACCGCCGGCATCGAGCCGGGCGACTCGGACGACCTCAAGCTCAAGAAATCGCTGCTGCTGCTCGCGATGGGCCTCACCACGGCCGCACCGGTGCTCTGGCTGGGCCTGTACTGGCTGATGGGCCTGAACATCAGCGCCTCGCTGCCCTTCTACTACCAGCTGGTCTCGCTCGCGACGCTGATCTACTACCTCGTCAGCCGCAACTTCGATGCGTTCCGGTTGATGCAGCTCGTGCTGCTGCTGTTCTTCCCGTTCGTGCTGCAGTGGACGCTGGGCAACTTCATCACCGCGAGCGGCGTGGTGCTGTGGGCGCTGCTCGCCCCCGTCGCGGCGATCCTGCTCTTCTCGGCGCGCGAATCCATTCCCTGGTTCGTCGCGTACGCGGTGCTGATCGGCGTGTCCGCGTTCTTCGACTACCAGCTCGTGGAAACGTCGGCGCAGACGGCGCCGATCCCGCCGCGAGCGAGCGTGGTGTTCTTCGCGCTCAACTTCGTGTCGGTCTCGGCGATCGTGTACTTCCTGCTGCGCTACGCCGCAGTGGAGCGCGAGCGCTCCAAGACGAAGCTGGAGGAGGCGCACCGCCTCCTCCAGGCCGAGCAGGAGCGCTCGGAGCGGCTGCTCCTCAACATCCTGCCCGGTCCGGTTGCCGAACGGCTCAAGCAGGACGACGGCACCATCGCCGACGGCTTCGCCGACGTGACGGTCATGTTCGCCGACATCGTCAACTTCACGACACTTGCTGAGGGAATGTCGCCGAACGCGATCTTCGCGATGCTCAACAAGGTCTTCTCCTCCTTCGACTCGCTGGCGGAAAAGCATGGCCTGGAGAAGATCAAGACCATCGGCGACGCCTACATGGTCGCCGGCGGCCTCGACGAGGACGGCGAGACCAACTATTCGGAAGCGATCGCCGACATGGCGCTGGAGATGCGCCGGGTGCTGGCCAACGACATCCAGATCAACGACCACCGCCTGGAGATCCGCATGGGCATCGGCACCGGACCGGTAGTGGCGGGCGTGGTCGGCAAGAAGAAGTTCATCTACGACCTCTGGGGCGATACGGTGAACATCGCCAGCCGCATCACGTCCGAGGGCGTGCCGGGCATGATCCAGGTCGACCAGACGACCTACCGTCGGCTGCGCAACCGCTACGAGTTCGAGCAGCCGCAGACCATCTATCTCAAGGGCAAGGGCGACACGGTCATCTACCGCCTCAAGGGCAAGAAGACGACCGTGTCGCAGCCGATGCAGACCGTCGTCGGCTGACTTGCCCGCACGAGTCAGGGCAGCGCCGAGGCCGCCGGCGCTTCCGCCTTGCGGGAGCCGGATGCGCGAAGCCGGCCGCGCAGCTCGAAGCACACGTTGCCCGGCTCGTTCGCCACGAGTTCGAACGAGAAGCCCGATGCTTCGGCCTGCCGCGCCACCTGGTAGAGCCCGATGCCGTATCCCGTTTCCGAGGGAACCGGACCGCGCAGCAGCCCGCGCAGGACCTCCTCCGCCACCGGTCGCCCGGTATCGCGCACCCGCAGTGCGAGGGAGTCGTCGCAGTCGAGACTCACGGTGATCGTGACACCCGGGTCGAGCTTGCGCTTCTCCAGCGCATTCTGCATGAGGTTCTCGAGTGCGCTGTCGAAGAGGTCCTTCGGCACCAGCACCGCTTCGGTGTCCGCGGCGCCTTCGAACGCGATGTTCCGGGCCTGGTGGAGCCGGCGCACCTGCTCCCACCACGCGCCGGCCTGCGCGAAGCGCCCGCTCTCGATTTGCGGCTTCTGGAGCTTGTCGAGCGTCTGCTGCAGCCGCTGCGTCACCACCGGCAGGTGGCGGCGCACGAGCGCGTTGAACGCGGCGGGATCGGTGTCGGGCCCGCGCTCGGCCGCGGAGCACAGCACGTTGAGGGACTGCAGCAGGTTCTTCACGTCGTGCGTCATGCGCGCGCCGGTCTCGTGCAGCGCCTGCACGTAGGTCTGCTGCTGCAGCTTGATCTCGCGCTGCTTGGCGAGATGGAACTGGGCGATGAGCTGACCGAGCAGGTTGAAGTGCCACACCAGCGAGGGGCTCGTCTTGTGCCGGCTGTAGAGCCGGATCTTCACTTCGCGACCCACGTACTCGACGCTGTGGGCGGTCGGCGTGCCGAACTCGCCCTTCTCGGCCGTGCCCTGCCACTCCCCGCCGGTCACCCAGCCGAGGCTTGAGAGCCCGTTGCACGCCTTCTTCAGGAACTCGTCCGGCTGCGACTCCGCGCGCGAGAGGTCGGCCAGGAAGTGCAGCCACTGCTCGAACGGCAGACCGATCGAGAGCAGGTAGCGCGAAAAGAACATCGAGAGACCGGCGAAGCCCGCGCGCGGATTCCACGCGAGGCTGAGGAACAGCAGGACGCCGCCGATGACCAGCAGCGTGTAGATCAGGGCGAGTGCGTAGGTGGCCCCGCCCACGGTCATGAACGCGAAGCTGCCCAGGACCAGCGCAGCAAGCAGCAGGAAGATGAGGATGGCGTAGAAGAAATCGACGATCTGCGGCTCGGCGGTGTCCGACTCCACCGGGACGAGCGCCATCACCACGAACATCACCGGCAGGCCGTATTGCGCGAACACCTCGAACTCCGTTCCGCCGCGCAACCCCGGAAAGCCGCTCGGCACCACCCACACGAGCAGGAGCAGCACGAGGTAGAGGAGCACGGTGAGGTAGAACACCCGGAGCCAGCGGGCCTGGAAGAGGAACACCTTCCCGCCGACCAACCCGGCCAGCATGGCCACCCAGAGTGCGAGCACCCACGCGTTGAGGAACAGGAGAATTCCCGCAGTGAGACCGGCGATGCCGAGGGTCTGGACGAGGTTGAGGCGCTGCCCTCCCTGCATGAAGGGCTGCCAGATGATGAACAGGCCGAAGTGCGCCACCATGAACGCTCGCGCCCAGAAATCGCCGGTGCCGCGCATCGCCGAAACGTGCAGCAGCACGAGCATGGCGATGAGCAGCGGGCGCCAATGCGCACGGGTCACCCGGTCGGCGACCTCGTACAGACTGCTGCGCACTTCACGGGCGGGGGCGGCGGAGGGTTGCAAGGTGGAGCACCGGTCCTTAGGCTGTGAATCCTCGACGCAGCATTCATGCCACGCCGCAAAGCGTTGACTATGTTCGGCTTCGCACTTCCGATCGCACGTTACACCTTGCTCGAGGCGCTGCGCAATCGCCTGATGTGGCTGCTGCTTGCAGGTTTGGCGGCGGCGCTCGTGGCGGCCGGCTTCCTGCAGCAGGTCTCCATCACCGAGGCCGCGCGCGTGCAGGCCAGCCTGATCGCCGCGGCGATGCGGTTGTTCGCCGTGTTCCTCGTCGCGGCCTTCGTCGTGACGGCGGTGGTGCGGGAGATGAACGACAAGATCCTGGAGGTGCTGCTGGCGAAGCCCATGCCGCGCGCGAGCTGGCTCGTGGGCAAGGGCCTCGGATTCACCGGGGTGGCCGCGATGGTCGCCGTCGCCGCCGGGCTGCCGCTGTGGCTGTTCGGCATGCCCGCCGGGGTCGCCGTCTGGACCGTGTCGCTCTTCCTCGAGCTCACCATCGTCGCTGCCGCAGCGCTGTTCTGCGTGCTCACGCTGAGCCAAGTGGTGACCGCGCTCGCCGCGGTGTTCGGCTTCTACCTGCTTGCGCGCACCATCGGGGCGGCGCAGATCATCGCCGGCGCGGCAGCGGGCAACCGGTGGAGCGACCGCGCCACCAGCGGCGTCATCGACGCGATCGCCGCGCTGCTCCCGGCGCTCGACCGGATGACGCAGACCGCCTGGGTGGTGGACGGTCCCGCGGGTGCGGCACTGGCGACGAGCGTCCTCGTGCCCGGTCTCGTTTACGTGGCGCTGCTCGGCGCCGCTGCGGCGTTCGACCTCTACCGGCAGAACTTCTGATGGCCGAGCGTCCGATCAGCCACGTGCCCCGCACTGCCCTCGGGCTGCTCGCCATCGCGGTGGCGGCGCAGGTCGGCACTCACCGCCTGCAGGGCCCGGCGATCCCCCGCGCAAGCGACCTCCCGCAGGCACCCAGCCTCGACGTGCTGCAGCTGTCCGCGCTCGGGGAGCCCATCGGCCTCTCGAAGCTGCTGATGCTGTACCTGCAGGGCTTCGACTACCGGGCAGGCACGCAGGTCGCGTACCGGGAACTCGACTACGCTCGGCTCGCGGACTGGCTCGAACGCATCGTCGCGCTCGATCCGCGCGGACAGTACCCACTCTTCGTCGCCTCCCGCGTGTATGCCGACGTCGCCGACCCGCACAAGGTCCGGCGCATGCTGGAGCTCGTCCACGAGCAGTACCTCAAGGATCCGGACCGCCGCTGGCCCTGGCTGGCCCACGCAACGCTCATCGCGAAGCACCGCCTCAAGGATCTCCCGCTGGCAAGACGCTACGCAGTGGCCCTCCAGACGCACACGAAAGCGGCAGACGCGCCGCTTTGGGTGCGCCAGATGGAACCCTTCATTCTCGAGGACATGAACGAGCTCGAGGCGGCACGCGTGCTGCTGGGGGGGCTCATCGCGAGCGGACAGGTCAAGGACGAGCGTGACCTGGCGCTGCTCCAGCGCCACCTCGAAACCCTCGAGGCGCGGCAGAGAACCGAAGGCCGAAACGCCCCCGGCACGGCACGTCGCGAAGTTGACAGCGCTGACGGGAGCGCAACAGAAAAAGACCGTAAAACCCCGTGAAATTCTTCACGTTTCCGGCTTTCGACCGTGGCACCGATCTTGCTGAACGGGCCGCACCAAAACACACGCAGTCCACTCCGAGGGAGAACTCAATGGGCAACGAAACGAAACGGCAGTCGGGCTTCACGCTCGTCGAGATTGCCATCGTGCTCGTGATCATCGGCCTGCTGCTCGGCGGCATCCTCAAGGGCCAGGAGATGATCGTGCAGGCGAAGATCAAGAACACGATCTCCGACTACAACGGCGTCCTCGCGGCGTACAACGGCTACATCGACCGTTATCGCGCGCTGCCGGGTGACGACGCGCAGGCGGCCACGCGCTGGACCGGAGGCGTGGCGGGAAGCGGCAACGGCGTCATCCAGGGCGCCTACGAGTCGCAGACCGCGGATGTCGAGTCGCGGCTGTTCTGGCAGCACTTGCGCCTCGCGGGCTTCATTCCCGGGCAGGGTCAGCAGCAACCGACGAACGCGCACAACGGCATCCTCGGTGTGCAGACCGGCGATGCGGCAGGCGGCGTTACCCTCATCGCCGCCGCGGCGCCGCCGGATCCGGCGGTGCCCGGCATCGGAGGCGTCATGATCTGCGCCTCCCAGGTGCCGGACAAGGTCGCGATCGCCGTCGACAACCAGACCGACGACGGCCGTTCGCGCTCCGGCCAGGTGCGGGCGGTCAATGCCCCGGGCAACGCGGCGATCGGCAACGGCGCCGTCCCGGCGGTCAACTACCAGGAAACCGGCACGACCACCTACGTCGTGTGCCGCGCGATCTGAGCGACTGCTCCACTCACCGCGGGCCGGCTGTTGCCGGCCTCTTTTTTTGAGGCGCGACGCGAGCGATTCCGTGCCATTCCTCACGGCCGAACGCTGGCGGTGGCACCGCGCTTGCTCATTCGAAAGCACAATCGTTGCCGTCCTGACGGCCTCTCATTTCCTGACAAGAAAGGCGAAAAAGAACATGTGCTCGCGCTCTCTCTCGCAGCGACAAGCCGGCTTCACGTTGGTGGAGATCGCCATCGTGCTGGTCATCATCGGTCTGCTGCTCGGCGGGATCCTGAAGGGCCAGGAGATGATCGTCCAGGCGAAGATCAAGAACTCGATCTCCGACTTCAACGGCGTACTGGCCGCCTACAACGGCTACCTCGATCGTTATCGTGCCCTTCCCGGCGACGACGTGCAGGCCAACCGCTGGACCGGCGGCACGTTGGGCAACGGCAACAGCATCATCCAGGGGACCTACGAGAGCCAGACTGCGGATGCGGAATCGCGCCTCTTCTGGCTGCATCTGCGTCTCGCCGGGTTCATCCCCGGCCAGGGCCAGCAGCAGCCCACCAACGCTCACAACGGGATCCTCGGCGTGCAGACCGGCGACGGCGCCGGCGGCGTGACCCTGGTCGCGGCGGCCGCGCCTCCCGATCCCGCCGTGCCGGGCATCGGCGGCGTCATGATCTGTGCCTCGCAGGTGCCCGACAAGGTCGCGATCGCGATCGACAACCAGACCGACGACGGCCGCTCGCGCTCGGGGCAGATCCGTGCGGTAGCCGGCGCCGGGAACGCTGCCATCGGCAACGCCTCCGTCCCCGAGCTCAACTATCAGGAGACGGGCACGACGACGTACGTCGTCTGCCGCGCCATGTAGCGCCGCACCTCGCGCCCCGGAAAGCCGGCCCTGCCGGCTTTTTTGTTGCCCGACGCCGCGCCTCCGAGACTGACGGTTTCGCCACGCAAGACCTGGCACTTCCCTTGCAATGGATGTACACGGATCGAGCGCCTGCGAACTTGTCGATCCCTCAACATAATTCACATCAACCAGAACAAGCGTGGCACGCACACTAGGCCCCCGGGCGCAGCGAGGACTGTCGCTCCTCGAGATGTCGATCACGCTGCTTGCCGTCGGGCTCATCGTCTCCATGATGGTCCGCGGCGAGGAGCTGATCGTCCAGACCCGCATCAAGGCGATCGCCGCCGACTTCAACGGCCTGCGCGTCGCGGTTGCCGCGTATCAGGACCGCTACAGCCGCTTTCCCGGTGATGACGACGGCGCGGCCCGCTGGTCCGGCTTCGGCGTCACGCCGGTCTCGGGCATCGCCGACGGGCAGTTCAGTGGCGTGTACAACGCCGTGCCGTCCAACCCGCCGCTGCCGTCGGAAGAGTCCAACCTCTTCTGGTGGCATCTCCGCCTTTCGCAGATTCTCGTCGGTCCGGTGGACGTGGTCGGCGGGCCGCGCCAGCCGCCGAACTTCCTTGGCGGACTGATCGGCGTGCAAGGGCCGGTCAGCGGAACCCTCGGACTCCCGAACGTGGTCGCGTGCTCCGCGAGCCTGCCGGCGCGCGTGGCCGCGGCAGTGGACCTCTCCCTCGACGAGGGCCGGGCCAATGCCGGCGACATGCGCGGCGTGCGCATGGCCCTCGCGACGAGCGGCCTGCCCGCGGGCGCGCCCACCCTGACGTATGACGAGTCCTCCGGGGAGGACTACGTCATCTGCATGGGACTCACCCGCTGATTGCGCGCACGCCTCCGCGCGTTACAGCGGCGCCGGCGTCGACAATCCCTGCAGGAGGCGGATCTCTGCCGCCTCCAGCGCTTCCGGGCGGCCGAGCAGCACGATCACGTCGCCGCTCTCGAAGCGCGTCTCGGGCCCGGGATCTTCGGCCCGGATGTTGCGACGGCGCACCGCGGTGACGTCCACGCCCGTCGTGCCGAGCGCGAGCTCGCCGAGCGACCGTCCGACGGCATACGCGGAGTCGGACAGCGTCACCGAATGCAGCCGCGGCTGCACCGCTTCGTCGAGGTCCGCCGGATCGTCGGTGGCGCCGCTGTAGAAGCCCCGCAGCAGGCGATAGCGCTCCTTGCGGACGTCGCGCAGCAGCGTGAGCACGCGCCGCACCGGGACCCCTACCAGCAGCAGCGCGTTGGAGGCGAGGATCAGGCTCGACTCAAACGTTTCCGGCACCACCTCCGCGGCGCCCGCCTGGGTGAGCCGGTCGAGTTCCGCGTCGTCGGCGGTGCGGACCACCACCGGGACGCCGGGGCCGACCTCGTGCGCCACGTGCAGCACCTTCAGGCTGGAGGCGGTGTCGGCGTAGGAAATGATGAGCGCCGCAGCCCGGGTGATGCCCGCGGCGACGAGCGTCTCGCGCCGGGAGGCATCGCCGTACACGACGGTCTCGCCGGCCGCAGCCGCCTCGCGCACGCGATCCGGATCGAGGTCCAGAGCGACGTAGGCGACGCCGGCACGCTGCAGGAACCGCGCAAGGCTCTGGCCGGTTCGACCGAAGCCGCAGATGATGATGTGCCGCTCGCTCGCGAGCGACTGCACCGCGACCTGATGGAGCTGCAGCGAGCGCAGCATCCACTCCGACTTCGAGAAGCGCATCACCAGTCGGTCCGCGTGCTGGATCAGCAGGGGCGCGACGAGCATCGAGAGCAGCATTCCGGCCGTCGCGACCTGGGCGACCACCGGCTCCAGCACGCCGCGTGCGGCGCCGAGTCCGACGAGCACCAGGCCGAACTCTCCGGCCTGGGCCAGCGCGAGCGCGGTGCGCATGGCGGAGCCGGTGGGAGCGCCGAAGAGCCGCCCCAGCCCGAGGATCAGCGCGAACTTGGCGAGCGTGGTGAGCGCGAAGATGCCCGCCACCGCGAGCGCGTTCACCGCGACCACCGCCAGATCGAGCTTCATGCCCACGGTGACGAAGAACAGCCCCAGCAGCACCTCGCGGAACGGCTTGATGTCCTCTTCGACCTGGTGCCGGTACTCGGTCTCCGAGATCAGCATGCCGGCGAGGAACGCGCCGAGCGCGAGCGAGAGGCCGGCGATCTCGGTGACGTACGCGAGACCGAGCGTGATGAGCAGCACGTTGGCGATGAAGAGCTCGTGCGAGCGCCGCCGCGCCACCGCGTGGAACCACGGGCGCATGAGCCGCTGCCCGAAGAACAGGATCACGGCGAGCACGACGGCCGCCTTGAGGGCAGCGAGCGCGAGCGCACCGGCCATGCTCTCCGCGTCGCCGCTCAGCGCGGGGATCACGATCAGCAGCGGCACCACCGCGATGTCCTGCATCAGCAGGATGCCCAGCGCGGCGCGTCCGTGCGGCGTGTCGATCTGCATGCGGTCGGCGAGCATGCGCACGACGATCGCCGTCGAGGACATGGCGAGTGCACCGGCGATGGTGAACGCCGAGCGCCAGTCGCCGAGAAACGGCAGCAGCACGGCTGCGACGAGCGCCATCGTCGCCGCCACCTGCGCACCGCCCAGACCGAGCACCAGCCGGCGCATCTGGAACAGCCGCGGCAGGCTGAACTCGAGGCCGATGCTGAACATGAGAAAGACGACGCCGAACTCGGCCAGGTGATCCGTGCCCTGCGACTCCGGGATCAGGCCGAGCGCGTGCGGACCGACGACCAGTCCGACGCACAGGTAACCCACCAGCGGCGGGAGCTGCAGCGAGCGGAACACGCCCACCACGAGCACCGCGGCGGCGAGGAGGATCAGGACGGTCTCGAACGTGGCGCCCATCGGCTTTCGGGTCGTGCGCGGTGCGTCGCCGCGCGCTGCTTTGCTATACTTCCCCCGATGATAACCGCTCCGAAAAATGTCGCCAAAACAGAGGCTTCCGAAGGAGCCTTGAGCCTCGCGCGAGAGGTCCTGGAAACGGAGGCGAACGCGATCAGCGCACTGGTCGGACGGCTGGACGGCAGCTTTCTCGCCGCCGTATCGCTCCTGCTCGCGTGCCGCGGCCGGGTGGTCGTGAGCGGCATCGGCAAGTCGGGCCACGTGGCGCGCAAGATCGCGTCGACCATGGCGAGCACCGGGACGCCCGCGTTCTTCGTCCACCCGGCGGAGGCGAGCCACGGCGACCTCGGCATGATCACCCGCGACGACGCCATGCTCGCCCTCTCCTACTCCGGCGAGAGCGAGGAGTTGCTCACCATCATTCCGCTGATCAAGCGCCAGGGCGCGAAGCTCGTGGCGATGACCGGCAACCCCGCGTCCACGCTTGCGCGCGAAGCCGACGTCCACCTCGACACCCACGTCGACAAGGAGGCCTGCCCGCTCAATCTCGCGCCCACGGCGAGCACCACCGCCGCGCTTGCGATGGGTGACGCGCTCGCCATCGCGCTGCTCGACGCGCGCGGGTTCGGCAAGGAGGATTTCGCGCGCTCGCATCCCGGCGGTTCTCTCGGGCGGCGGCTGCTCACCCACGTGAGCGACGCGATGCGCACCGGCGACGAGGTGCCCGCGGTGCACGAGACCGCGACGCTCGCCGAGACGGTGCTCGAGATCTCGCGCAAGCGCATGGGCATGACCGCGGTGGTCGATCACGATCGCCGCATCGTCGGCATCTTCACCGACGGCGACCTGCGCCGCAGTCTCGAGCGCGGCGTGGACATCCGCGCGACCCCGGTGTCCGCGGTGATGACGCGCTCGCCCCGCACCATCCGTCCGGAGGCGCTCGCAGTCGAGGCGGTGGAGATCATGGAGCGCACGAAGAGCACGCAGCTCCCCGTGGTGGACGCGAACGGCACCCTCGTCGGGGCGCTGAACATCCACGACCTCTTCCGCGCGAAGGTGCTGTGAGCGAGGCGCAGTCGAACGGCGCCGGCCTGCCGGAGCGCGCCCGCGCGCTGCGCCTGCTCTCGCTCGACGTCGACGGCGTCCTCACCGACGGGCGGCTCTACTACACCGACGGCGGAGAGGAGCTGAAAGCGTACAGCACCCTCGACGGGCTCGGCATCAAGCTGCTCCAGGAGGCCGGCGTGGAGGTGGTGCTGATCACCGGCCGGAGCGCCCGCAACGTCGCGCTGCGCGCGGCGAACCTCGGCATCGCCACGCTGCTGCAGGGCGTGGGCGACAAGCTCGCGGCTTTCGACGCGCTTCGCCTCGCCCGCGGCCTCGACTGGCCGGCGTGCGGCCACATGGGCGACGACCTGCCCGACCTCGCCCTGATGCTCCGCTGCGGCTACTCGGCGACGGTGCCCGCGGCGCCGGAGTACGTCCGCAGCCGCGCACGCTACGTCACGCGCGCCGGGGGCGGCGAGGGCGCAGTGCGCGAGGTCGCGGACTACGTCCTGGGCGCGAAGGGCCTGCTCGAGGCCGCCATCGCAAGGCACAGCCGATGAAGTCGCGGGCCAGCTCGCTGTTCCCGCTGGTGCTCGCGATCGCGCTCGCGGCGGTGACGTTCTGGCTGGAGCGCACGGTGCAGATGGCGGCGCCGGCGCCGCGCGACGCCGCACGCAACGACCCGGACGTGATCGCGCAGAACATCAACAGCATCATCCTGGACGCGCAGGGCCGCCCGGAAACTACGCTCGCCGCGGCCAAGATGGTACATTTCCCCGCTGACGATTCGACTGAGCTCACCGAGCCCCGCCTGGTGCAGCTGCGCGAGAAACAGCCGCCCATCCGCGTCCGCGCGGATCGCGGGACGGTGTCGAAAGACGGAGAAGAAGTGCGCTTCTACGGCAATGTCGTCGTGACGCGCGACGCCAGCCGCGAGCGGCCGGAGCTGCGCGCGGAGACCTCGTTCCTGCAGGTGTTCCCCCACGAGAAGATCGCGAAAACGCCCGAGCGCGTGGTCATCATCGAAGGGCGCTCGCGCCTCGCGGGCACCGGCATGGTGGCGAACGCGCGCACCGAGCAGTTCACCCTGGAGTCGCGCGTGAACGGCACGCTCGAGCGCGGCGGCGGCGGCGGGGGCGGGGAATGAAGGCCGGGCGCATCGTCGCCGCGGTCGCGCTCGCCGCGTCGCTCGCGCTCGGCGCCGCCGCCGCGCACGCGGAGCGCGCCGACCGCGACAAGCCGGTCAACATCGAGTCGGACCGGATGACCGCCGACGACGCCAAGCAGGTCGCGGTGTTCGAGGGCCGCGTGCTCCTCACGCAAGGGACCTTCCAGCTGCGCGCCGACAAGCTCACCGTGCGCCAGGACAAGGACGGCTTCAGCTTCGCGGTCGCGGAGGGCAAGCCGGCCACGTTCCGGCAGAAGCGCGACGGCGCGGACGAGTGGGTCGACGGCGAGGCGCTGCGCATCGAGTACGACGGCAAGAAGGACTTCATCGAGCTCTTCGAGCGGGCGCGCCTCACCCGCGACAAGGACGAGGTCCGCGGCAACTACATTTCCTACGATTCGCGCACCGAGTTCTTCACCGTGCAGAACAGCAAGCAGTTCCAGCCTTCCCCGCCGCGCGAGGGCCGCGTGCGCGCGGTGATCCAGCCGAAGAAGGGCGAGGACAAGCCGGGAGGAGGCGTCGAGCTGCGCAGCTCGCCCGCGCCCGACCCGCGCCGCAACTGACGGGCGACGATGAGCCGCCTGCGCGCCGTCGCGCTGAAGAAGCGCTACAAGACCCGTACCGTCGTGCGCGACGTGTCGCTCGACCTGGCGAGCGGCGAGGTCGTGGGCCTGCTGGGGCCGAACGGCGCCGGCAAGACGACCTGCTTCTACATGATCGTCGGGCTCGTCGCGGCCGACGGCGGACGCATCTTCGTCGACGAGCGCGACATCACCCACCTGCCGATCCACCGCCGTGCGCGCCTCGGTCTGTCCTATCTGCCGCAGGAAGCTTCGGTGTTCCGCAAGCTCACCGTGCAGGAGAACGTGCGCGCGGTGCTCGAACTGATGGATCTCTCGGACGCCGAGGTCCGCATGCGGCTCGAGGAACTGCTGGCCGAGCTCCACGTCGCGCACCTGCGCGACGCGGTCGCGCTGTCCCTCTCGGGCGGCGAGCGGCGGCGGGTGGAGATCGCGCGCGCGCTCGCGACGCAGCCCGCCTTCATTCTGCTGGACGAGCCGTTTGCAGGCGTCGATCCGATCGCCGTCCTGGACATCCAGAAGATCATCCGCTTCCTCAAGGAGCGCTCCATCGGCGTCCTGATCACGGACCATAACGTGCGGGAAACACTGGGGATTTGCGACCGTGCCTACATAATTAACGAGGGCTCCGTGCTGGCCTCGGGGAAGCCGGAAGAGATTGTTTATAATGAAAACGTTCGTCGCGTTTACCTCGGCGAGC
Source organism: uncultured Enterobacteriaceae bacterium (assembly GCA_964552535.1). Taxonomy (GTDB): domain Bacteria; phylum Pseudomonadota; class Gammaproteobacteria; order Burkholderiales; family SG8-39; genus CAZKHE01. The sequence continues at coordinate 26,328 of CAZKHE010000024.1, read as the reverse complement.
ACTTTCGCCTGTAGACTGGTCCGGTGCCCCTTCCCGCCACGGCCGCGACTGCGCATCATCCCCGCTGACCACATCCGAACGGTCCCGTCCGCCGCATGAAGCAAACCCTGCAGCTCAAGCTTTCTCAGCATCTCACGCTGACGCCGCAGCTGCAGCAGTCGATCCGCCTCCTGCAACTCTCCACGCTCGAACTGAACCAGGAGCTCGAGCGTTTCCTCGCCGAGAACCCGCTGCTCGAGCGCGAGGAAGGGGAGGACGAGGAGGCGTTCGGTCCGCCGCCGCCCACGACGCCGGAGCCGCTCGCGACCGCGCCGACCGCGGAGGCGGAGGTCGCCGCGCCCGCCGCGGAAGCGCCGGCCGACGACGAGCCGCCGCCCGACGCCGACGCCGACTGGTACCTCGAAGGCGGCGGCAGCGGCACGCAGCGCGACGACGGCGAGGACGGCGACCTGCCGCAGCTCGCCGCGGTCTCCACCAGCCTGCGCGACCACCTGCTGCACCAGCTCTCGCTGACCAAGCTCGCCCAGCGCGACCGGACGCTGGTGGCGGTGCTCATCGATGCGCTCGACGACGACGGCTATCTCAGTCAGCCGCTCGACGAGATCCTCGCCATGTTCCCCGAGGAGCTCGGGATCGACCTGGAAGAGCTCACCATCGCGCTGCGCCACCTCCAGAATCTCGACCCGGTGGGGGTCGGTGCCCGCACGCCGGCCGAGTGCCTCGAGCTGCAGCTGCTGGCGCTTGACGAGGACACGCCGGGGCGCGCGTGCGCGCTGCGCGTGGTGCACGACCACCTCGAGCTCCTCGCGACGCGCGACTACACCAAGCTGAAGCGGCTCATCGGCTGCGACGACGCCGCCCTGCGCGCCGCGCACAAGCTGATCCAGAGCCTCAACCCCCGCCCGGGCTCCGAGTACGCCCCGCTCGACACGCGCTACGTCGTCGCGGACGTGATCGTGCGCAAGATCAAGAACGTCTGGGTGGCGAGCCTGAACCCCGACGCGATGCCGAAGCTGCGCATCAACCGCATCTACGCCGACATCCTGCAGAGCAACCGCAACGCCGGCGGCAGCCAGCTCGCGAGCCAGCTCCAGGAGGCGCGGTGGCTGATCAAGAACGTCCAGCAGCGCTTCGAGACCATCCAGCGCGTCTCGCAGGCCATCGTCGACCGGCAGCGGCACTTCTTCGAGCACGGCGAGGTCGCGATGCGGCCGCTGGTGCTGCGCGAGATCGCCGACGCGCTCGACCTGCACGAGAGCACCGTATCCCGCGTCACGACACAGAAGTACATGGCGACGCCCCGCGGGATCTTCGAGCTGAAGTACTTCTTCGGCTCGCACGTCGCCACCGAGACCGGGGGAGCATGTTCCGCGACGGCGATCCGCGCGCTGATCAAGCAGCTGATCGCCGCCGAGGACGGAAAGAAGCCGCTCTCCGACAGCAAGATCTCGCAGATCCTCGGGCAGCAGGGTATCGTGGTGGCGCGGCGGACCATCGCCAAGTACCGCGAGTCGATGCACATCCCCCCGGTCAACCTGCGCAAGTCGCTGTAGCTCGTTTGCAGTCCTCTGCAATCCGACAGGAGACGTACAGATGAATCTTTCCGTCACCGGACATCACGTCGCAGTCACCCCCGCGATCCGCGGCTACGTGGAACAGAAGCTCGAGCGCGTGCTGCGCCATTTCGACCACGTGATCGACGTCAACGTGATCCTGTCGGTGGAGAAGCTGCGACAGAAGGCGGAGGTGAACATGCACGTCCGCGGCAAGGAGATCTTCTGCGAGTGCACGGACGAGGACATGTACGCCGCCATCGACGCCCTGGTGGACAAGCTCGACCGCCAGGTCATCAAGTACAAGGACCGGGCCTACGCCCACCCCCACGACGCCCTCAAGTACCGCGCCGAGCCCTGAGCGCCCCCGGCCGCCCGACGGCACTCGCCCCGGTCGCGCTCCTGCTGCGCCCGCGCGGTTCGGTGGGCACGCACGGGGCGCGACTATAATTCCGGCTTTTGCGGGCCGGCCCGGCCCCCCGGAGCCGGCCCGAAGTATGCACGGAACCACCGCATGAACCTCATCAGCCGCCTTCTGCCGCCCGCCAACGTGGTCCTCGACCTCGAGGTGAGCAGCAAGAAGCGCATGTTCGAGCAGGTCGGCCTGCTGTTCGAGAACAACCAGGGCATCGCGCGCAGCCTGGTGTTCGACAGCCTGTTCGCGCGGGAGCGCCTCGGCTCGACCGGCCTCGGTCAGGGGGTCGCCATTCCGCACGGCCGCATCAAGGGGCTCAAGGAGCCGGTAGGGGCCTTCCTCCGCCTCAAGGCGCCGGTGGCCTTCGACGCCCCGGACGGCCGCGCGGTCAGCCTCATCTTCGTCCTGCTCGTCCCCGAGCAGGCGACCGAGCAGCACCTGCAGATCCTGTCGGAGCTCGCGCAGATGTTCAGCGACCGCGAGTTGCGCGGCAAGCTCGCGAACGACATCGACGCCGCGACGTTGCACGCGGACATCGCGGCCTGGCAGCCGTATGCTGCAGACCAGCGTCGCGCGGCTGTTTGACGACAATCGCGAGAAGCTCGCGCTCTCCTGGCTCGGCGGGGAGCGCGGCGGCGACGCCTCCATCCGCCAGGATCCGCGCGAGTCGGCCGCGTTCGTCGGCCACCTGAACCTCATCCACCCCAACCGCATCCAGGTGCTGGGGCGCTACGAGCAGGCGCACATCGCCTCGCTCGATCCGGGACGCCTCAAGCTGCTCATCGACCGGGGGCTGGCGGCCCAGCCGGCCGCGGTGATCCTCGCCGACGGGGAGCCCGGCCACCCGCACCTCTTCCAGGCGGCGGCCGCGCGGGGCATCGCCGTGCTCGGCTCGCCGCTGCCGGCGGCGCTGCTCATCGACAAGCTGCGGCGCTATCTCGCGAAGACCCTCGCCGAATCCACCACCCGGCACGGCGTGTTCATGGACGTGCTCGGCCTGGGGGTGCTCATCACCGGCGACTCCGGCGTCGGCAAGAGCGAGCTCGGACTCGAGCTCATCAGCCGCGGGCACGGGCTCGTCGCCGACGACGTCGTGGAGATCTCGAACATCTCGGGGCAGCTCGAGGGCCGGTGCCCCGGCCTGCTGAAGGACTTCCTCGAGGTGCGCGGCCTCGGGGTGCTGAACATCCGCACGATCTTCGGGGAGACCGCGGTGCGCCCGAAGATGGTGCTGCGGCTGGTGGTGCACCTGGAGAAGCCCAACCCCACCTCGGCCACGCAGATCGAGCGCCTGCCGCTGCACGAGCTCTCCGAGGACATCCTCGGCGTCACGGTGCGCAAGGTGGTGATCCCGGTGGCCGCGGGCCGCAACCTGGCGGTGCTGATCGAGGCGGCGGTGCGCAACTACATCCTGCAGCTGAGGGGCTACAACAGCACCGAGGAATTCATGACGCGCCAGCAGGCGGAGATGGCGCGCGGCCTGGACGATGCGGCCTGATCCCTCCGCCGCCCCCTTGGAGGATAAGACGATGAAGAACCTCGCCGCGCTGCTTGCCCTGGCCGCCTTTTGCGCCGGCCCCGTCGCCGCGCAGGAGAAGAAGGAGCAGACCGAGCAGCAGAAACGCATGCAGAGCTGCAACGCCGAGGCGAAGAAGCGCGAGTTCAAGGACAACGACGCGCGCCAGGCGTTCATGAGCGCCTGCCTCAAGGGCCAGATGCCGGAGGAGGCCAAGGGCGGCGCGACGGCGCAGCAGCAGCGCATGAAGGACTGCAACGCCGAAGCGAAGAAGCGCGAGTTCAAGGACAACGATGCGCGCCAGGCGTTCATGAGCGCCTGCCTCAAGGGCCAGATGCCCGAGCAGGCGCAGGGCGGGACCGCCCAGCAGCAGCGCATGAAGGACTGCAACGCGCAGGCCTCCAAGCAGCAGTTCCCGAGCGGCCGCGAGCGGCAGGCGTTCATGCAGCAGTGCCTGCGCGGCAACTGAGCCGCGCCGCGCCGATTCCGCGGGCGGCAGTGCTGCCGCCCGCGCGGCGGCCGCGTTTGCCCGCCCCCGGCCGGTCGGCTATGCTCGACCGGCCATGCAACTGGTCATCATCAGCGGGCTGTCCGGGTCCGGCAAGAGCGTCGCGCTGAAGGCGCTCGAGGACGCCTATTTCTACTGCGTCGACAACCTGCCGGCGAGCCTGCTCGTCGAGACCGCGGCGTTCCTCCGCGACGCCGGCTATCACCACGCCGCGGTTGCGGTGGACGCGCGCAGCGGTGCATCGCTGCAGGCGCTCCCCGAGGCCCTCCGGGCGCTGCGCGCGCAGGGGACCGACGTACGCGTCCTGTTCCTCGACGCGAAGGACGACACGCTCATACGGCGTTTCTCCGAGACGCGACGCAAGCATCCGCTGGCCGACGGCACGCGCACCCTGGAGGAATGCATCCTCTACGAACGCGACGTCCTCGGCACGATCGCCGAGCTCGGCGCGCGCATCGACACGAGCGACGTCGCCGCCAACACGCTCCGCGGCTGGGTGAAGGACCTCGTCACGATCGAGCGGCCCGGCATGACGCTGCTCTTCGAGTCCTTCGGCTTCAAGCAGGGCATTCCGCTCGACGCCGACCTCGTCTTCGACGTGCGCTGCCTGCCCAACCCCTACTACGACGAGGCGCTGCGCCCGCTCACGGGCCTCGATCCCGCGGTGATCGCGTTCCTCGAGGCCGTCGAGGACGCGCGGCGCATGGAGGCCGACATCGGCGACTATCTCGCGCGCTGGCTCCCCTGCTACCTGCGCGACAACCGCGCCTATCTCACGGTGGGCATCGGCTGCACCGGCGGGCAGCACCGCTCGGTGTACTTCGCGGAGCGGCTCGCGCGGCGCTTCCGCGGCGAGGTGCCGGTGCTGGTGCGCCACCGCCAGATGCGCCCGGAGACGCTCGCATGACCGCCGCCGCCGACCTCGCCGACCTGCCGATCTTCCCGCTCAATACCGTGCTCTTCCCCGGCGGTTTGCTGCCGCTGCGCGTCTTCGAGACGCGCTACATGGACATGACCGGCGACTGCATGAAGCGCGGCAGCCCGTTCGGCGTGTGCCTCATCCGGGAAGGCCGGGAGGTCGGCTCGCCTGCCGTGCCGGAGGACGTCGGCTGCCTTGCGCACATCACCGACTGGGACATGAAGGACCTCGGGGTGCTGCAGATCGCCACGCAGGGCGGGCAGCGCATCCGTCTCCTCGAGCGCCGCGTCGCGCCGAGCGGCCTCATCCGCGCCACCGTCGAGGCCATCGACCCCGAGCCCGAGGTTCCGCTCCCCGATGGCTTCACCGCGTGTGCCGATCTCCTGCGCATGATCGTGGCCGACCGCACCGAGACGGTGTTCGCCGAGCCGCACCGCTTCGACGACTCGGCGTGGGTCGGCTACCGGCTCAGCGAGATCCTGCCGGTGCCGCTCGCCGCGAAGCAGAAGCTCCTCGAGCTCGACGACAGCCGCTCACGCCTGGAGATCCTGCTGCGCTACCTCGAACAGCGCGGCCTGGCGTCCCGCGGCTGAGGCGTCGAGCGCCCCGAGGAGCCTGCGCACCGGCGTCGGCACGGCGGCATCGGACGCCTCCGCCAGGGCGAGCCACAAGAGCCCGGGCTGCGCGGCGCGCGGCTGCGCGGCGCTCACGCGCGCGACGATCGGCGTGATGTCGAGCGTGAAGTGCGTGAACGCATGCCGCAGCCTGCCGAGGTGCTCCACCGCGCCGATCTCGCAGCCGTACTGCAGCCGCGCCACCCGCGCCACGTCCGCCTGCACGTCGATTTCCGGCAGGCTCCACAGCCCGCCCCACACGCCCGTCGGCGGACGCTTCTGCAACAGCACGTCGCCGTCCTTCAGGAGGAGCAGCATGCCGGTGCTCCGCTGCGGCACCGCCTTGCGCGGGCGGGGTGCCGGCAGCTGGTCCACGCGATCCTCGCCGAAGGCCCGGCAGCTCGCCTGCACCGGACAGCGCTCGCAGCCCGGCGCACGCGTCGTGCACACCGTGGCGCCGAGATCCATGAGGCCCTGGATGTACGGCCCGATCTCGTCGCCCGGAAGCAGCGACTCGGCGAGCTGCCACAGCTCCTGCTCCACGGCGCGGTCGCCGGGAAAGCCCGCCACCGCGAAGTGGCGCGCCAGCACCCGCTTGACGTTGCCGTCGAGAATGGCGGCGCGCGCGCCGAACGCGAAACCCGCGATCGCCGCCGCAGTGGAGCGGCCGATGCCCGGGAGCGCTTCGATCTCCGCGCGATGCCGCGGAAACACGCCGCCGTGCCGTTCCATGACGAGCCGCGCGGCGCGGTGCAGGTTGCGCGCGCGCGAGTAGTAGCCGAGGCCGCTCCACAGGCGCAGCACCTCTTCCTCGGCCGCCGCCGCGAGCGCGGCGACGTCGGGGAAACGTTCGACGAAGCGCTGGTAGTACGGAATCACCGTCGCCACCTGCGTCTGCTGCAGCATGATCTCCGACAGCCAGATGCGATAGGCGTCGCGCGTGCCCTGCCACGGCAAGTCGTGGCGCCCGTGCCGCGCCTGCCACGCGATCACCGCACGCGCAAAGTCGCTCATCGCTTGCCGCCGAACAGGCCGCGGAGCGCATCGCCGATCGCGCCGCCGCCGCCGGGCTTCGCGCCGAGCTTCTCCTCGAGGCGCCGGGACACCTCCTGCTTCGCCGCCTCGGTGGCGAGCGTCGCCACGTCGACCTTGTAGGCGATGCGGTCGAACGGGCCGACCAGCCGGACCGGCACGGTGATCCCGCGCAGCTGATCGAGCTCGCGCCCGCCCTGCCCACCCGAGGTGTCGACCACTGTGGCCTTGACGAGGTAGTCGATCGCCCCGGCGCCGATGTCGATGCTGCCTTCGCCTGCGACGCGCAGGAACGGCGACTTCGCCGCGAGATCGTCGTTGCGCGCCACGCCCTCGCGGATCACGAAGCTGGCGGTGAGCTCGGAGAAGTCGGTCTTCTCGCCGCCGCGGGCGATCTCCTCGACGGCGCTGCGCGAGCCGAATGCCGCCTTCACCCGCCGCAGAATCTCGGCGAGATTCACCCCCTTCACCGCCCCGTCACGAAGCGCGATGGCGCTGCTGCCGGCGAGCGAGCGCTTCAGGGCCGACGGCGTCGTGCCCTGCGCACGCACGTCCAGCGTGACGTTGCCGCGCCCCTCGAGAACGTCGCGATCGGCGAGGTCGCGCACCAGCGGGCCGACCGCGACGTTGGCGAGCTGCGCGCGTACAGCGTAGCCATTGTCGTTCGCGTTCACGCTCGCCGCGCCGGCCAGCGTGCCCTGATAGAGGCTCGCGCTCAGCGGATTGGCGTCGAGCTTGCCGCCTGCCGCCTTCAGGTTCACCGCCACGTTGGACGCCTCGATCCCGGCCACCTTCAGCGCACCGATGCGGACGCTCCCGTCGGCGGCGAGGCCCTTCAGGGCGGAGAGATCGATCGGCTCCTCGGCCGGCGCGCCCGTCGCGGGTGCGGCTCCTGCCGCGGGCGCGGTGGGCTTTGCGGCGGAATCCTTGGCTTGCGGCGGAAAGTAGCGGTCCACGTCGAGCCGATCGGCCTGCACGTCGAAGGACACCGCGAGCGGCGCGAAGCGCGCGACCTTGGCGCGCGCCTGGATGTTCGACTGGTCCAGGCGCGCCGCGAGCTGCGTGGCCGCCGTCTGCCTGCCCCAGTCCGCTTCCGCGGCGCCGCTCACCGCGAGCTTGACGCCGCCGGGCGGCAGCGCCGGACCGGTCACGTCGAAACTGCCCGCGACCTTCGGCAGCGCGATGCGCTGAGCGCCGAGGTCGACGTTCGCCGGTCCGCCCATCGCCCCGCGAACCCCGAGCGCCCCCTGCTTGAGATCGACGTCCACGGCGAGCCGCGGGAATGCAACCGCCTTGTCCTGCAGGGTCGCCGCATCGACGGCGAGCTTCGCGTCGAGCTTGCGCTCCGGTCGGTCGATGCGCAGCGTGCCTTCGATGGCCTTGCTCTGCGCGCGCTGCGGCGAGAGTTCCAGCGAGGGCACGGCGAGGTTCGCCGCCAGCCCGTCCTTCGACGTCGCCCGCAGGACGAAATCGGCGAGCGCGACGCGTTCGGCCGCGCCATCCACCGCGACGTCGCCCTTCAGCTGCGCATCCAGCCCGGCCGCGCCGGGCACGTTGCCGGAGAGCTTCACATCGAGCGCGGAGAGCGCGAACGAGCGCTTCGCGAAGTCCACCAGGTAGCCGGCGTTCGCCGAAAGGGTCAGCGCGAGCTTCGGCTGCGCGCCCTCGATCGACGCGGAGATGGCAAGACGTCCGGGAACGCCGCTCGCGATGCGATCGGTGCGCAGGTCGAGTGCGCCGATGCGCACGTCCGTACCGCTCGTCTCGTCGAGCCAGCGCACGTTGGCATCCTTCAGCGAGATGCCGCCGACGTCCAGCGTGAGGGCCTGCTGTTCCTTGCCGGGCGGCGCCGGGGGCTTCTCCGCAGGCCTGGCATCCGTCCTGCCCTGCGGGGCGAGGAGATCATCGAAGTTGGTGCGGCCGTCGCGGTACTTCACCAGCTCGGCATTGAGTCCGGACAGGCGTAGCTCGTCCACCGCCACTTCGCCCGCGAGCAGCGGCAGGAGCTTCACCGAGGCGCGGGCCGTCGAGACCGATGCGAAGGTGCCGGAGCCGCCGGGCCCGGAGAGCGCCACCCGATCGACCGCCGCGCCGACGCTGGGAAAGAACGTCAGCCGGATCGGCCCGCCCAGCGTGAGCGTGCGGCCGGTGCGCTCCTTCACGAGCTGCACGAGCTGCGGCTTGTAGTCGTTCGGGTCGAAGGTGGCGAGCACCACGCCGATCGCGATTGCCGCCAGCAGGACCAGCACCGCGACCGCGATCGCCGCGTACTTCAGCACTTTCACTCGTTGGCCACTCCGAACGGCACGTGGCCCGCTGCGACGTGCCGCCCCGCGGACTCGACGTGCACGCGCTGGTCGTCGAAGAAGATGTCGGCGCCGAACGCCTTGAGGAAGCGGCCCTTGTCGAGCCCGCCGAGGAACAGCGCCTCGTCGATGCGGATGTCCCACGCGCGCAGCGTGCGCACCACGCGCTCGTGCGCCGGCGCGCTGCGCGCCGTGACCAGCGCCGTGCGGATGGGCGACGCGTCGGGCGGGTACTCCGACTGGAGCCGGTGCAGCGCGGCGAGGAAGTTCTTGAACGGACCGCCGGAGAGCGGTTCGCGCGCGGCCAGCGCCTCGGCCTCGTGGAACCGCTCGAGCCCCTCCAGCTTGTAGATGCGCTCGGACTCGTCGGAGAAGATCACCGCATCGCCGTCGAAGGCGATGCGCAGCTGCTCGCCCTCCGACAGGTTCTGTCCCACGTTCGCGGGCAGGATCTGTGCCGCCGCGTGTCCGGCCTCGAGCGCCTTGCGCACGTCGTTGGCGTTCGCGGAGAGGAAGAGGTGCGCGTCGAACGCGGGGACGTAGGGATAGGTGCTCTCGCCGCCGGTGAATGCCGCGCGGGTGATGTCGAGCTTGTAGTGCTCGATGGAATGCATGATGCGCAGGCCGGTATCGGCGGTGTTGCGCGACAGCAGGATCACCGCGACGCGCGGCCGTGCCGGCGGCAGCGCGTTGATGGCGAGGAGCTTGCGCACCAGCGGGAACGCGATCCCCGGCGCCAGCACCTCGTCCTCGTGCTCGCGCTGGTACTGGTAGTACGCATCCACGCCGCGCTCCTCGAACACGCGGTTGGACTCCTCCAGGTCGAACAGCGCCCGGGAGGAGATGGCGACTACGAGCTGACCGTCGAAGGAGGCGGGCACGGGCCTTTGCCGAAGCGGAATCGCGGGCGCGGCGGATGCGCGCGCAGCGACGCCCGATTATACGGCCCGCCATCCGGCCGGCTCCGCCATCGTCCCGATGTCCTACCCGGTGCGGCTTGACCGACACGGCGTGGCGCGCCAATCTTCGTGCTACTGCTTGCCGCGGAGGTCCGTCCGTGCGTCCCGTCGCGTTCGCGTGCGTATTGCTCGCGGTCCTGGCCGCCCCCGTCGGCTCCGTCGTCGCCCGCGAGCCGGCGGCGGATCCATGGGAGGCGGCGGCGCGGGCGGCAGGCGACGCGGTGGACGAGGCGCGCAGAGAGGGGCAGCCGGAGGCGCTCGCGGCGGCCCTCGCCCGCCGCGCGGAGACGCTGCAGCGCCTCGGTCACCGACAGCGGGCACTCGCCGACCTCGAGGAGGCCGCCCGCCTCGCCGAAGCCTCACCCGTTTCCGCGAGCCTGCGCGCTCGCCTGGCCGGCGCCCTCGGGCAGGCATACCACCTGGCAGGGCGGCCGGATGATGCCGCGACCGCGCTGGCCCGCGCGCTGGAGCTGGCCCGCGCTTCGGGACTCACGCCGGTCGAGGCGGCGGTCCAGAACGATCGCGGCCTGATGCTCGCCGCCGGCGGCGACAACGCAGGGGCCCTCGCCGCCTACGCCGAGGCGGCGCGGCTCGCGCGCCGTGACGGCGACCCCCTGCTGCACGCGCAGGCGCTCCTCAACGGGGCGCGGCTGCGCCTGCGCGAAGGGCGGCGCGACGAGGCGGCCGGCGACGCTCGCGAGGCACTCGACCTGCTCGCCGCGCTCCCCGAGTCGCGCGACCGCGCGTTCCAGACCGCGGCCGCCGCGGAAGTTCTGCGGCGTGCCGCTGCAAACGACCCCGCCCGGCGCGATGCTGCGGCAGGCGCGCTCGACGCAGCGGCCGCGATGGCGGCGGGCCTCGGCGACATCCGCGCCGCGGCGTATGCCGCGGGCTATCGTGCGGAGCTGGCGCTCGACTCCGGCGACCTGGAAGCAGCGGCGCGCCACAACGAGCGCGCGGTGTTCGCCGCGCAGCAGTCGGGGGCGGCAGAAACCCTGTTCCAGTGGCAGTGGCAGGCGGCCCGGATCGCCGATCGCGCCGGACGGCAGGACGAGGCGCTGGCCGCCTATCGCCGCGCGCTCGACGCGCTGGCCCGCGTGAAGGCCGATTTCGCGGCCGAGCTCTGGGCGGGGCGCCAGTCGTTCCGCGACGAGGTCGGCGGCGCGTACTTCGGTCTCACCGACCTGCTGCTGCGCCGCGCCGTGGCCAGCGGTGACCCGCTGGTGCAGCGTGAGGCGCTGCGCGAGGCGCAGGGCGTGCTCGAGCGGTTCAAGACGGTGGAGCTGGAGGACTACTTCCAAGACGACTGCGTGGCGCGCTATCTCGCGCGGGCACGGCCGGTGGAGCGCACTGCGCCGCGCACGGCGGTCGTGTACCCGGTGCCGCTGCCCGACCGGCTCGAGATGCTGGTGACCATCGGCGACGACATCCGCCACTTCACCGTCCCGGTTCGCCAGGAGCGGCTCCGCGCCGAAACCCAGGCACTGCGCCGCCTGCTCGAGAAGCGCACCACGTACCAGTACCTGCCACACGCGCGGCAACTGTACGACTGGCTGATCCGCCCGATCGAAGCCACGCTCGCCGCGGCGAACGTCGATACGCTGGTCGTCGTGCCGGAACAGCCGCTGCGATCCGTGCCCCTGGCCGCCCTGCACGACGGCCGCGACTTCCTGGTCGCACGCTACGCCGTCGCGACCGCACCGAGCCTGACGCTGGTGGAGCCGCGCGCGCTGCAACTGGACAAGGCGGCCGTGCTCGCCGGCGGCCTCACCGAAGCGGTGCAGGGGTTCCCGGCGCTGCCCTTCGTGGACATCGAGCTGGACGAGTTGCGGGCGCTCGGCACGAAGGAGGTGCTGCGCGACGAGTCGTTCACCGCCCGCGCGTTCGAACGCGAGCTGACCGCGAAGCCCTACACGATCGTGCACGTGGCCTCGCACGCGCAGTTCGAGGCCGATTCGCGGCGCTCGTTCCTGCTCACCTACGACGGCCGCATGACGCTGGACCGGCTCGAGGACACGCTGAAGGTGAACCGCTTCCGCGACGAGCCGGTGGAGCTGCTCTTCCTGAGCGCCTGCCAGACCGCCGCGGGAGACGAGCGCGCCGCGCTCGGCCTCGCGGGCGTAGCGGTGAAGGCCGGTGCGCGCAGTGCGCTCGCCTCCCTCTGGCACATCAACGACCAGGCGTCCAGCGCGCTGGTGGCCGAGTTCTACCGCCAGCTCGCCAGGCCTGGCGTGAGCAAGGCCGAGGCGCTGCGCCGTGCGCAGCGCGAGATGCTGAACGACCTGCGCTACCGGCATCCCGGCTACTGGTCGCCGTTCCTCGTGATCGGCAACTGGCTGTGATGCGCACCGCGCTCCTCGCGCTCGCGCTCGCCGTGGCCGTGCCGGCGCTCGCCCAGACCACGGTGGAGACGCTCGTCTATCGCCCCCCGGCCGGCGAGTTGAAGCCGCGGCGCGTCGCGGGCAACGTGCGCGGCGCGATGCACGAAGTGCCGGCCGTGCTCGTGCTGGCGCCCGACCACCTGGGCCTCACCGTCCGCGAGCGGCCCACGCTGCTCTGGTTCCTGTCGGCACCGACCACGGCGCGGATCGAGATCGCACTGGTCGACCCGCGCCGCGTCGAACCGCTGCTGGACGTTGCAATCGAGGGCGCCCCGGCGGGCATCCACGCCGTGCGCCTGGACGATCGAGCGCTGCGCCTGGAGCCGGGCGTGGCGTACGAGTGGTCGGTGGCGATCGTGATCGATCCGGTGCAGCGCTCGCGCGACGTCGTCACGGCCGGCGCAGTGATGCACGTCGACGCGCCGCCCGGGGTGCGCGAGCCGCTCGCCGCGGGCGATGCCGGGAAGCGCATCGACGCGCTGGCCGCCGCCGGCATCTGGTACGACGCCCTCGCCCTGCTCACCGAAGCGATCGCCCTTCGTCCGGGCGACACCGCACTGCGCGCGCAGCGCGCCGCCTTGCTCGAGCAGGCCGGACTCGTCCAGGCGGCCGCGTTCGAGCGGCAGCGATGAACCGCGCCGCGTCGCTGCCGGGCGAGCGCGGACTTTCGGCGCGCCAGGCCGTGATCGTCTGGCTCGCGCTGGTCGGCGCGGCGCTCCTGCTGCACATGACGCCGCCGTACGCTCAGCTCGAAGGAGCGGTGCTCGATGCCCAGTTCCGCGCGCTCCGCACGCTGGCCCCGAAGCCGGCCCGCGCCGACGTGGTGATCCTCGGCATCGACGAAGCGACGCTTGCCGCCACGCGCGAGCCGCTCGCTCTCTGGCACCGGCCGCTCGCGCTGCTGCTCGACGGCCTGCGCCTGGCACAGCCGCGCGGCGTTGGCCTCGACATGCAGCTTCCCGACCGCTCGTACGATGCCCTGCAGCCGGGCATCGACCGCGAACTGTACATGGCGCTGAGCAGCGCAGCGCGGGCGTTCCCGCTGACGGCGGTGCTCGGCATCGATGCCACGGGCGCGCCCCACACGATCCATCCGCCGTTCCTCGCCGCACTCGGCGATGCAGGCGTCGGCCTCGCCACCTGGCTGCTCGACCCCGACGGCACGCCGCGTCGGTTCGACGAGCGCCAGGGCGAAGGCGGCGCGGTGGTCCCCACGCTCGCCGGGACGCTCGCACGCCGCCTGGGCGCCACGCCGGGGGCAGGTCTAATCGACTACGCCGCCGGCCCGGCATTCGAGTACGTGCCGGCGAAGGATGCGATGCAGTGGGCGCGCGCGGGCGACGCCGCTGCGCTCGCGCGGGCCTTCGGCGGGCGCGTCGTGATGATCGGCAGCGTGCTGCCGTTCGACGATCGCCACCGCCTGCCGGTGCCGCTCGCCGCGTGGGAGGACGCGCTCACCGCGCCGGGGGTCGTCATCCACGCGCAGGCGTTGCGCTCGCTGCTCGGCGCCGGGCTGGTCCGCGAAGCGCCCGGGGCGGCCGTGGTCGCGCTCCTGGCTGCGGCGTGCGCGCTGTGGTTCGCCGGCGCCCGCAGCCCGGCCGGCATCGCACTCTTCGCCGCGTTCGCATTCGGCGCGGTGGCGGGCAGCACGGTTCTCCTTTTCCACCGGATGCACGTGCCGGTGGGCACCGCCGTGCTCGCCGCGGCTTCGTCGCTTGCCCTGCGCATCGCCTACGAAGCCTGGTTCAACCGCCGGTTGCGGCAGCGGCTGCGCCAGGCATTCGCTGGCGCGGTGAGCCCGGCGGTCCTCGACCTCATCATGCGCGGCCAGTTGGACGGCGCGCTGGGCAGCGGCCGGCGGCAGGTCGCCGTCATGTTCGGCGACATCCGCGGCTTCACGCCGATGACCGAAGCCCGCCCGCCCGAGGAGGTCGTGGCGCTGCTCAACCGATACTTCACGCGCGTCACCGCCGCCGTCCACGGGCACAACGGCACGATCGACAACTTCCGCGGCGACGGCATCATGTGCGTCTTCGGCGCGCCCAAGGCGTCGACCGATCCGTGCCGCGACGGTTTTTCGGCGGCGCAGGACATCCTCGACGCCATCGTCGAGCTCAATGCCGAGCTGGAGGCGGAGGGACGCGCTCCCATCCGCATCGGGCTGTCGCTCGCGTACGGCGAGGCGGTGGTCGGACGCATCGGCTCGCCCGACCGCAACGAGTACACCGCCATCGGGGACGTCGCGAACGTCTCGGCGCGCATCGAAGGGCTCACCGCCGAGCTGGGCTACCCCGTGCTCGTGGACGGCAACGTCGCCGCCGCGCTCGCGCCGGACGTCCGGTTCGACGCGCTCGGCGAGCGGCCGCTGAAGGGCCATTCGCCGGTGCGCATCCACGGCTGGCCGGCGCGGATGCCCCGGGTGCGCAGCGTTGAGGAGGAAGCGGCATGAACATCGCGAATCATCTGGCGGGTCTCGCGCGGCTCGCCGTTGCACTGCTTGCGTCCGCCTGGCTCCCCGCGCTTGGGCAGCCGGGCGACGCTGCCGGGCTGGTGCTCGACGTCAACGGCGCCGCGACCATCGAGGGCCGCGGCCGGGCGGCGATCCTCGCCGGCCTTGCGCCCGGCGCAGAAGTCTCGCTCGCGCCAAATGCGCGCATGGTCGTGCTCGACAACGCGACCGGCCGCCAGTACGAGCTCACGGGGCCCGGCGCCTTCCGCTGGAGCGCGGGGCGCATCGAGGTGATCCGTCCCGGGCAGCTCGCGGTGCGCGAGCCGGCGGGGGCCGCGTTCCGCGACGTCCGCGTGCGCACCGCACGGCTCGCGCAGGCCAGCATCGCGATGCGCGGCGCCGGCGACGAAGGCGCCGTGATGCTCGCGTATCCGGTCGCGACCTGGCTCACCGAGCGCCCCGACGCTTTCCGCTGGACTCCGGTGTCGAACGCAACCGGCTACCGCTTCACGCTGACCGACGCGGCCGGGCGCGTGCTGCACGAGAGCCGCCCGCGCATCAACGCCGTCGACCTGCCGGCGGCCCTCGCGCTCGAGCCGGGTCGCACCTACGGCTGGCAGGTGGTCGCCGAGCTCGCCGACGGCAAGTCGATCGAGGGCTGGACCGAGTTCGGTGTCGCGTCCGCCGACTTGCGCAGCCGCATCGAGGCGGCACGCCCGGCGCCCGGCGTGAGCTTCAGCGATCGCGTGCTGCACGCGCTGCTGCTGGAGGAGCTGGGCGCGCGCGAGGATGCACGGCGCGTGTGGGCCGGGCTCGCCGCCGAGCGGCCGGGCGACGCGGACCTTGCGGCGCGGGCCAGCGGCGTGTCGGCGCGCTGACCGCGCGCCGCGCTCAGAACGCGTAGCTCAGCGTCAGCCGCACGTTGACGCCGCGATCGGAGAGGGCTTTCGTCGGCGTGTCGAGATCGCGCAGCTGCACGCCGTAGTAGAGGGCGAGCTCGCTGCCGCGCAGCGGCTCCCAGCGCAGCCCCGGTCCCGCGCTCGACAGCGCGCGCTTGCGATCCGACGCGCCGTAGTCCCACACCTGCCCGTAATCGAAGAACGCCGCGAGGCGCACCGGGCCCTCGCCGCCCATCGGCCCCTTGATCAGCGGCCAGCGTCCGATCAGGTACCGCAGCTCCGCGGAGACGAAGCGGCCCGAATCGCGCACCAGCGCGTCCTTGCGGTAGCCGCGCACGCTGTCGAGGCCGCCGAGCGAGTATTTCTCCGAGCCGGTAAGCGGGTCGTACGCGCGCTGCACGTCGCCGCGCGCGATGAACTGCGCGTTCGCGCCGATGAGCCGTACCCACTGCGCCTGCACGATGAGCGAAGTGAACACCGAGTCGGGCACGTCGCCGGGGGCCACCGTGCTCCCGAGCCCGTCGAAACCGCGCGACACGAGCACGCGACCGGCCAGCACCTGCTGCTGAGTGCGCGAGCTGCCTTCCAGGCCGAAGCGCATCGCGGCGGTCACCACCTTGCCGTCCGGCGCGCCGGGGATGAACGGCGAGGGTTCGCCGAGAAAGTAGCTGCGCGTGCTGCGGCGGGAGAGCGTCGCGGTGGCGGCGATCTCGCCGCGCAGGGCCTGCCACAGCGGCTGCGACAGGCCGACGTCGAACGCCTCCGACTTCGCCGAGATGTCGAGCTGATCGAGCGGCGCCTCGACGACCTTGCTGTGCGTGTTGACGTAGCGGGTGCTGAGCGCGAGCCCGCGCGCCGTGAGCGGCGCGACGTAGGTGAGCGTGCCCTCGTCCACGCCGGAGGTGAAGCCGCCGCGCACGCCCAGCGCGTCGCCGACGCCGAGGAGGTTGCGCGCGAAGAAAAACGGCTGCACCTGGTACGCGCCGACCGCCGGCGAGCGGTCGTCGTCCACGCTGAAGCCCGCGAGATAGCGCTTGGCCTCCACCACGTCGACGCGCAGCACCGCCTCGCCTGGCGCGATGCCGGGCGCGAGCTGCGCCGAGAGCTGCGCGACCAGCGGATCCTGCAGCACGAGCTGCATGCGCTCCTGCAGGTCGTTCACGTTCAGCGGCGGTCCGACCCCGAGCGCGAGGCGGTTGGCGAGCACGCGCGGCCGGAAGCCCTGCGTTCCGCCGACGACGATGTCGGTCACACGGCCCTCGACCACCTGCAGCGTGATCGTGCCGTCGGCCACGTCCTGGTCGGGTATCACCGCGCCGGAGTTGATGTAGCCCGCCTCGATATAGCGCCTCGTGATCAGCTGCCGCAGTTCCTCGAGTTCGGCATTTCCGATCGGGCGGCCGACGTAGGGGGCGGCGATCGCTTCGAGCGCCTCCGTGCTCACCGCGGTGTTGCCCGTGAAGCGGAAGGCGCGCGGCGTGACGGTGAGGCCCCGCGACAGCGCCGGCCCCTCGGGCTTCGGGAGCGGTGGGAGCACGATCCCCGGCTTCGGGACCGGCAGGGGCGCCTGGGGCAGAGGCTGATCGCTGGGGCGCGGCAGTTGGTCGAGGGGGACGCTGACCTGCGCGTGGGCGCAAGGCACGGCCATCGCCAGGCCGACGGCGAAGGCGAGCACCAGCCTGGCGCGATTTCGGGATGCTGTCTCCGGCTGCCGCTGCGGCAGCATGGCGGCCCCCCGAGTGCGCGCACGGT
Source organism: uncultured Enterobacteriaceae bacterium (assembly GCA_964552535.1). Lineage (GTDB taxonomy): Bacteria > Pseudomonadota > Gammaproteobacteria > Burkholderiales > SG8-39 > CAZKHE01. Next base: position 9,025 of record CAZKHE010000024.1, on the reverse strand, counting down.
ACACGGGCCCTGCAACCACGCAAAAGCTGCTGGACACCCGCGGTTGCTTCACACGACGCTTCGTCACCCAGAGCACGCGCCTATCCGCGCGCGGGGCGCGCTGGTCATGCGTGGCGCGGTCGCGCCCCCCGGGCCCGCCGACCGCAATGCCTCCACGCCGAAGTAGCGGCTCGCCGACAGCCGCTCGGGCGAGAGTGCCAGCCCGCCGCGCCCCACGTCCACCAGACTGCTCCCCGCCGCCGCTCCGGCCGCGCGAGGCGCGCAGTGGTCCCGCAGCAGTGCCGACACGTCGAGCACCGCCCCCGGCAGCTTCGCCAGCGCCGCGTTCACGTTGTTCTGCGGAGTCGCGATGGTCACGGTCCCCGGCACGCCCAGTGCGCTGGAGGCCTGGACCAGACTGTCCAGCGACGCGAAGAAGTAGTCGGCGATCAGCGTGATGTTGCCCCCGGGACCGCCGAACGCGTTCGCCACGATCCGGCTGCCGTCCTCCAGGATCACGAAGGTCGGGTCGATGAAGATGTTCCCGCCCGCGCCCGCCCCACCGGCCACCGAGGTGGAGATCTCGCCCGCGCGCAGATGGATGAGCCGCCCCGCCCGCACGTCGATGTTGCCCCCATCGCTCACCGCGGCTTCGGTCAGCACGCGACCGCCGAAGAGCCGCAGCTCGTCTGCTGCGACGAGCTGCACGGATCCCGCCGCACCGCTTCCTGCGCTGCTTGCCGCCACCACCCCGCCCACGCCGATGCGGAGGTCGGCCGCGGCGATGGACACGTCGCCGCCGGCGCCGGCTCCGGCCGTGCTGCTTTCGACACGCGACTCCGCCGGGCCTGCGAGCAGGAACGAACCCGCGCGGATGTGCACCGACCCGGCCGCACCGCTCGCCGTGGACTCGCTCGACGCGGACACCACGCCGCCGTCGACGATCGCGATCTGCGGCGCGGCGAGCGACACGTCGCCGGCATCGCGGGAACCGGACGTGCGGCTCAGCATACCGGTGACGGCGCCGGGCGCTGCACCGCTGCCGCTGATGCCGATCGACCCGCTCGCGGTCACCTCGATGCGCCCGCCGGCGCCGCTGCCCGCAGTACTGGCGTCGAGCCGCCCGCCGCGCACCAGCTCGACCCGTGCGCCGTCGACCCGGACGCTTCCTGCCGCGCCGGCACCGGTCGCGCTCGAAGCCGCCTGGGCGTCGTCGAGGCGCACGCTTCCACCCAGCAGCGTGACGCGTCCGGCGTCCCCGCCACCGAGCGACTGCGCGAGCACGGAAGCGCCGCCGGTCAGCGCGATGTCGGCCCCGCGCAGGAGCACGTCGCCGCCGCGCCCCTCGTCGAACGCGCTCGTCAGCACGCTGCCGCCGTCGATCGCCAGCGCACCCGCCGCCGCGAGCTCGACGGCGCCCGCCGCGCCGGCGCCCGCGCCGGTCGCCGCGACGAGGCCGTTCGCGTCGATGACGATCGCATCCGCGCCGATCGACACGTTGCCGCCCGCGCCGGCCCCCGCCGTGCTGCTCTCCACGCGCGCCGCCGATGCGCCGCCCAGCGTGAACGCGCCGGCACGGATGCGAACGCCGCCAGCCACGCCGGCCGCACCGGGCTCGCTGGAGGCGGACACGCGTCCGCCGTCGAGGATGGCGACCACGGGGGCGTCGAGCAGGATCCCGCCCGCGTCGCCGGTGCCGGCGGTGCTGCTCAGCACGCTGCTCGACCGCGAAGCGTTCGCGCCGGACACGAGAATCGCCTCGCTCGCCTGCACGTCGATCTGGCCGCCCCGGCCCCCAGCCTCCGTGCTCACGTCGATGCGCCCCCCGTTCACGACCTCGATGCGCGTGCCACGCAGCGTGGCGCTGCCGGCGGCGCCGTCCGCGAACGCCGCGGATTCGATGCGGCCGCCGTCGATCCGCACGGCGCCGCCTTCGATGGCGATGCGGCCCGCGGCCCCGCTGTCGTAGCTCTCCGCAGAGACCGACCCGCCGGGCGCGATCACGATCGACGGCGCGCGCAGCGTCACGTCGCCGCCGGGCCCCGCGCCGAAGGTTTCGGTACTCACGATGCCGGCGATCTGCATCCCGCGCGACATGTCGAGAAGGATGCTGCCGGCCGGGCCTTCACCCGTCGTCTCGCTCGCGATCGACGCAACGCCGAACGCGTCCGGATCCGAGCGCATGTCGAGCTCGCCGCCGCGCAGCACGATGCTGCCGGCGCGTCCCCTCGTCTGCGTACTCGCGTCGATGCTCCCGTTCAGCACGATGCGGTCCGCGGCGATGGTGATGCCGCCGCTGTCGCCGTTGCCTTCGCCGAAGAAGCCTTCGCTGCCGGTGATGATCACCGCATCGCCGCCGACGACCACCAGGGGCGCGGTGATGAGGATGTCCCCGCCGCGCCCATCGCCGCCCGTGCTGCTCGACACCGACGCCCAGTCCGCAAGTCGCACCAAGCGGGCGCCGGTGATCCGGACATCCCCGCCGCGGCCCGTACCGTAGACCACCGACGAGGTCACGGTCGTGAAGTCGCGCAGCAGGATCTCGTCACCGGCGATGTCGATGCCGCCCGCATCGCCGCCCGACCCGGTGCGCGTCGTGATCCAGATGCCGCTGATGTCGACGAGCGGCGCCTGGAGAGTGATGTGGCCGCCGCGTCCGCCGCCGAGGCCGGCCGTCTCGGCGACGATCGACCCCGAGACCTCCAGACGCTCGGCAGCGATGACGGCGATGTCGCCGGCTGCCCCGCTGCCGACAGTGGACGAGTCGATCGACCCCTCGATTGTGATGCGGCCTCCGGATACCGCCACCGAGCCCGCGTCCCCACCGCCCTCGGTGCGCGAGACCACGGACCCGCTCACGGCAATCTCCGGCGCTGTGACCGACACCGTCCCGCCGCGACCGCGCCCTTCCGTTTCGCTGCTCACCCGTCCCGCGATGGCGGCCCGCTCGCGCATGGCGATGAGGATCGGTCCGGCATTCCCGACGCCGGCACTCGTTGTCGTGATGCGACCATCGAAAAGATCGAGCACCCGGCCGCTCACCCCCACGCTGCCGGCGTCGCCCGACGCATTGGTCGAGGCCGACACCAGCGCTCCGTCGCGCATCGTGATGGTGTCCGCGGCGATGGAGACATCGCCACCGCGGCCGGACCCGCGCGTGGTCGCGGTGAAACCGGAGGAGATGCCGTCACTGCGCTGACCGTAGAGATCGAGACGCCCGGCGACCTGGACGTCGATCGCACCCGCCTCTCCCGTCGAGCCGGGCTCCGTTCCGGTGGAAACCTGCGCGCCGTTGCGCAGCGTGAGCGCGTTCGCCAGGATCTCGATGCGTCCGCCGCGTCCCGCACCGGCGGTCGCGGCCTGCACCGCAACGCTGTCCAGGGTCACCGACGAAGCGCTGATGCGGATGTCGCCGGCGGCGCCGCGTCCGGTGGAAGCGCTGCTCAGCACGCCCGCGTTGAAGGCCGGGACCTCGCCGAGGTTGGACATGTCGAATGCTTCGGCGATGTCGAGAGAGATCGCGCCGGCGCGACCCGGGGCATCGGTCGGCACGCCGGCGCCGGTCTGGCTGAGGATGAGTCCGGCGCGCACGGTCATGCGTCCGGCACGAACGAAGATATCGCCGGCGTCGCCGGTGCCGCGCGCGATGGTGGCAATCGCGGAGGAAGGCCCGACGAACACTTCCTGCATGTCGATCGAGATGCTGCCGGACGGCGAGGCCGCCTCGTCGGTGGTGAAGATGACCGCTGTACCGCCCTCTTCCGGCGCGGGCGCGACCGTCGTCGCCGTACGTGAGCCGAGTGTCAGCACGCCGCCGCCTTCGATTCGAATCGCGCCGCTGGCGCCGCTCGCCCCGGGAGCGCGGGTGCTGCGCACCTGCGCGTCGCGCAGCATCGTGAGCTCCTGGGTGCGCAGCGCGATGCTGCCGACCCGGCCCGAGGCGTAACCCTCGGCCACGATGGCGCCCTGGTCGAGCGCGATCCGCGGCGCCTCCACCACGATGGTCCCGCCCTCTCCAGGGCCCACGTTCTGCGTCGCGACCAACGAGGGTCCGAATCCTCCGCCAAGCCAGTTTTCGCCGCTGCCGCTGACGGTCACGGAGTCGGCAGCCCGGATCGTGATCGATCCTGCCCGGCCCGTTGCTCCCGCGTCGCTCAAGCTGGTGATCGATCCGACGTAGGGACCGAAGGTCTCGACCCGTACCGTATCCGCGTCGATCACCAGGGCGCCGCCGTTGCCGGATCCCGCCGTCACCGTATCGAGGTACCCGCCGAGCACGGCGAGCTCCGTCGCACGAATCGAGACATCACCGCCCGCGCCGGCACCCTCCGTCGCGCTGAACACGTAAGCGGGCTCACCGAAGGCGTTCGTCCCCGCGATTCGAACGCGCCCGGCAGCGCGCACGTCCAGCCCGCCGCTCGATCCGACGGAGCCCGCCTTGGTCTCGACCGCCACGGATGCGCCGTTCACCACGTCGACGTTCCGGCCGTCGATGGCGAGCACGCCGCTGTTGCCGCCGCCGAAGGTGCGGTTGCGCAGGTAGGCGCCGTCGATTTGCACCACGTCTCCCGCGAGCCGGAGATCGCCGCCATCGCCGTCGGCTTCCGTTTGCGCGGCGACGACGGTCCGGTCCGGATCGGAGGCAAGCTCGATCACCGACAGCCGCGAGCGAGCGGAAAGGTCCACGTCACCCGCGCGGCCGGCGCCGAGCGTCGTCGACTGGACCCAGGCGGCCGTATCGATGCGAACGTTCTCACCGCGCGCAACGATGTCCGCGCCGCGCCCGGTGCCCTGGGCGATGGAGAGGAGCTGACCTCCCGAGAAGCGCATGTCGCCGTCCGCCAGCATCTCGACGGGCGGCGCGGCCGAAGCGGAAGAATTGTTGCTGACCACGCTGGCGTCCGTGAGCGTGAGCGCTCCGCCGCGGATCACGATGCGCCCGGGGGCCGCCGCCTGCAGGCTCTCGGCCACGACGCCGCCGCCCGACACGCTGATGGCCGCCCCCGCGAGGCCTGCGCCCGGAATCCCTGCAAGCGAAACCTCGCCCGCGCCTTGCGCCGCCACGACGCGGGCATCAGCCGACGTGGTGTACACCAGCGCACCGGTCATGCTGATCGGCCCGCCGACGAGCGACACCGCCACCCCGGGGGGCGGCGCGAGTTGCGCGCCCTGGGCAAGCGTGATGGGAGCGGCCGTCGGACCGAGGAAGCCGAATGCCTCGGGAGGCGCCATCGACAGCACTGCGGGCACCGTCGCGGTGGCCTCGAAACGCGTGCCGTCTCCCATGCGCAGGTAGTTGGCCGTCGATGCGTAAAAGGCGCCGGTGAGATCGAGGCTCGCGTTCGGCCCGAACACGATGCCGCGCGGGTTGATGAGGAAGAGGTTCGCACCCGCGATGGTGGAACGCAGCGTGCCGTCGATGCTCGACGCGCTCGCACCCGTCACGCGCGAGATCACGTTCGCGACGTTCGTCGGCCCGGAGAACGTCGCGCTGCCGCCGGTCGGCACGCCGAATGCGGCGAAGCTGTGAAAGAGGTTGGCGCCCGCCTGGCGCCCGAGGGACGCGGGGATGGCGAAGTTCGGACCGGAGAGCGCGGTCGCCGTGCCGAGCGTGCCATCCGTGGCGATCTGGGCGTGCGCGAGCGGTGCGGCCAGCGCCGCCGCTGCCAATCCGACCCCGACCGCTGATCGTCCCTGACGGTGCACGGCTCGCTCCCGGTGTGTCGGACGATTATTCGCCTGCGCATGGACTGCCGCAACCATGGATACGGACGATGTCCGAAGTTCGACGGGCCCAGGCACGGCCCGGCCAGCGGAACGGTCGCTGCCGCCCCCCGGATTGCACCGGGTGCGGCATGGGGCTAGGCTGGCAGCCATGATGTACGACGCCCCGCAGGAGACCGCGCCGATCGTCCCGGCGCGGGACATCCGCAAGTTCGAGCGCACGTTCTGCGCAGGCGAGGTGGTCTTCGACAAGGGCGCACGCGGCGCGAGCATGTTCGTGGTGCTCGAGGGCAGCGTGCGCATCGCCGCCGACGCCGGCCCCGGCGCGGCCGAGATCGCGCGGCGCGGACCGGGCGAGTTCTTCGGCGAGATGGCGCTGGTCGACGCCGGGACGCGCGCAGCCGCGGCCATCGCCGTCGAGACGCCCACGCGCCTCGCCGAGATCGACAAGGCGCGCTTCATGTACCTCGTCAGCCAGCAGCCGGCGTTCTCGCTCGCCATCATCCGCGAGTTGTGCCGGCGCATCCCCATGCCCGATCGTACCTAGCGCAGGAGAACGTTCATGCCCGCCGCCCGCGTCGTCGAGCACTTCCCCGGCATCTGGCAGATCGTCGGCGCGCAGCGCTCGGCACACTCGTATCTCGTGCGCGGCAGCCGTCGCACGGTGCTGATCGACTGCGGGCTGCCGAACACCTTCGACTACCTCGCCGAGTGCCTCGCCGACGTCGGCCTGCGCCCTGCCGACCTCGACCTCGTGCTGCTCACCCACGAGCACATCGATCATGCCGGCGCTGCGCTGCGACTGGCCGGACAATGCCCGATCGCGGCACACCGCCTCGCCGCGAACAAGCTCGTGCTGCGCGACGAATTCACGATGATGAACCGCGCGTTCGCGGCGGACGTGGAGGCGTTCGAGATCGATCTCCTGCTCGAGGAAGGCTGCCGGATCAATGCCGGCGGCATCACGCTGCACGTGCTGCACACGCCCGGGCACTGCTCGGGCTCGGTGTGCGTGTACGAGCCGGCCCGGCGCATCCTCTTCTCCGCCGACACGATCATGGCCAACGGCATCGTCGGCGGCGTCCTCGGGTCGGGCAACGCAGCCGACTACGTGGAGTCCCTCCAGCGGCTCGCCAACCTGCACATCGACTACCTCATGCCCGGCCACGGCCGGACCTCGACCAACGCGGCGGACGACCTGCACGAGGGCATGCGGAAGCTTCGCGCGCTGATCGACGACTCGCAGGCGCTGTTCGCGACGATGCGCGAGACCGGCCGCGGCCACGACGACATCATGCGGTCGCTGCGCGATCTCAACGCGCTGTGAGGGTGATCTCCCCCGACGAGGCCGCGGCGCTGGTGCGCCCGGGAGCGCGGGTGTTCGTCGCGGCGAAGGCCGGCACGCCCGTCGTGCTGCTCGAGGCGCTGGCGAAGCGGGCGCCCGCCGACGTGGAGCTGTTCTACTTCCTGCTCGACGGCGTAGATCCGGTCGATCTCATCGCCCGCGCGCCGCAGATGCGCCATCGCCCGCTGTACGTGGGCGAGCCGCTCGCGCGCGCGTCCACCGGCGAGGCGCTCAGCTGCGTGCCGCTCTCCCTCCCGGCGGCCGCGGCGCTGGTGACGTCGGGGCGTCTCTCCTTCGACGTTGCCGTGGTGGCCACCTCGCCGCCCGATCCCAGGGGCGAGGTGAGCCTCGGACCGGCGGTCGGCATGACGAGCGCGGTGCTGGCGCGAGTGCCGCTCGCCATCGCCGAGATCGTCCCATCGATGCCGCGCCCGGCCGGAGCAGCGAACGTGCCGCTCGATCGCTTCGCCGCCGTCATCGAGGCGGAGCGGGCGCTCCCGGCGTTCGAGCACCCGCGCGACGATGCGCGCGACGAGCGCATCGGCCGCTACGTCTCGCGCCTGGTGGAGGACGGCGCCACGCTGCAGGTCGGGCCGGGACGCGTGCCGAACAACGCGGTGCGTCATCTGGGCGAGCGTCGGGGCCTGCGCGTCCTCACCGACCTGCTGTCCGAGGAACTGGCGGCGCTGCTGGACGCGGGCGCCATCGCCGGCGACGACGGGGATGACCCGGCAGTGATGGCAAGCTTCTGCACCGGCAGCCGGGCGCTGCTCGAGCGCGTCGGCGCCGATGCCCGCTTCACGTTCTGGCCGATCGAGACCGTCGCCGACGAGGTGCGTCTCCGCGGCCGCGAGCGCATGGTGTCGATCACCCAGGCGCTCGCCATCGATCTCACCGGGCAGGCCTGCTGCGATCGCGCCGGCGAGGTGGTGTTCGGCGGCCTGGGGAGCCAGCCGGAGTTCATGCGCGCCGCTGCCGGCGCCCCGCGCGGCAAGCCGATCCTGTGCCTCTATTCGACGGACGCGTCGGGCGCGTCGAACGTCCGCGCTGCGCTCGCGCCCGGCGAGGCCGTCGCGATCCCTCGGTCCGACGTGCACTTCGTCGTGACCGAGTGGGGCATCGCGTCGCTGTACGGCAAGTCGATCGAGAGCCGGGTGCTCGCGATCGTCGAGGTCGCGCACCCCGATCACCGCAAGGCGCTGCTGGAGGAGGCGAAGGCGACCGGCCTCATCCCGCGCGGGCATCGCGCGGCGAGCGCCGGCCACTACCGCGTCGAGGACGAGCGCGAGGTCCTCACGCGGAAGGGCGACGCCGTACTGCTGCGCCCGGCGACGCTCGCCGACGTGCCGGAGATGCAGCGGCTCTTCCACCGCTTTCCGAGCCAGGACGTGTACCTGCGCTTCTTCCGCTACCTGCGCTCGCTCTCGCTGGACGAAGCGGTGCGCCTGTGCATCGGCGACCAGGCGCTCGATGCGATGTACGTCGCCACCGTGGGTGAACGGGAGGCCGAGAGGATCATCGCGAGCGCGCAGTACTTCGGCGATCCGACCACGCGGCTCGCCGAAGTCGGCTATCTCGTCGATCCCGACTGGCAGGGCAGCGGCCTCGGCCGCATCCTGCAGCAGCTCCTCATCGACAAGGCGCGCGCGATGGGCTTCCGCGGACTCTCCGCGCAGATCCTCGCCGACAACCGGCGCATGTTGCAGCTTGCCCGCTCGGCCGGCCTGGAAGTCGAGATGGAGCGCGACGGCGAGACCTGCGATCTGGTCATGCGGTTCTGACCCGGTCCTGGCGGTGCTGCGGGCTCGGTCAGCATCCAGCCGATTGACGCCATTCGCAGGCTGCGGTGCCGGGTAACGCAGGCGGCGCCGCCGCCCGGGCGTTTGAGACACCCGCGCAAGCGGGTTAGAATCAGGGCCCTCCGCGGGTGTCGTCTAATGGCAAGACAACAGCTTCCCAAGCTGTGAACGAGGGTTC
>CAZKHE010000023.1:0-47520 GCA_964552535.1 uncultured Enterobacteriaceae bacterium | reverse complement strand
AGCACCGGCCGGTCCCTGTCCTTCGTGAGCTCGCGCAGCCAGTCGAGGTTGTCGAACAGCAGGGCGGCGCGCTTGTACGTGGCGAACCGGCGCGCGAACCCGATGGTGAGCACGTTCGGGTCGTCGGGATCGGCGAGGCGCAGCATGCGGTCGAGGTGCGACTCGCTGCCCTGGTTGCGGAAGTGCTGCTCGCGTACGCGGTAGCGCACGAGGTGCAGCATGCGCGACTTGAGGTACTGGTGCACCGACCAGAAGATGTGGTCGGGAATGTCGGCGAGGCGCGCCATGCAGTCGGGCTCGTGCAGACGCTGCGTCCAGCCGATGCCGAGGAAGCGGTCGAAGAAGTCCACCCATTCCGGCGCGAGGAACGTGGTGACGTGCACGCCGTTGGTGATGTAGCCGACCGAGTTCTCCTCCGCCGGCACCTGCGGCCAGAACTCGGCGAGCATGCGCGAGGAGACGTTGCCGTGGATGCGCGACACGCCGTTCTGGAAGCGCGAGCCGCGCACGGCGAGCGCGGTCATGTTGAAGTCGGGGCTCGAGCCGGTGCGGCCGAGGGCGAGCAGCTCGCCCATGCCGATGCCGACGTCGCGGCAGTAGGCCTCGAAGTAATGCGCGATGGTGGACTCGGCGAAGTGGTCGTGCCCGGCCGGCACCGCGGTGTGGGTGGTGAACACCGTGCTCACCGCCACCGCCTCCAGCGCCGCGGCGAAGTCGAGCCCGCCACGCACGAGCCCGCGGATGCGCTCGAGCACGAGGAACGCCGCGTGGCCCTCGTTCATGTGCCACACCGTGGGCTTGACGCCGAGCGCCGCCAGCGCGCGCGCGCCGCCGATGCCCAGCACGATCTCCTGCTCGATGCGGGTGGTGCGGTCGCCGCCGTACAGCCGGTGGGTGATGCCGCGATCGGCCTCGCTGTTGTCGGGCAGGTCGGTGTCGAGGAAGCACAGCGTGACGTGCCCGGCGCGCGCCTGCCACACCCGCGCGTGCACCACGCGCCCGGGAAGCTCGACCGGCACGTGCAGCTCGCGGCCGTCCTCGCCGATCACCGGCTTGACCGGCAGGCTGTCGAAGTCGGAGTCGTTGTACACCGCGATCTGATTGCCCTCGGCGTCGACGCTCTGCGCGAAATAGCCCTGGCGGTAGAGCAGGCCGACGCCGATGAACGGCATGCGCATGTCGCTCGCCGCCTTGCAGTGATCGCCGGCGAGGATGCCGAGGCCGCCGGAGTAGATCGGCAGGCTTTCGTGGAAGCCGAACTCCGCGCAGAAGTACGCCACGAGGTCGCTCTGGCGCAGCCACTCGGAGCCGTTCCGGCGCATCGGCTCGCCGTGATAGGTGTCGTAGGCGGAGAGGACGCGGTTGAACGTCGAGAGGAACGTCGGATCGTCGGCCGCGTCCACCAGCCGCTGCTCGTCCACCCGGCGCAGGAAGGCCGTGGGCGAATGCCCGACGGAGTCCCAGAGCTGCGGATGCAGCCGCGCGAACAGCTCGCGCGTGGGCCGGTCCCAGCTGTACCAGAGGTTGCCTGCCAGCTCCTCCAGGCGCACGAGACGCCGCGGGAGCTTGGGATTCACTTCGAGAACGAACGTCGTGCCGGGCCGCATCTCGCGCTTCATGGAGGGCGCCGCGGCACCCCGCCGCAGCTCGCGACGATTCTAGCAGCCGGTGGAGCGCCTCACGCCATCGGCTCCGCGGGCGCCGTGTAGCGAGCCTCGACTGCTTCACGGATGCGCGCGCGGCTCGTCCCGGCATCCGCGTCGCGGTCCTTCTCGACGAGGCGCACGGTCTGGGCGAGATCCTGGTCCTTCACCGCGTTGAGCATCCACTCGGAATAGTCCCCGCGGTGGAGGTGGAAGAGCCAGGTGCCGTCGTCCACGCCCTCGGCAATCTGCAGGAACAGCACGAGGTTCTGCGCGCGCAGGTTGAGCCTGCCGTCGGGTCCGCGGAAGTAGAAGCTGCGGTCGGGCGGCAGCTCGCCCGCGGCGTACTTGCGCCGGTGCCGGCGCCGCTCGGCGACGGACGGCTCGATCGCGATCGCGAGCGGCGGCGTGCCCGCGCGCAGACGCCAGAACAGGGCCGCACCCGGTCCGCCCGCCCGCGGCACGGGCTCGGGGAGCGTGGCGCCGATGGCGTGCGCGAGCGCGCGCAGCGTCTCGGCGGGCGACTCGCCGGTCGCCGCCGCCACATCGACCGTGCGCAGCACCTGCGGCGCCACCGATTCCGGATGCACGGTGACGTACACCATGCCCGCCACCTCGCCCGCCATGAACGCCTCGAGGGCCGGCGCATCCGGCGGCAGCAGGTGATGCGTCTCGTCAACGAGCACGCAGTGGGGCCGTCCGAATCGTGCGCGCAGCTCGGCCAGCTGCGCGAGCACGCGCACGAAGAACGCGGGCCGATCGGCGAGCGGCAGCCCGATCATGTTCACCACCACGTTCGCTTCCGGCTGCTCCAGGGCGCTGGCGATCTCCGTCGGGCTCGGCGCCGCGTCGGCGTCGCCGAGCACGATCGCGTCCGGAAAGTGCTCGTAGTCGCCCTCCGGATCGACGATGCAGCACTGGTAGCCCTGCGCCGCGAGCCGTTCCAGGAACCCGGTCGCGAGCGTCGACTTCCCGCTCCCGGATGCGCCCGCGACCAGCAGGTTCGCGGTGGCCGGCGGCAGCGTGCACGGCGCACCGTCGGGACCGTGGCCGAGCAGCACCGCCCGGCGCGCCGGCGGATGCCCGGCGAGGTCGTCCGCGATCATGTCCGCGACCAGCTCGGCGACGCCGAGGCCGTGGCCGCGCGCGAGCACGCGATCGGCCGCCTCCTTGAGCGTCGGCACGGCGTTGGCGGTCGCCGCACCGAATTCGGCGAGCTGCAGCATGCTCTGGTCGTTCTCGGCATCGCCGACGGCGACCACGTTGTGCGGCGAGAGCCCCAGCCGGGCGAGCGCCGCGGTGAGGCCGGTGGCCTTGTTCACCCCGGTCGGCAGCACCATCACGGCGCCCTTGTTGAAGATGACGTGCAGCTCGAGCCCGAGGTCGCGGATCGCCTCCAGCACCGTGGTCTCGTTCGGGTGCACGGTGGCGACGATCGACCGGCCCACGGCGAGCGGGTCCACGCGGCGCGCGCGCAGCGCGCCGACGAAATCCGCATGCGGCGGATCGCACAGGAGCTCGACGCGCCTCGTCTGCGGCCAGTACAGCAGGCCGCCGTTCTCGGCGACGACGAGATCGAAGACGCCGATGCCGGGGAAGACGCCGAGGAGCTCGTCGAGCTCGCGTCCGGTGACCAGGATCAGCTTGCGGCCGGAGGCGCGCAGGCGGTCGAGCGCGGCGAGGGTGTCGGGGTCGACCAGGCCGTGGTGGGCGATGGTCCCGTCGTAGTCGGCGGCGAGGGCGAGATAGCGCATCGCGATTGGCGGAAGCAATCGCGGTGCCTGCCCGCGGCCACCCACTTCACGGTCGCGGGGGGCGGCGTTTTCCCGCGTTCAGTGGTGGTGATGCCCGCCCGGCCCGTGCGCGTGGCCGTGCGACAGCTCCTCCGGGCTGGCCGGGCGCACTTCGAGCACGGTGCAGCGCACTTCCACGTCCTGGCCCGCCAGCGGATGGTTCGCGTCGAGCGTGACCTCCTTCTCGGTCAGCCGGGTGACGCGGAAGATCATCGGGTGGGTGTGGTCGTCGTGCTTCATCTCGCCCTCGAACTCCATCCCGACCTTGATCTTGCCCGGGAAGCGCGAGCGTTCCTCCACGCGCACCATCGCCGGATCGCGCTCGCCGAACGCGTCCGCCGCGGCGAGCTTCAGCCGCACCTTCTCGCCGGGCTCCTTGCCCTCGAGCACCGCCTCGAGCTTGGGAAACAGGCCCCCGCGCCCGTGCAGGTACAGGTACTGCGGATTGCGCTGCACGCGCTCGCCGCGCGCGTCGAGGAGGTCGATGGAGAGCGCGACCACGCTGCCGGAGATGATCTTCATGCGGGCGATGATACACGCCGCTCCGATGCGCGACCCGGCTTAGAATGCGCGCCAATGAGCCGATCCGTCCCCTCGCCCCTCGCCGCCCTGGAGCGCTTCGTCGGCCACGACGGCGATCCGCTGCCGCTGGTCGTCGGCCTCGTCGACGCCATGCGCCCCCGGCCGATCCACGACGTGGACGCGGCGCGGCGGAACTACGCCGAGATCCTGCGCCTGCTGCGCGAACGATCCGACCTGCGCGACGCGGTGCGCCTGCAGGTCCTGCGCCTGTTCGCCACGCGCAAGCAGGTCACGTTCTTCACCGACGCCGGCATCCTGCCCGAGTCGGGCTTCTTCTCCGAGCTCTCGCGCCGGGTGTTCCACCGGATGCTGCCGGAGGCCCCCGACGAACGGTCCCTGCGCGACTGCATCCGCCTCGCCTATCACGACCCGAACGACCACGTCTGGCTCCGTGCGGTGCCGCCCGAGCAGTCGCGGGAGTTCTGGGCCCTCCTCGATCTCGCGCGCCACGAGGATCAGGCGCCCATGCAGAAGGCGCTCAAGGAGATGCTGGACGCGGTGCAGATCCTGTCGCACCGGATCAGCGCCATGGGCATCGACCAGGAGCTGCTGCGCGTCCATCCCGACCTGGACGCGTTCGAGTCGCCCTTCCTCGCGCAGACCAACGAGGTGCACCGGTTCGTCGATGCCTACCGCGCACACGTCGAGGGCCGCGCGAGCGAGGTGTACGACGCCAAGCAGCTCCTCGTGCTGCTCGACCAGTGCCGCGACGCGCTCCGGCGCGCACGGCGCACGGCCGCGCGCGAGGGCACCAGCCTGCGGCTCACGTATCTTCTCTATCGCCTCGCGCAGAGCCTCGACCGGCTGGAGATGCTCGTCACGCTGCTCTCGGCCCGCTACGAGGCGGTGCCGGACGAAGCGGCGCTCGCCCGCTGGACCGACTTCTTCCGCGCCGCCGTGCGCGCCGAGAACCAGCGCAACTCGCCCGGCAAGCACGTCTCCCGCATGCTCAGCCTGCTCGCCCTGCGCGTCACCGACAACGCCGGGCGCACCGGGGAGCACTACATCACCACCGACTGGCGCGGCTACGGCGAGATGTGGCGCTCGGCGATGGGCGCGGGCTTCATCATCGCCTTCATGGCGCTGATCAAGATCTATTCGTCGAAGCTCGGGCTCGCGCCGCTCAACCAGGCGTTCGTCTACAGCATGAACTACTCGCTCGGGTTCGTGCTGATCCACATGCTGCACTTCACCATCGCCACGAAGCAGCCGGCGATGACCGCCGCGACCATCGCAGGGGCGGTGAGCGAATCGCAGTCGCGGGGCGACCTCGGCCGGCTGGTGGACCTCGTCGTCGACGTGCTGCGCAGCCAGTTCGCCGCGATCCTCGGCAACGTCATGGTCGCGTTCCCGACCGCGATCGCGCTCGCCTACATGATGACCTCGCTGAAGGGCGCGCCCTTCATCGACACCGCGAAGGCGTATCACCTGCTCCACGACCTCGATCCGCTCGCGAGCCTCGCCATCCCCCACGCGGCGATCGCGGGCGTGTGCCTCTTCCTCGCCGGGCTCATCTCCGGCTACTTCGACAACCGCGCGGTGTACGCGCGCATCCCGGAACGCATCGCCCGCCTGGGGTGGCTGCGCGCGATCGTCGGCGAGGATCGAGCGGGTCGCGCGGGCGACTGGGTGGGCCGCAACCTCGGCGGCCTCTCGGGCAACTTCTTCTTCGGCATCATGCTCGGCTCGATGGGCACGCTCGGCCTGCTCGTCGGCCTGCCGCTCGACATCCGGCACATCGCGTTCGCCTCGGCGAACTTCGCCTACGCGCTGGTCGCCCTCGATTTCGCGCTGCCCTGGCAGGAGTTCGTCTGGGGCGCGCTCGGCGTCGCGCTGATCGGGCTCACGAACCTCGCGGTGAGCTTCAGCCTCGCGCTGTGGGTGGCGCTGCGCGCGCGGGACGCCGAATTCGGCCGCACGCGCGAGCTGCTCGGCCTGCTGGTGCGGCGTTTCGCCGCCGCGCCGGCGCGGTTCTTCCTGCCCCCGCCCAACCGGCCCGCCGCCGCGGAATGATGCCTCGGTCCGGGCGGACGCTTGCCTTACACTCGCGCCTCATGAGAGCCCTCGCCATCGCCCTCCTCGCCGCCGTGCTGGCGGGGTGCGCCCAGAACCCGCCGGCCGCCAAGCCCGAACCGCCGGCGGTCACGCGCGTCGGCACCGTGGGCCACATCGCCGAAGTCCGCACCCGCGGCATCGACCACACGAACCTCTGGGGCAGCATCACCGACCTCTACCGCAACGAGGCGGACAAGAATGTGCTCAGCACGGCGTGGGAGGTCACGGTGTTCTACGAGGACCACACGCAGGGCACCATCTCCCTGCCGCAGCGCCCGGACCTGCGGCTCGGCCAGCGCGTGCGGGTGACCGGCAACAAGATCGAGCCGGCCCCGCGCTAGCCGGTCACAGCTTCACGCAGACGTTGCGCAGCTCGGTGTAGAACTCGAGCGAGTGCACGCCGCCCTCGCGGCCGATGCCCGACCACTTGCTGCCGCCGAACGGCGTGCGCAGGTCGCGCAGGAACCAGCTGTTCACCCAGCAGATGCCCACGTCGATCTTCGCCGCCACGCGATGCGCGCGCGCGAGGTTGGTGGTCCAGATCGTCGTGGCGAGCCCGTACTCGGTGTCGTTCGCCATGCGGATGACCTCCGCTTCCGAATCGAACGGCGCGACGTGGCAGCACGGCCCGAAGATCTCCTCCTTCACCACCGCGGAGGTCTCGGCGAGACCGGTCCAGATGGTGGGCTGCACCCACGAACCGTTGGCGAGCTCGCCCGGCATGTCGGGCACGCCGCCGCCGGTGACGATGGTCGCGCCGTCGGCCTTGGCCTTCTCGTAGTACGAGAGCACCTTGCGCCGGTGCTCCTGGCTGATCAGCGGGCCGAGGCCGGTCGCCTTGTCCTCCGGGCGGCCGGGCTTCAGGCTCTCCGCCTTCGCCTTCAGCGCCTGCACGAACCTGTCGAAGATCGGCCGCTCGACGTACACGCGCTCGGTGCCGAGACACACCTGGCCGCAGTTGGCGAAGGCGGCGCGGCCGATGCCCTCGATCGCCGCGTCGAAGTCGCAGTCGGCGAACACGATGCCGGCGTTCTTGCCGCCGAGCTCGAACGACACCGGGCGCGTGCCCTCCGCCGCCGCCTTCATGATCGCGGTGCCGGTGCGCGTCTCGCCGGTGAAGGTGATCGCGTTCACCATCGGATGCCGCGTCAGGAACTCGCCCGCCGAGCCGGGACCGAAGCCGTGCACGACGTTGTACACGCCCTTCGGGATGCCGACCTTGTTCATCACCTCGCCGAGCAGAGTGGCGGTGGTGGGCGTCTCCTCCGAGGGCTTCACCACCACGGTGTTGCCGCACGCGAGCGCGGGGCCCACCTTCCAGGTCATCAGCAGCAGGGGCAGGTTCCACGGGCAGATCACGCCGATCACGCCCTTCGGCACGCGGATGGCGTAGTTCAGCGCACCGCGGCCGTCGGGCGTCGCCATCTGGAACGATTCGGTCGGCACGTTCTTCACGAGGTCGGCGAATATCTTGAAGTTCGCGGCGCCGCGCGGGATGTCGATGTGGCTCGCGAGGCTCACCGGCTTGCCGGTGTCGGCAACCTCGGCCTCCAGGAACTCGTCGAAGCGGCGGTTGATCTCGTCGGCCACGGCGCCGAGCAGCTCGCCGCGCTTCGCCATGTCCATCTCGCCCCACGGCCCGTGCAGCGCCGCACGCGCCGCGCGCACCGCGGCATCGACCTCGGGCTCGCCGGCCTCCGACACGCGCCCCACGAGGCGGTTGTCCGTCGGCGAACGGTTCTCGAACGTCTTGCCGGAAGCGGCGGCGCGGTACTCGCCGTCGATGAAGTTGAGGACGTCGCGGACGCCGGCCGCGGGCTTGATGACTGCGCTCATGCGAAACCTCGTTCGTGCAGGGCGGCGGCCGCGCGCGGGCCGCCTCGGGACATTGGGGAATTCTGCCACGCCATCGTACACTTTCCGGCATGAGCGACTCCCATTCGCACCCCCACGGCCCCATCGACGTCCACGCCCACTGGTATCCGCGGTCGTTCCTCGATCTCGTGAGCCGGCACGGCGCGCCGTTCGGCGTGGCGTGGCGCGACACCGACAAGGGCCCGCAGTTCAAGGTGAAGCACGTGATGACCGGTCCGGTCGGGCCGCGCTTCACCGACCTCGACACCCGGCTCGCCGAGATGGATGGCCAGGGCGTGCAGGTGCACGCCCTCTCGCTTTCGCAGCCGATGCTCTACTGGGCCGACCGCGCGCTCGCCGAGCGCCTCGCGATCACCTTCAACGACGAGCTCGCCCGCGCGCACGAGGCGCATCCCCGGCGGCTCGTCGGCCTCGCGACGCTGCCGATGCACGAGCCCGACCTCGCCGTGCGCGAGGCCGAGCGCGCGGCGCGGCTGCCCGGGGTGCGCGGCTTCTACATGGCGACCGAGGTCAACGGGCGCGACGTGTCGGACGAGTCGCTCTTCCCGGTGTACGAGGCCATCGCCGGCCTCGGCCTGCCGCTCTTCCTGCATCCGGTGTTCGTCATCGGCGACCAGCGGCTGGAGAAGTTCTATCTGACCAACCTGCTCGGCAACCCGTTCGAGAGCGCGATCGCCGCCGCCCACTTCATCTTCGGGGGTGTGCTGGACCGCTTCCCGGCGCTCGACATCGTGCTGCCGCATGCGGGCGGAGCGTTCCCGTGGCTCGTGGGGCGGCTCAATCGCGGCTGGGAGAAGCGTCAGGACCTGAAGCACGTCCGGCACGCCCCGGTGGAGTACCTGCGGCGCTTTCACTACGATACGATCGGCTACGCCGACGCGGTGGTCGATTACCTCGTGCGCCACGTCGGGCCGGACCGCGTGCTGATGGGCAGCGACTACTGCTTCCCGATCGCCTACGAGCAGCCGGTGCGGATCGTGACCGACAATCCCGGGCTCTCCGACGCCGACAAGCACGCCATCACCGAGACCAACGCGCGGCGCCTGCTGCGCCTCTAGCATTCCACACAAGAAAGGCCCTCCGATGCCCCTCACCGAAGCCGAACGCACGCAGTGCGTCGAAATCCTGCTCAAGGCCGAGCGCGACCGCAAGCAGGCCACGCAGCTCTCGACCACCTTCCCGCACATCAGCATCGAGGACGCGTACGCGATACAGAGCGCGGTGACGCAGCGCAAGGTCGAGGGCGGGCGCAAGGTGCGCGGCCACAAGGTGGGCCTCACGTCGAAGGCGATGCAGCTCTCGTCGCAGATCGACGAGCCCGACTACGGCCACCTGCTCGACAACATGTTCTACGACGACGGCGCGAAGGTGGAGCACGCCAGCTTCTGCGTGCCGCGCGTGGAGATGGAGCTCGCGTTCATCCTCGGCAAGCCGCTGAAAGGACCGGGCGTCGGCCTGCTCGACGTGATGAACGCCACCGAATGGGTCGTTCCCGCCATCGAGATCATCGACGCGCGCGTGCAGAACCCGCGCAAGATCTTCGACACGGTCTCCGACAACGGCGCCGCCGCGGCCGTCGTCCTGGGCGGGCGGCCGGTGCGGCCGACCGATGTTGACCTGCGCTGGGTGCCGGGGCTCATGTACCGGAATGCCGAGATCGAGGAGTCGGGCGTCTCCGCCGCCGTGCTCGGCCATCCCGCCATGGGCATCGCGTGGCTCGCGAACAAGGTCGGGCGGTTCGGCACCGTGCTGGAACCGGGGCACCTCACGCTCGCGGGATCGTTCATCCGGCCGGTGTGGGCCAACAAGGGCGACACGCTGCGGGCGGATTTCGGGCCGCTCGGCAGCGTCTCGGTGCAGTTCGTGTAGAGCCCCGGGGCGGTCGCAGGTCGGCGGGCGCGAAGCCCGAAAGCCGCCGCCTCAGGCCGCCTTCGCCTCGCCCTTGTCCCGGAACTCCGGGATGTCGGGGCGCGAGCCCCACATGCAGAAGCCCTCGGGGGCGAACGGGAACTGGCGCGGGACGTACGTTGCCTCGTCCTCCTTGGCGATGAGGCGAACGCCCGACGAATACTCGTAGACCATGCCGTCCGGCCCCTCGAAGTAGAGGAACATCGCGCTCGAGGTCGGGTGCCGGCCCGGGCCGAACACGATGCGCACGCCCTGCTCCTTCAGGAAGTACCAGGAGCGCATGATGTCGTCGATGCCGCCGACCTGGTGATTGATGTGCTGCACGCCCGGGAACGTGGACGGGAACAGCGCGATCTTGTGATGCACCTCGTCGATGCGCAGCAGCGCGGCGTTGCCGATGCGGTCCGACACGCGCGCGTTGCACACCTCGGTCCAGAACTTCTCGTCGCGCACCGGGTCGGTGGTGCGGAGCCCGATGTGGCTGAAGCCGGTGATGCCCGCATCCCGCTGGCCGTGGTAGCGCTTGCCGCTGTGCAGCGGACGCAGCACCAGCTCGATGGCGTTGCCGCTCGGGTCGCGGAATGCGATGAAGTCGTCCACGTAGCGCTGCTCGCACTCGGTGCGCGAGCCGCGGCGCACCTCCAGCTGCTTCGACTCGATCAGCGCGGCGGCCGCCTCCAGTTCCTCGCGCGAGGTGACCTCGAAGCCCGCCACCTGCACCGCCGGGTCGCCCTCGGTGTACACCAGCGTGTGGTCGCGGCTGTCGCTCTTGAAGTACACCGACTTGCGCTCGCGGCGCGCCACGTCGAGGCCGAGGATGCGCTGCGCGTACTCGGTGGCCGCGGCGAGGTCGCGCGTGCCGAGACGGACGTAGCGGATGTCGTGCAGGTTGATCATCGTCTGCTTCTGCCTAGATTCGGAAGGATTCGAGGGACTCCGGGGCGAACAGCGCGTCGGGCGCCAGGCGCTCCCGCGACAGCCCCTGCTCGTGGTGATACCGGAGGAAAGTCTCCAGCACATGGCGGTTCGGCGCAAGCCCGTAGGACCACCAGTCGTCGCCGAATTCGCGCCGCGCCTCCTCCACATGGGCGGTGAGCCACGGCAGCATGGTCTTCAGCGCCGCCGTCTCGGCAAGGTCGCCATAGGCCTTGCGCTGCGCGGCGATGAAGGCCTTGTAGAGCGACTGCGCCACCCAGGGGTGGGCGCGATGGATCTCGCGCCGGATGGCGATCACGTGCATGATCGGAAAGATGCGCGTGCGCCGCCAGTACTCGCGCTCCACCGCGACGAAATCTCCGAACAGCCGCTGCACGTCGTCGGGCCGCGAGTGGAAGGTGGACGGCGCGCGGGCGGTGAACAGCGCGTCGATCTCGCCGTCGGCGAGCATCCGCGCGAGCGTCTGCGTCGGGCCGATGCGCCGCACCCGGATCGATGGCGGGAGGTCGAGCGCGAGCTTCTCGTCCCGCCCCGGCTCCTCCTCGCCGCCGGTGAAGTGCTCCATGGCCTCGACGCGCACGCCGTAGTCGTCCGCGAGGATGCCGCGGATCCACACCGGCGCGGTCATCTGGTACTCCGGCGCGCCGACGCGCTTGCCGGCGAGCTCCTGCGGCGTGCGGATCCCGCTCCGCGCCGAGACGAAGATGCACGAGTGCCGGAAGAAGCGCGACGGGAACACCGGGATCGCGATGAACGGCGGGTCCGGCCGCGCGAGCTGGACGCAGTACGACGACAGCGACATCTCCGCCACGTCGAACTCGCGATGCCGCAGCATCCGGAAGAAGGTCTCCTCGACCGGCAGCGGCAGGTAGGTGAGCTCGATCCCTTCCGGCTTCACCGAGCCGTCGGCGAGCGCCCGTGTGCGGTCGTAGTCCCAGCACGCCAGCGTCAGCCGCAGATCCGCCATCCGCCCTACTCCGGCTTCACGCCCGCGGCCTTCACCGCCTTGCCGTAGCGGTCGGTGTCGGCGCGCAGCAGCGCCGCGTAATCCGCCGCGCTGCCGCCCGCGGCCTCGATGCCGATCTTCTGCATGTGCTCCACGGTGGCCGGGAGCTTCACCACCTCGGCGACGTCCGCGCTGATCTTCGCGACCAGCTCGGGCGCCATCCCGGCCGGGCCGAGGACGCCGATGGTCGGCGCGAAGTCGAACCCGGGAATGAGCGTCTCGGCGATGGTGGGCACGTCCGGAGCGAGCGACGAGCGCTTCTCCGAGTTCACCGCCAGCAGCTTGAGCTGCCCCTGCTTCACGTAGCCCGCGAGCGAGGGATACGCCGAGAAGAGCACCGCCACCTGCCCGCCGATCAGCGCCGGCACCGACTGCCCGGTGCCCTTGTACGGGATGTGGACCACGTCCACGCCGAGGGTCGACTTCATCGACTCCATGCACAGGTGGTGGGTGCTGCCGATGCCGGACGACCCGTAGCTCAGGCCGCCGGGCTTCGCCTTCGCAAGGCTCACGAACTCCTGCAGGGTGTTCGCGGGCACCGACGGGTGCGCCGCGAGGAACAGCGGCGCGCGCGCGGTGAGCGAGATCGGCGTGAGATCGCGCATCGGGTCGTAGGCGAGCTTCTGGTAGATGAACGGATTGATCGCGACGGTGGAGCTGTCGGTCACCATCAGCGTGTAGCCGTCGGGCGCGGACTTGATCACCAGGTCAGCGGCGACGACGGTGTTGGCGCCGGGCCGGTTCTCCACGATCACCTGCTGGCCCCATTTCTCGCCGAGGCGCTGCGCGACGATACGCGCGACGGTGTCGGGCAGGCCGCCCGGCGAATAGCCCACGATGATGCGCACCGGCCGCTCCGGGTACTTCGCGGCGGGCGACTGGGCATGCGCGGCGGATACGGCGAGACAGACGAGCGCCGCGAACGCGGCGAGATGCGACCGGATGGCCATCGGACGTTCCTCCTCGGGGTGGTGTCGCCGCGACCTCGCGCCGCGTGCGTGCCGGGGATCATACTCCCGCTCATTGCACCCCGCCGCGCCGCGCGGGTATTCTTGGCCGAGGCAAGAAGGAGAGAAGAGCCATGCCCCAGCCGGCCCTGCCGCAGCGCTACACGCCCCCGTTCAACTTCCGCAAGTGGATCGACGAGCACGCCCACCTGCTGAAGCCGCCGGTCGGCAACCAGCAGATCTGGAAGGACACCGATTTCATCGTGACCGTGGTCGGCGGTCCCAACGAGCGCACCGACTTCCACGACGACCCGTACGAGGAGTTCTTCTACCAGATGACGGGCAACGCGAGCCTGCTGGTGTGGCAGGACGGCGGCTACTCGCGTATCCCCCTGCGCGAGGGCGACGTCTTCCTGCTGCCGCCGCACATGCGCCACTCGCCGCAGCGCCCTGAGGCGGGCAGCGTCTGCCTGGTCATCGAGCGCACGCGGCCGCAGGGCGCGATCGACGGCTTCGAGTGGTACTGCGCGCGCTGCGGGCACCTCGTGCACCGCATCGACGTGCAGCTCGCGAGCATCGTCGACGACCTGCCGGTGGCCTACAAGCGCTTCTACGATTCGCCGGAGTCCGCACGCACCTGCGCGAAGTGCGGCACGGTGCATCCCGGCCGCGACGCCGCCGCGTGGCACGCCCTGGCGAACGTGCAATGACCGTCGTCGACATGCACACCCACTTCTTCCCGCACATCTCGCGGGAGGAAGCGGCGACCCTCGACGCGGAGAAGGCCCCCTGGCTCGCCACGAAGCCCGACGGCACCGGCCAGATCATGCAGGGCGACAAGCCCTTCCGCCCGGTCGAGGCGCCGCTGTGGGACGCGCGCGTGCGCCTGGAGCAGATGGACCGCGACGGCATCGACGTGCAGGTCTTCTGCGCGACGCCGGTGATGTTCGGGTACGCGTATCCGGTCGAGCGGGCCCTGCCGTGGTGCCAGCGGATGAACGACCGCGCGCTCGAGTTCGCCCAGGCGGCGCCGCAGCGCCTCGTGCCCCTCGCGCAGGTGCCGCTGCAGGACATCGACGCGGCCTGCCGCGAGGCATCGCGGGCGAAGGCCTCCGGCCATCACGGCGTGCAGATCGGCAACCACATGGGCCCGCGGAACCTCGACGACGCCGGGCTGCTCGCCTTCCTGGACCACTGCGCGCGCGAGGACGTCCCGCTGCTGGTGCACCCGTGGGACATGATGGCCATGGACCGGATGAAGAAGTGGATGCTCCCGTGGCTCGTCTCGATGCCCGCGGAGACGCAGCTCGGCATCCTCTCGCTCATCCTCTCCGGCGCGTTCGAGCGCCTGCCGAAGTCGCTGAAGATCTGCTTCGCGCACGGCGGCGGCAGCTTCGCCTTCCTGCTCGGCCGCGTGGACAACGCCTGGCGCCACCGCGACATCGTGCGCGAGGATTGCCCCAACCTGCCCTCCTCGTACTGCGACCGCTTCCACGTCGATTCCGCGGTGTTCGACCCCAAGGCGCTGCAGCTCCTCGTGGACGTGATGGGCGCGGAGCAGGTCATGCTCGGCTCCGACCAGCCCTTCCCGCTCGGCGAGCAGCGCGTCGGCACGCTGGTGCGCGAGAGCGGGCTGCCCGCCCCGGCGAAAGCCCGCATCCTGGGCGAGAATGCGCGGGCGTTCTTCGGCATTGCCGCCTGACGCCCTGCCCCCTCATGGAGAACCGATGCTCCGCCTGCTGCTCGCCGCCCTCGCGGCGCTCCTCCTCGCCGCCTGCGACCTGCAGATGAGAGACCTCAAGCCCGGCGTCTCCACCGCCGCCGAAGTCAGCAAGGCGATGGGGCGGCACAGCTTCGAATGGAAAGAGCCCGACGGAAGCGTGACCTGGGAGTTTCCGCGCGGGCCGGCGGGGGTCGTGACCTACATGGTGGTGATCGGGCCCGACGGCATCCTGCGCGAGATCCGGCAGGTGCTGAACGACGCGACCTTCGCCAAGCTGCAGCCCGGGATGAGCCAGGACGAGGTGCGCAAGCTGATCGGCCGCCCGGGCGAGACGATGAAGTTCCCGAACCTGCAGGAGGACGTCTGGTCGTGGAAGTACGAGACCGGGCCGAACGAGCAGTGGAACTTCCACGTGCACTTCAACCTCGCCGACGGCAAGCTCAAGAAGACGTCGCGCGAGCGCACCGGCACGCCGCCCTGACCGGCCCCCGCCGGTAAGTCCTGCCTGCGCCCGGGCAGGCTTACCCGCCCGCCGCCACGCCGGCGAGCAGCGTGAGCAGCGAGGCGAGCAGCAGGAGCGTGCGAAGCGTGACCATGGCGTGATGCCGCCGCGAGCACGGTGCGTGCCATGGACCCCTCGGTTTCACGAAACGGACACGCCGCGTTCACGCGCGCGTCATGCGCGCTGCGTAGCCTCCCGCGCCAATCGAACTTCGGGCGCCAAGCCCGGGACGCGAAAGGGCTTTGAAACAACAACCCACGCTCGCCGATCGCATCGACCAGAAGGTCTTCGACGCGGTCTATCGCCGTTCGCTGGTCTACAACACGTGCTGGGAGGACCCGGCCGTCGACCGCCGGGCGCTGGAGATCGGTCCTCGCGACACGCTGCTGGTGATCACCAGCGCCGGCTGCAACGTTCTCGACTACGCGCTCTGCGGCCCCGCGCGCATCCACGCGGTGGACGCCAATCCGCGCCAGACCGCGCTGCTGGAGCTCAAGCTCGCCGGCATCCGCCGCCTCGGCTTCGACGATTTCTTCGCCCTGTTCGGCGAGGGCCGGCACCCGCGGATCGACCAAGTCTACCACGACGCACTGCGCGCCGAGCTGTCGCCGTTCGCGCAGGGCTTCTGGGACAAGCGCCTCGAGTGGTTCGCGCGCCGCGACCCGCTCGACACCTTCTACCACCACGGGCTCGCCGGCTACGTCGCCCGCGGCTTCCGGGGGTACATGCGGCTGCGCCCGAAGCTGCGCGACCACGTCGAGCGTCTCCTGGAGGCACGCTCGGTGGACGAGCAGCGGGAGCTCTACGACAGCCGCATCGCGCCGCTGATGTGGGGGCCGGGAATGAACTGGACGCTCTCCCGCCAGATCACCATGAGCATGCTGGGCGTGCCCCATCCGCAGCGCAAGGAAGTGCAGAAGCAGCACGCGGGCGGCGTCGCCGGGTTCATCCGCGAGTCGATCGAGTACGTGGTGCGGCAGCTGCCGATCTGGACCAACTATTTCTGGACGCTGTACATGCGCGGCGCCTACACCCGCGCCTGCTGCCCCGAGTATCTCAAGCGGGAGAACTTTCTCGCCCTGAAGGACGGGCTCGCCGATCGCATCACCCCGTACACCTGCACGGTCACCGAGTTCCTGCACCGCGCGGAGGACCGCATCTCCAGGTTCGTGCTGCTCGACCACATGGACTGGATGGCGAGCTACCACCCCGAGGCGCTGCGCGAGGAGTGGAACGCGATCCTGGACCGCGCGGCGGAGCGCACGCGGCTGATCTTCCGCAGCGCGCACGCGCGCCCCGCCTATCTCGACAGCCTGCGCGTCGGCCACGATGCGCACGCGCGGCCGCTGCGCGAGGCGGTGCGCTTCCATCCCGCGCTCGCCGAAGCGCTCTCCCGCGACGACCGCGTGCACACCTACGCCGGGTTCCACATCGGCGACCTGCGCCACGCGGCGAGCCCCGAGCCCCGTTCCCGCGACCGGGGCGCCAAGCTCGTTCCCGCCTGACCATGGGCCTGGTCGCCGACGCCCGCGTGCTGCTCGCCCTGGCCCGCGGCGCCGGCGCCGCCGGGAGCCACGCGGAGCGGCTCGAACGCTTCTACGGCCCGCAGGCGAACGATTACGACCGCTTCCGCGAGCGGCTGCTGCACGGCCGGCGCGATCTCATCGAAGCGCTGCCCGTCGCCGCGGGCGCCACCGTGGTCGAGCTGGGCGGCGGGACCGGGCGAAACGTCGAGCTCTTCGGCGAACGCCTGCCGCGCATCGGCTGCGTACGCATCGTGGATCTGTGCGAGCCGCTGCTCGCCGTCGCGCGGCGCCGCTTCGCGGACCACCCGAACGTCTGCTGCACCCTCGCCGACGCCACACGTTGGCAGCCGCCGGCGCCGGCGGACTGCGTGTACTTCTCCTACGCGCTCACGATGATTCCCGACTGGCGCGCCGCCATCGAGAACGCGATCGCGATGCTCGCGCCGGGCGGCGTGCTGGGCGTCGTGGACTTCCACGTGGCCCCGGAGCACGGATGGGCGACGCGCGCGTTCTGGCCGCGCTGGTTCGCGCACGACGGGGTGCGGCTGTCGACCGAGCACCTGCCCTACCTGCGCGAGCGGCTGCACGAGCTGCGCGTCGAGCAGCGCCGCGCGCCGCTGCCGTACCTCCCCGGCGCGACGGTGCCCTACTACCTCTTCGTCGGCAGGAAGCGGCCGTGAGCCGGCACGTCCGGGCCATCTTCCTCTCCGACATCCACCTCGGCACGCGCGCGTGCCAGGCCGAGCGCCTCCTCGACTTCCTGCGCGAGTACGACAGCGACCACCTGTTCCTGGTGGGCGACATCATCGACTTCTGGGCGATGCGGAGCCGCGGGGTGTACTGGTCGGCGGCGCAGAACACCTTCGTGCAGAAGATCCTCAAGCGCGCGCGCCACCACGTGCACGTGGTGTTCGTGCCGGGCAACCACGACGAGGCGGCGCGCGAGCACGCCGGCACCTCGTTCGGCAACATCGTGGTCGAGCAGGAGTACGTGCACACCGCCGCGGACGGCAGGCGCTATCTCGTCCTGCACGGCGACGAGTTCGACGGCGTCACCAAGTACCACCGCTGGCTCGCGGTGCTGGGCGACCACGCGTACAACTTCGTCGTGCACCTCAACGTGCTGCTGTCGCGCGTCCGGCGCACGCTCGGCATCTCCGGCTACTGGTCGCTCTCCGGCTACGCCAAGCGCAAGGTGAAGCGCGCGGTGAGCTTCATCTACGACTTCGAGGACGCGGTCGTGCGCCACGCGAAGGAGCGCGGCGTGGACGGCGTGATCTGCGGGCACATCCACGCCGCGCAGCTGCGCGACGTGGACGGCCTGCGCTACATCAACTGCGGCGACTGGGTGGACAGCTGCACCGCCATCGTCGAGCACGCCGACGGCCGCATGGAGCTCGTGCACTGGGGCGCGCGCACCGCGGACATTCCTGACCTCGAGGAGCAGGCCGAGCCCGAGCTGCCTCTCCCGGTGCCGGACATCACGCCGCCCGGGGTCGAGCCGCAGCAGCGGCCGGGCCTGCCGGCGCGACACGTTGCCTGAGCGCCGTCGCGCCGCGCTGAACGAATCGCCCGCCGGCGCGTCCAAAGCGCCGTGGACGTTCTCATTCGCCATGCCGACGGTCATCCCCGCCAAGTGTTCCTGCTCGGCGTGCTGCTCGTCGCCGCCGTTGGCTGGATTGACTACGCCACCGGCTACGAGATCGCGTTCTCGCTCTTCTACGTCCTGCCGATCGCGCTGGTCGCCTGGTTCGTCGGGCGCTGGCCGAGCATCGTCGTCGCCTGCATCAGCGCGGTGATGTGGCTCGTCGCCGACCAGGCGGCGGGCAGCCGCCACTCGCATCCGCTCATCCCGTTCTGGAACTCCGCGATCCGGCTGGCGTTCTTCGTCATGATCACGGCGCTATTCACGGCATTGCGCGACGCGATGCGCCGCGAGCAGGAGCTCGCCCGGACCGACCCGCTCACCGGTGTGATGAACGCCCGTTCCTTCCGCGAGATGGCGGAGACCGAGATGGAGCGCGCGGCGCGCTACGGACGGCCGTTCACGCTCGCCTACCTCGACCTCGACCACTTCAAGAGCGTCAACGACCGCTTCGGACACACCGCCGGCGACGAAGCGCTGCGCATCGTGGCGCAGCACCTGGCGGCGCACGTGCGTCGCACGGACGCGGTGGCGCGCCTCGGGGGCGACGAGTTCGGCGTGCTGCTGCCGGAAACCGGCCCGGACGACGCCCGCGCGGTGCTCACCAAGCTGCGCGACGCGCTGAACGACGAGATGCGGGTGCGCGGCTGGCCGATCACGGTGAGCCTCGGCGCGCTCACGTGCGCCGCGGCGCCGGCGTCCACCGACGAGCTGGTGAAGATGGCCGACGACCTGATGTACGAAGTGAAGCGCGGCGGCCGCGACGCCGTGCGCTACGCGGTCTTCGCCGGCTGAGCCCGCGGCGGCTCCGGCTTCAGGCGGCGTACGCGACCGGCGGTTCACCGGCCCCCCACCCGCCCCCGTCCAGCGGGCTCACCACGCCGCGCCCGCCGCGGTTCAGGACGTGCGTGTACACCATGGTCGTGCTCACGTCGGCGTGGCCGAGCAGTTCCTGGACCGTGCGGATGTCGTACCCGGCCTCGAGCAGGTGCGTGGCGAACGAGTGGCGCAGGGTGTGCGGCGTGGCGGGCTTGGCGATGCCGGCCGCCTGCACCGCCGCCCGCACGGCGCGCTGCACCGACTGCTCGTCGGCGTGGTGCCGCCGCACGGCGCCCGAGCGCGGGTCCACCGACAGGCGCTCGGCCGGAAAGACGTACTGCCACGCCCACTCGCGGCCGGCGGAGGGATACTTGCGCGCGAGCGCGTGCGGCAGGTACACCTCGCCGTGGCCCGCCGCGAGATCGGCCTCGTGCTGCCGCGCCGCCGCGACGAGCGCGTTGCGCAGCGGCTCCACGAGCTGCGCGGGCAGCATCGTGATGCGGTCCTTGGCGCCCTTGCCGTCGCGCACCACGATCTCGCGCCGCGCGAACTCCACGTCCTTCACGCGCAGC
This sequence comes from uncultured Enterobacteriaceae bacterium, assembly GCA_964552535.1. Taxonomy (GTDB): domain Bacteria; phylum Pseudomonadota; class Gammaproteobacteria; order Burkholderiales; family SG8-39; genus CAZKHE01. The sequence continues at coordinate 27,988 of CAZKHE010000023.1, read as the reverse complement.
CGCACGGCCTCCATCACGCGCATGCCGGTGCCGTACATCAGGCTGGCGAGGAGCCACGGCCGGCCGGAGAGCCGCGCCAGCGTCGCGCGCACCTCCTCGCGGGTGAGCACCACGGGGAGCCGCGCCGGGGTCCTGGCCTGGGTGATGCCGTCGAGCCAGGGCAGTTCCGTCCCGAGCACCTCGCGGTAGAGGAAGAGCAGCGCCGCCTTGGCCTGGTTCTGCGTCGAGGCGGCGACCCGCCCCGCGACCGCGAGGTGGGAGAGGAACGATTCCACTTCCGCCGCCCCCATCCCGGCCGGATGACGCTTGCCGTGGAACAGCACGAAGCGTCTAATCCAACCGACGTACTGTTCCTCCGTGCGCAGGCTGTAGTGCTTCACGCGCAGGCGGGTGCGCACCTGGTCGAGCAGGCGCGGGCCGGCGCCCGCCGCGGTCGCGGGAGCGGGTGCGGCCTGAGGCTCCGGTGCCGCGGGAAGCGGCGGGAATGCGGCGGTGGAACGGGAGTGGTCCGAGGCGGAATCGGCGTGCGGGCGTCGAGCGCTCCGCGGATCGAAACGGGAACCAGGCTTGGGACGGGACACGGCCATGACGCATCACCCCCGGCAGTTTAGGACGCCCTATTCCCCCGCGGCGCTGGGGGAACAGGCGTTTACGTCACCCTCGCCGCATTATGCATCAGACGGCTGGGTGTATGTACAGCAGTTTAGGAATCCTAATTCTCGTTGGGCACGCTAAGACCAGACGGTGAGCGACGAGCCCTATCATCGGTGCGCATCGTGCGGGGCCATTCTTCCCGAGCCACCGAGAGCTTTGGAGACGGGCTTTGTTGCCGGGGTCATTGCCCTGCTTTTGTTCGGGGTCGTCATCCGGACATTGAGAGACATCCTTTTTCGATTCGGTCTTACCCATGGAATCGCGTGGGTGCTTGCAGTTGCGATGGTTGCGGTCCCACTTTGGTTTCTCAGTCGCCGGTCCAAGCGGCCGCAGTATCGGTGCCATACGTGTAAGCACCGTGGTTTCTACCAAGATCTCGCAGCTGGTGATTCGCCTCGGTAACTTAGAGCTCTAAGCACGCCTCATGCGTACCATGCCCAACCAATCGTTGCAGCGGACGCGCCGCAAGCGGCGCGCCGCTGAACTCGGACGTTAGAGCCCATGGACATTGTCGTCGCGGAATGCGAGCTTGTCTGTATCGAACCCGATGGCGCGAGAGTCGCCTTCACGGTTCGGATCGGCCGTCCGTATCAAGACCCGCACGGCGATTGGCGATGCCCAGTCGCACTAGACGGCTTGGAGAAACGCATACCGGATGTTGCAGGCGTCGACTCATTTCAGGCTTTGATGCTCGCGCGCCGGTTGGCACTGACTCTTCTTCAAGACCGGAAGAAAGACGGCGCACGCTTTCATGAGGCCCACGAGGACTTCGAAGTCGAGATCGAAAGGGTGTTCGATGGTGGGCTCTAACCCGGCGTTGCAGCCGACCGCCGGCAAGCGTTGCTTGCCGGTCCCCTCGTCGCTGCACTCCTCGGCGGCGGCTGAACTCAGTCTATAAAGACTTCCCCGGAAATCAAGTGCCGTGTGTGTTGTCTGGTGCTGATGCGCCCGGTGCTCGGGAAGGTCTGACTGCGAGTCTATAACCGGCCTGTCTGCGAGCAGCTGTTGTGCTCCGGCCCGAATGAAAGCCGCGCGTCCGGTCCTCGATCGTTAGTCGGCCTTGGTGAGGCCCGAGAGTTCATCAGGATCTCCGGACGCCGGTCTGACCTGTCTTTCGCACCTGCGACGCAGCCCTCCTTGAAAGTGGACCGGTTGCTTGCTCGATCGGTCTCGCGCAGCCGTCGCCTACGCCAATCTCAATGTCTCGCCCCGTGCCAGCAGCGCCCAGATGATCCGCGCGTTCTTCGCCGCAATGGCCACGCACGCACGGTGATAGCCGCGACGCGCCTTCACCGCCAGCGCCCAGCGGCTCAACCGGTCGCTTCGCTGCGGCGCCCTCTGCAGCACCGAGCGCGCACCCATGATCAGCAGCGTGCGCAGGTACGGATCGCCCCGCTTGGTGATGTGACCCAGTCGCGGCTTGCCCCCGGTCGACCATTGCCGTGGCACCAGCCCCAGCCACGCAGCGAACTGGCGGCCGTTGGCGAACTCGTGCGCCCGCCCTACGCTGGCCACCGTGGCCAGCGCCGTCATCGGTCCCACGCCCTGCAGTTGCATCAAGCGGCGCGCCGCTTCCTGCGATCGCGCCAGGCGCTCGAGTTCGCGGTCGTACTCCTCGATGCGCGTATCCAGCGTGCGCAGGTGCAACAGCAGGTCCTCGATCCCGCGCCGCGCCAGCACCGGGAGCGACTCGGCGGCAAGCGCCGCGCCTCGACGCACCTCCACCGCCCGCTGCGGCAACACCACGCCGAACTCGCTCATCAGCCCGCGCACGCGGTTGATCGTCGCGGTGCGCTCCTCCACGAAGCCTTGGCGCACCCTGTGCAGCGCGAGCACCGCCTGCTGCTCGGCGCTTTTCACCGGCACGAAGCGCATGTTCGGCCGGCGCACCGCCTCGCAGATGGCCTCCGCGTCGTTGCCGTCGTTCTTCCCGCTCTTGCGATACGGCGTCACGAACTTGGGTGCCATCAGGCGCACCGTGTGGCCCAGGCGCTCGAACCGGCGCGCCCACTCGTGCGCCCCCGAGCAGGCCTCCATCCCGATCAGACAGGGCGCCAGACCCGCCACCAGTTCCACGAGCCGGCAGCGGCCCACGCAGCGGCGCAGGATCGTGACGCCGTTCTCATCCACCCCGTGCAGTGAAAACACGTTCTTTGCGAGATCGATCCCGACGGTAGTAACCTGTGCCATGACTTCCCCTCCGGAGAGATTGATGCGCGAAACTCAATCTTGGCACTCGATGCCCCCGCCGGCAGGGGAAGTCACTTTCATTCGTTAGACCGGAGACCGCGAACCATGCGCTTCTCTGAAAGGTACGGATACAGGAAAGTTCGGGAGATCGTTCAGGTCGACTCAGTTGACGAGCACCTCAAGAACGCGCTCTGGAGTCTTCTGAAAGTCCATGCTTGGGACCACGTCCACTACTCCAGCGGGATGTATGGCGGTTACTTCTTGTCGGAGAACAAGGAGATTAAGTCGCTCTGTGAGGCCCTGTGGTTCAGCTATTTCAAGCAGCCTCTGGATACGCTCGACGCAAACTGGTCCAAGGTCCTGGCTGTCCTCCGAAGCTATTTCTTCGAGTGCCCTTGGTACGAGGTCTACGACTTCATCGAGTTTGTTGCGAACAACTACAGGCGGTACCAGTTTAGGGATCGCTTCATCGAGTCGTGCAACTTTGTCCTAGAAAAGGAAGTATCTGCGTATAGGTTCGTGAATGGCGTAGTAACTCGAATCACCGAACAACAGGAGATTGAGGCAATCGAGCAGGCGCTCGAGCGCGCACGCGGGCCAGTACAGACCCATTTGCAGCGCGCCCTCGAGCTACTCTCGGATCGAGAGGCACCGGACTACCGCAATTCGATTAAAGAAGCGATCTCTGCGGTCGAAAGTCTTGTCGCAAAGACTGTTGGCGCGGAGAAAGGAACCCTCGGCCAACTACTCAAGAAGCTCGAAGACGAGATCAAGCTGCACCCCGCTCTCCGTACGGCTTTCAGCAATCTATATGGTTACACGTCGGACGAGGGTGGCATCAGGCACGCGATTCTCGAATCTCAGAAAGTGGTCTTCGATGATGCAAAGTTTTTTCTTGTCGTGTGCTCCGCGTTCATCAACTACGTTGAGAGTCGTGTCACCCCAGCGGGCTAACCCTATGCTGCAGCGGACGCGCCGCAAGCGGCGCGCCGCTGAGCTTGGTCGTTATGCCGCAGCCCAGGAAGCGCCTATGGAGGCCGATCATTTGACTAGAATGGCCGCGAGATCACACAGGCAAGCTGCCAGGCGCCGACATGAATCTTGTGGCCATTACGAATGAGCTGACGGCAAGCCCGCGCATCCAGGGTTCGGATTTCCTGAAGGACCTGTGCGTCTCGACCATCGCCATGTACCCGAACGGGATCCCGGTCTCGCCTTGGATGGGCTACCTGGCAGAGGAACAGGGCGTGTTCGTCGGAACGTGTGCGTTCAAGAGTGCCCCGGTGTCCGACGAGGTCGAGATTGCCTACTTCACCTTTCCGGAGCACGAAGGGCGGGGCGTCGCGACCTGGATGGCGGCGACCCTCATTGAGATCGCCACGAACCACGGGGTGGCAAGGATCAAGGCTCAGACGCTGCCAGAGAAGAATGCATCCACGCGCATTCTCGAAAAGCTGGGTTTCGAGTTCTCGGGCCCGGTGATCCATCCGGAGGATGGTGAAGTATGGGAGTGGCATAGGTTTGGGGCGGCATAGCAAGTCGTTCGAGCGACCGGCCATGACGGGCCGCTGCCCAGTTCCACCGTTGGCCGGTTGAGGGCCTGCCGTGGGCATGAGTCAGGTCGAGAAGAGTCGGCACGTGGTACGTGCCTTTGTCGATGCGATCAATGCACGGGACTGGAAGGCCCTGGAGCGGCTGGTCGCGCCAAACTTCGTCCGCCATAGCCATGCAGCGCCTGGTGTCCGAAGCAGAGCGGAGCTGATCCGGTACTTGCGCAGCGAGCATGAAACCTTTCCGGACGCCCGCGAAAGCATCGAAGACATGGTGGCCGAGGGAAGCAGGATCGCGGTGCGACATCGTTTCACGGGCACCCAGACCGGTCCAATGGGGCCGTACCCGCCCTCGGGCAAATCATTGACGGCCGAGTACATCGCGGTCTATCGCATGGAGGGTGAGGTGATCGCCGAGTCTTGGGTTGAATGGGACAACCTGTATGGACTGGTTCAGCTGGGACACTACGAGGCTGCCGCCCCACTCGGGGCTGCAGACAATGCGCGGTTTCCCGGGGCCTGACGCCATGTCCGACTTCACTAAGGTTCGATTCACGCTCGCCGTCCGGGACTTGGCCAGGTCCACGGACTACTACACGTCCGTTCTCGGCCTGGGCATCGACTTCACGGCACCCGGCTGGACGTTCCTGTCTCGTGGCAGCTTCCGCGTGATGCTCGGCGAGTGTACCGACGCCATTTCGCCTGAGGCGCTTGGCGACCACTCGTGGTACGGATACGTGACGGTTTCGGACGCCTCCGCGTTGTTCTCGGAGTACCAGCGCGCCGGAGCGGAGTTCACGCAAGTGCTCTCCGACAAGCCTTGGGGCATGCGGGAGTTCGGTGTCCGCACGGTCGACGGCCATCGGATCATGTTCGGACAGGAACTCCAGGCCTAACGGTAAGGGATCGGATCGCCGCCTCGTTCAAGCCCGTCCGCTGGTTCCAGCGGTCGAGGTGAGGCGTCCCGCGTAGGCACCGACCCAACATGGCGCGCCTGCCCAAGATCGCCATCCACCCCAAGAGTCGGGCCGACTGGCGGCAGTGGCTGGAAGCGAACCACACCCGGACCGAAGGCGTGTGGCTCGCGAGCTCCGCGCCAATCAGTGCCGGCCCGGGAAGGTGCCGCCGCCGCGCCGCGGCCGATGACCGCGGTGCTGCCTGCGCGTCGTCCCGGCCTCCGTTCGCTTGCCTTCCGCGGGCGGAGACGGCACAGTGCCGCTTCCGATCCCGGCCCGTGCCAAGGTCGCGCGCCGCGCCTAGCTGGAGCGCCTCATGCGTCCCCGCATCAGCCTCATCACCCTCGCCGTCGCCGATCTCGAGCGTTCGATCGCCTTCTACCGCGACGGTCTCGGCCTCCCCACCCGGGGCATCATGGGCACCGAGTTCGAGATCGGCGCCGTCGCCTTCTTCGAGCTCGAGTCCGGACTCAAGCTCGCCCTCTGGCCCCGCGCCAGTCTGGCCGCCGATGCCGGGCTTTCGCCCGGGCCGCCGAGCCCCACGAGCTTCTCGCTCGCCCACAACGTCGCATCGCGATCCGAGGTCGATGCGGTCATGGCCCAGGCGGAACGCGCCGGGGCGACGATCGTCAAGCCCGCTCAGACCGCCTTCTGGGGCGGCTACGCGGGCTACTTCCAGGATCCCGACGGCCACTTGTGGGAAGTCGCGTTCAATCCCGACGATGTCACTCAACCAGGAGAGCCCGCCATGCCAGCGTACGTGATTGCGGACATCGAAGTCATCGATGCGGCCGCCTACGAGGAATACCGGCAGAAGGCGCCCGCGACCATCGCTGCGTTCGGCGGCCGGTACCTCGCCCGCGGTGGCGCGACGGAAGTCCTCGAAGGCACCTGGTCGCCGAAGCGCTGCGTGATCCTCGAGTTTCCGAGCATGGCGCGCTTCAAGGCGTGGTGGGCATCGCCCGAGTATCAGGCGCTGCGCGCGATCCGCGAGCGGACCACGAAGTCGAGCCTCGTCGTCACCGAAGGGCTCTGACGGACGTCGCCCCGTGAAGACGCAGTACTACACCGCCGCGAGCCTCGACGGCTTCATCGCGACCGAGGACGATTCGCTCGACTGGCTCTTCCCGCTCGGCGACGTGAACGACACCGGGTACCCGGCGTTCATTGCGCAGGTGGGCGCGCTCGCCATGGGCGCGGCCACGTACGAGTGGATGCTGCGCCATGCGGAGCGCGTCGCCGCCGAAGCCGGCTCGCCGTGGCCGTATACCCAGCCCGCCTGGGTCTTCACCCACCGGACGCTCCCTGCAGTTCCAGGCGCGGATGTGCGTTTCGTCCAGGGCGATGTCCGGCCGGTGCATGCCGCGATGCGCGCGGCGGCCGGAACCGGGAACGTATGGATCGTCGGCGGCGGCGACCTCGCGGCGCAATTCCACGAGGCCGGACTCCTCGACGAAGTGATCGTGCAGGTGGGCTCCGTGACCCTCGGCAAGGGCAAGCCGCTGTTTCCCCGGCGGCTGACGAGTCCGCCGCTGGTGCTGCTCTCCGCCCGGCGCATCGGGACTGGCTTCGCCGAGCTCCGCTACCAGGTCCCCGGGAGCCGAGCGGCGACTGCAGGCTAGCCCGCGCACCCGCCGCTCCGCCGCCGTGCTGAACGTCTACAAGTACTCGCTGCTGCCGATCCTGCTGGCGCAGGCGCTCCGGCTGCGGCGCAGTGCGATCCGCCTGCCCGAGCCGCCCGGCCCGCGCCAGGGCCAGGTGGGGCCGCCCGCCGCGAGCGGCATCCGCGTGCTGTTCGTCGGCGACTCCTCGGCCGCCGGCGTGGGGGTGGCGCACCAGTCGGACGCACTGGCCCTGCCCGCCGCCCGGCTTCTCGCGGCGCGCATCGGAACGACCGTGCACTGGCAACTGATCGCGCAATCCGGCGTGAACACCGCCGAAGCGCTGCAGATGCTCAAGCAGGCGAGCGTCCGTCGGGCGGACCTCCTCGTCACCGCGCTCGGCACCAACGACGTCACGTCGCAGCGTTCGCCGCGCAGGTTCATCGCCGCTTATCGGGAGCTGGTGGACTACGCCGTCACCCGGCTGGGCGTCGCCGGCGCCGTCGTCACCGGACTGCCTCCGATGCGCATCCTCCCCGCGGCACCGCAGCCGCTTCGCTGGTACCTCGGGCAATACGCGCAACGCCTCGATCTGGCGCTGCAGCGCTGGTGCAGCGCGACCGGAAACCTGTCCTACCTCCCGCTCGACTGGGCCGCCGTGCCGCACGAGATGGCGGTCGATGGCTATCATCCCGGCGGCGGGCAGTACCGCCAGTGGGCTGCGCTGGTCGCGGAACGGCTGTTCGAGCACGTACAGCGGGCACCCGCCTCGGCGGCCGCGGCCTGAGACCGCCCGCCGCCCGACCCACCCTTCCAAGGGAGCTTGGATGTCCGCCTTCGACCTCGCTCAGCCACCTGAACCCCACGCGGGTCGTCGGCACCGATCATGACCCTTCACGCGGGGTTCCTGGCCGGCTGCATCGGACGGATCGTCGAGCTGCACGGACGCTACTACGCCGAGAAGGTCGGCTTCGGGGTCGAGTTCGAGGCGAAGGTCGCGCGTGAGCTGGCCGAGTTCGCCCTCCGCTACGATCCCGGGAGGGACGGACTCTGGCTGGCCATGGATGCGGGCGAGATCCACGGATCGATCGTGATCGACGGCCACGGCGCCGCATCCGAAGGCGCGCATCTCCGGTGGTTCATCGTCTCGGACGCCTGTCGGGGGAAAGGCATCGGGAAGGACCTGCTCGCCGCAGCGCTGGCGTTCTGCCGGCGCCAGGCGTATGCACGGGTCCATCTCTGGACCTTCGACCAGCTGCCTGCGGCGCGGCACCTCTACGAGACGAGCGGCTTCAGGCTGGAGCTGGAGCGCAAGGGCACCACGTGGGGCAAGGAAGTCAATGAGCAGCTATTCGTCTTGCGGCGCGACGACCGGTCGAACCGCCCATAGGGAGTGGCGCAATGCCCAAGATCGATCTCGCCGCCGTTCCCGTGCGTACGGGCTCGAGCTATCCGGCGCCGTTCGATGAGCCGTGCGCCGCTCGCACCCGCCGCCGTCTCGGCGACGCGGGCGGGCTGCGCGACTTCGGCGTCAACCTGATGACGCTGCCGCCCGGCGGGTGGTCGAGCCAGCGTCACTGGCACAGCGACGAGGACGAGTTCGTCTACGTGCTCGAGGGGGCGCTGACGCTCGTCGAGGATCAAGGCGAGACGCTTCTGCGCGCGGGCGAGTGTGCGGCGTTCCCCAAGGGCACCGGCAACGGCCACCATCTGCGCAACGAGTCGTCCGTCATGGCGGTCTACCTCGAGGTCGGCTCGCGCCACCCTGGCGACGTCACCACCTGCTCGGACATCGACATGGTGAGCTCGAACGCCGACGGCAGGTTCCTGCACCGGGACGGCACGCCGTATCCGTAACGCGGCGGCATTGTCCGGCCCGGCGGGTCGTGCGCCGGGACGGGAACGCGTGCGCGGGCAAAGGGCCTTCGGTTAAGCTTCGCGCGGGAGGGGCTTGCCATGATCATCGACAGCATCGAGGCACACCTGATCCGCGTCCCCTTCGACATGGGCGCGGCCCCGCAGGCCTTCGCCGGAATGAACTGGACGTCGGTGGACTCGCTCTTCGTCCGGGTGCGCACCGACGATGGGCTGGAAGGCTGGGGCGAAGGCTGGGGGCACGTGGCCTGCCCCACCACCATGGCGGCACTGTCCTCGCTCGTCGGGCCGGCATTCATCGGGCGGGACACGCGCGACCGCAACGCCCTGATGCAGGAGATGCAGCACCGCTTCCACATCCACGGGCGCACCGGCCCGTTCATGTACGCGCTGTCCGCGATCGAGATCGCGCTCTGGGACATCGCCGGCAAGGCGGCGTCGCAGCCGATTGCCGCGCTGCTCGGCGGCGCCCCCCGCGAGCTGGACGCGTATGCGAGCCTGCTCCGCTACAGCGAGCCACCGCTCGTCGCGGCCGCCGTCGAGCGCGCGCTCGCGCAGGGCTTCCGGCACATCAAGCTGCACGAGGAACGGCTGGACACGGTACGCGCGGCACGGCAGGCGGCGGGCGAATCCACGTGGATCGCCCTCGACACGAACTGCCCCTGGAGCGTGGCGGAGGCCATCGACCGCGCGCGCGCGCTGGAACCGCTGCGCCTCGCGTTGCTGGAAGAGCCGGTGTGGCCGCCGGAGGATCACGCCGGGCTTGCGCGCGTCCGCGGGGCAACGACGCTACCGGTGGCGGCTGGCGAGAACGCGACGAGCGTGCACGAGCTGGCGCGGATGTTCGCAGCCGGCGCCCTCGACATCTGCCAGCCCAGCGTGATCAAGTTCGGGGGCATCGGCGCGGTGGCGCAGGCGGCCGCGCTTGCCGCGGCCCACTCCATCGACTACGTGCCGCATTGCTTCTACTTCGGCCCGGGCTTCCTCGCGTCGCTGCACCTCGCCGCGGCGTTTGCGCCGGGGGCGCCGTTCGAGATCTTCTTCGGCGAGCTCCAGGCGAGCCCTTATCACGGCGCGGTGCGGGCGCGCGACGGCCGGCTCACCGTCCCCGACGGGCCGGGACTCGGTCTCGAGCCCGACATGGCGGTGATCGACCGGTACCGCCTCGGCGCACCGCTCGTCATCTCACGCTGACCGCCCGCCGCCATGCCCTTCACCCCCTTCCACATGGGCCCCGCCCTCGCGCTCAAGGCGGTCGCCGGGCGCCGCTTCAGCCTCACCGTGTTCGGCTTCAGCCAAGTGGCGATGGACCTCGAGCCGCTGGTGCGCATGCTCCGCGGGGACGCGATCCTGCACGGGTTCACCCACACGTACCTCGGCGCGACGCTCGTCGGGCTCTTCTCCGTGCTCGCCGGCCGTCCGGTGTGCGAACGTCTCCTGCGCTGGTGGAAGCCCGACCCCGGCGCGCCGCTGCTCGCCTGGATGGCGGTCCAGGACACGGGCATTCCCTGGTCCGCCGCGGCCGCGGGCGCCTTCGTCGGCACCTACAGCCACGTCGCCCTCGACAGCGTGATGCACGACGACATGCGCCCGTTCGCGCCGCTCTCCGCCGCGAACGGGCTGCTGCTCGCGATCCCGGTGGACAGCCTGCATGTCCTCTGCGTCGCGACCGGCCTCGCCGGGCTTCTGCTGATGATCGCGTTCGCGCGCATGCGCGGCGTGCGCCACGGGGAGCACCGCGGATGAAAATGCGCCGACCGTTCTCGCAGGTGAACGTCTTCTCCGCCGACCCGCTCGGCGGCAACCCGCTCGCCGTCGTGCACGACGCCGACGGTCTCGACGAGCGGACGATGGCCGCCCTCGCGCGCTGGACGAATCTCTCGGAGACGACGTTCCTGCTGCCGCCCACGGACGCGCGCGCCGACTATCGCGTGCGCATCTTCACCCCGGGCGGCGAGCTGCCGTTCGCCGGCCACCCGACGCTCGGCACCTGCCACGCCTGGCTCGCGGCGGGCGGGCGCCCGCGGGCCGACGACGAGGTGGTGCAGGAGTGCGGCGTCGGTCTGGTGCGCATCCGCCGCGACGCGGATCGACTCGCGTTCGCGGCACCGCCCCTGCGGCGTTCCGGGCCGCTCGACGACGCGCTTCTCGAGCAGATCGCGCACGGCCTCGCGATCGCGCGCGAGGCGATCGTGGCGCACCACTGGGTCGACAACGGCCCCGGCTGGTGCGCGGTGATGCTGCGCTCGGCGCACGAGGTGCTCGCAATCGTCCCCGACTGGAGCGCGCTCGCACCGGTGCGGCTCGGGGTCGTCGGCGCGCACGGCGACGGCGGCGATGCGGCGTTCGAGGTGCGCGCCTTCATCGCCGACGGCGGCTACGAGGACCCGGTGACCGGCAGCCTCAATGCGAGCCTCGCGCAATGGCTCATCGGCGCGGGGCTCGCGCCCTCCGAGTACGTCGCCGCCCAGGGCACGGCGCTCGGACGCGCGGGGCGCGTGCATCTGCGCCGGGAAGGCGACGCGCTGTGGGTCGGCGGCGACGTCGTCGACGTGGTGCGCGGCGAGGTCGCGCTGTAGCGCCGGTCAGGGCGGCAATCCCGCCGCGCGCCACGCCTCGATGAGCCCCGCGGCGAGGTCGGGATGCATCTCGAGCGCCGCGCAGAACCCGCCCGCACTGAAGCGGGGCTGCAGTGCGATCACCTCGGCTGCGGCGGCGCGTGCCTCCGCCAGGCGCCCGAGCTTGACCAGCGGCGCGACGAGCAGGCTATGCGACACGCTGAAGCTCGGACTGAGCTGCACCGCGCGGCGCCCGGCCATCGCCGCCTCGTCGTACCGGCCGAGGAGGAAGTTCCCGGTCGCGATGCCGTGGTAGGCGCAGTAGCTCAGCCGGTCGAACGGGCTGATGCGAAGACCGCGGCGGCCCCACTCGATGGCCCGCTCCGCCTCGCCCGCGTAGCCGAGCGCGATCGCCCCGAGAAAGAGCGTGAACGACGTCGACGGACTGAGCGCGAGCGCCTGGTCGAAGGCCTCGAACGCGGTGGGACGATCGTGCTCGACCATCGCGATGACGAAGGCGCCGAGCGCGAGCGCCGTCGCGTCGTCGCGCCCGAGCGTGACCGCGGCGCGCGCGTGCCGCAGGGCTGCGACCCGATCCTCCTCGCCGAATCCGCCGCGCACGAACAGGATCTCGTGACACCAGGCGAGGAAGCCGTGCGCGCCGGCGTAGTCGGGTTCGAGTGCAACGGCCTGCCGCAGGAGCGGCAGCGCGGTCGCCGCTTCGTCGGGCATTGCGAGGTACACGTGCGGCAGCGCGCGCAGCACGAGGTCGTAGGCGTGCAGGCTCTCGGGGCGCTTGCGCCGCACGCGCGCGAGCTCGGCCTCGAGCAGGCTCGGCTCGATCGCGCCGACGACGCTCAGCGTGATCTCGTCCTGCAGCGCGAAGATGTCGTCCACCGCGCGGTCGTAGCGCTCGGCCCACAGGTGCACGCCGGTCTCCGCCTCGACGAGCTGCGCGCAGATGCGCACCCGCGCGCCGCTCTTGCGCACGTTGCCTTCGAGCAGGTAGCGCACGCCCAGCTCCCGGCCGATCTGCTTGATCGGCACCGCCTGGCCCTTGTAGCCCGCGGTCGAGTTGTGCGCGACGACGAACAGCCACTTGATGCGCGCCAGTCCGGTGACGATGTCCGCGACCATGCCGTCGGCGAAGTAGTCCTGGTCGCCGTCGCCGCTCAGGTTGGCGAAGGGCAGCACGGCGACGGACGGCTTGTCGGGGAGCGCCAGTGCCGGTCCCGCCGGGTGCGGCGCAGGCGGGCGCGACGCGTCGGCCGCGATCACCGGTCCGACGTAGCGATAGCCGCGCCGCTGCAGCGTCTCGATCCAGCGTTCGCCGCCCGGCGCCTCGCCGAGCGCGCGGCGCAGCGCGGCGATTTGCACGGTGAGGTTGCTGTCCTCCACCACCACGCCCGGCCACGCGGCGGCAATGAGTTCCTCCTTGGAGACCGGCTCGCCGGCGCGCTCGACCAGCACGCGGAGCAGCGTCACCGCGCGCTGCCCCACGGCCATCGGCTCGGCGCCGCGGAAGAGCAGTCCGGCCTTCTCATCGAGGCGGAAGGGGCCGAGCTCGAAGCGCTTCGCCATGGCGTCACCCTGCGCGAGGTTCGCAACTATTTTGGAGCCATTTGTGTCCGCGTTCACGACTTTCGTTCTCGCTTCGCTCATCCTGCGAACCGTCACATTTCCAGCAACGGGAGGCGGACGTGGAAACTTTCCCGATTCCGGCGACAGGCCGGAGCGCGTGCGCGCGCCCGGACGCGTCGCAACGCTGAGGGGCGCGCCATGGCCCGACCGACCAAGTTCGCGCACATCGTGTACCGGACGCGGCGCTTCGACGAGATGGTCGCCTGGTACGAGGACGTGTTCGAGGCCAAGGTGCGCTACCGCAACCCGGTGCTCGCCTTCCTCACCTACGACGAGGAGCATCACCGCTTCGCCTTCCTGAACCTCGCCGCGCTCGACCCCGACGGGTCGGATGCGCCGAGCGGCGGTACCGGGGTGGATCACGTCGCCTACACCTACGCCTACCTCGGCGACCTGATGCACACCTACGCGCGCCTGAAGCTCCGCGGCATCGTGCCCTACTGGCCGATCCGCCACGGTCCGACGCTCTCGATGTACTACAAGGACCCGGACGGCAACCGGCTCGAGTTCCAGGTGGACAGCTTCAGCACCGCGGAAGAGGCCAACGAGTACATGGAAGGCCCGGCGTTCCGGGAGAACCCGATCGGGGTGCCGTTCGACCCCGAGGAGCTGCTGGCCGACTACCGGCGCGGGGTGCCGGTCCAGCAACTGCTGCGCCGGCCGGATGCACCGGGCGCGCCGATTCCCGCGGAGCACGGCATCGGCGGCTGACGACCGGGCGTGCGCCGCCGGATCGAGCGGCGCACAGGCACAATAGCGGCTTCGCCAGCCTCAGGGCGCCCGCGCGTCCATCGCCTGTCCATGCCCTGTCTGCCTGCCGGCGCCACCGCGCGCCGGTTCCTCGTGGCGGCGACCCTCGTCGCCGCCCTCACCGCCTGTGCCCCCGACGCCCTGCGCCGCAACCCGGAGTTCGAAGCCTGGCTCGGCGGAGTGCGCGAGGCCTGCCACGGCGCACGCATCGGCAAGTACACCGTCGGCGGGCTGCTGCAGAGCACCGGCTCGCGCGAGGGCGGCCACTTCCTGAACCAGACGTCGCGCCTCTACGCCGGGCGCATCGATCCCGACGAGTGGACGCGCAACGTCACCGCGTTCATCCTCGGCCGCCCCGGCGACCCCGGCGTGCAGTGCGTGCTGGAGCGCCTCCCGAAGCAATGAAGACGCTGGGCCTGCTCGGCGGCATGAGCTGGGAGTCCACCGTGCCGTACTACCGCGCCATCAACGAGCGCGTGAAGGCGCGGCTCGGCGGGCTGCATTCCGCGCGCCTCGTGCTCTACAGCGTGGACTTCCACGAGGTCGAGCGGCTGCAGCACGCGGGCGACTGGGACGCGGCCGGCACCCTGCTCGCCGCCGCCGCACAGGCGCTCGAGCGCGCCGGGGCCGAGCTGCTCGTGCTCTGCACGAACACGATGCACAAGGTGGCGCCGGCGATCGAGGCCGCGGTGTCGATGCCCCTCGTCCACATCGCCGATCCGACCGCGCGCGCGATCCGCCACGCGGGGCTCGGCACCGTCGGGCTGCTCGGCACGCGCTTCACCATGGAGCAGGACTTCTACGTCGCGAGGCTGCGCGCCCGCGGCGTCGACGCGATCGTGCCGGAGCCGGCGGACCGCGAGATCGTCCACCGCATCATCTACGACGAGCTGTGCGTCGGGCGCATCGAGGCCGCCTCGCGCGCGCAGTACCGGCGCATCATGGCGGGGCTCGCCGAGCGCGGCGCGCAGGGGATCGTCCTAGGCTGCACCGAGATCTCGCTGCTCGTGGGCCAAGCGGAGGCCTCCGTGCCCCTCTTCGACACGACCGCCCTGCATGCGCAGGCGGCCGCGGATCTCGCGCTCGACGCCGCGTCGCCCTGACAAGGAGAAGACATGCTGCTCATCGGAATGCTCGACTCACCCTACGTGCGCCGCACGGCGATCTCGCTGCAGCTCCTCGGGCTGCCGTTCGAGCATCACGCGCTGTCGGTGTTCCGGACCTTCGACGAGTTCCGCGGCATCAACCCGGTGGTGAAAGCCCCGACGCTGGTGTGCGACGACGGCACCGTGCTGATGGACTCGACGCTGATCCTGCAGTACGCCGAGGCGCTCGCGCGGCCGCGCACGCTGCTGCCCGCGCTGCCGGTGGAGCTCGCCGCCGCGCTGCGCAACATCGGGTTCGCACTCGCCGCGTGCGAGAAGGCGGTGCAGATCTACTACGAGGACACGCTGCGCCCGCCGGAGAAGCGCCACGCCCCGTGGGTGGAGCGCGTGACCGGACAGCTGCACGCGGCGTTCGACGCGCTCGAGGCGGCGGCGGCGGCGCGGGCGTTCGACGCGAAGCGCATGGACCAGGCGGCGCTCACCGTGGCCGTCGCATGGACCTTCACGCAGGAGACGATTCCCGGCGTCGTCGCGCCCGGCAACTACCCGGCGCTCGTGGCGTTCACCGCGCAGGCGGAGGCCCACCCGGCGTTCATCGCCGCGCCGCACGGACTCGGGACGGTCGCACGATGAGCGCGCCGCGACGCCCCCAGCGCGCCTCCGGCGCGCGCCTGCCGTGAGCGTGCGCATCGTCCGCCTCGGGACGCCGCGCGCCCGGGACGAGGGCCTGCGCATCGGCACGGTGCGCCGCCCGCCGCGCGGGGTGCCGAAGTCCGAGTTCGCCAGGCGCGACTACTACGACGTCTGGTACCCGAACCTCGCGCCGGCGGAAGCGACGGTCAAGCTCGCACTCGGCGCGCAGACCGAGGCGGAGTGGAAGTCGTTCGTGCGCCGCTACCGCAAGGAGATGGCCGCCCCGGAGGCGAGCCGGACGCTCGACCTGCTCGCGGCGCTCTCGCACCAGTCGAACTTCTCGGTCGGCTGCTACTGCGAGGACGAGTCGCGCTGCCACCGCTCGGTGCTGCGCGCCCTGCTCGCCGAGCGCGGCGCCGACATCGCCTGAGCGTTCAGGCGAAGCGCCCGAACCAGCTCACCGACAGCAGGCCCGCGACCACCGCGAGGAGCGTGCCCGCCGCGGCGAAGAGCGCGGCGATCTCGGTCTCCTTGCGCTCCAGCACGTACTTGGCGTTGAGCCCTTCGTAGATCTTGCGCAGGTCGGCCTCGGTGCCGGCCTGGAAGTACTCGCCCTTGGTGATATCGGCGATCGCCTTGAGCGTCTCGCCGTCGAAGGCCATGAACATCGAGTAGCCCTCGAACTGCGCCTGACCGCCTTCCGGCGTGCCGAAGCCGACGGTGTACACGCGCACGCCGCGCTCTGCCGCCATCTTGGCCGCCTCCACCGGGTCGGGGCCGATGGTGCGCCGGCCGTCGGTCAGCAGGATGATCGCCGCCGAGGGATTCGAGCCGGGCGCGACCGGCACGAAGGGCTTCTTCTCCGCCTTGGGGTCGGCGGGCGGCGGCTTCGGCGCCTCGCGGCCGGTCCGCAGGACGTACTGCTCGATGTCGATACCCGCGTCCGGAAAGAGCGCGGCGAGCGCGACGATGAGGCCGCTGCCGATGGCGGTGTGGCGCTGGAGCTGCAGCCGGTCGATGCCCTCGGCGAGCGCCTCGCGGTCGTGCGTCGGCGCCTGCACGATGGAGGCGGTGCCCGCGAAGGAGACCAGCGCGATGCGCACGTCGTCGGGCTGCGACTTCACGAACTCCTTGGCCGCCGCCTGCGCCGCCGCGAGGCGGTTGGGCTGCACGTCGGCGGCGCGCATGGAGAGCGACACGTCGATCGCCATGACGATGGTGCGCGTCTCGGTGGGGAGCGTGATGACCGCGGTGGGCCGCGCGACGGCGAAGAGCATCGCCGTCAGGCCGAGCAGGAAGAGCGCCGGCGGGATGTGCCGGCGGATGCGCTGCCCGGGTCCCATGGCCGCCTTCACCAGGCCGAGGCTCGCGAACCGGATCGCGCCGCGCTTGCGTCGATTGAGCAGGTAGACGTACAGCGCCACCAGCCCGGGGATGACGAGCAGCAGCCACAGCAGGTGAGGCCACAGGAAACGCATGGTCTTTCCGCAAGGGGCGCGCGCCGCGCGCCGTCGGTGCACTCTAGCACCGCTGCGTCCGGGCGTTAAGGCGGCGCGGCCTGCTCGGTGCGCCAGCCGCCGCCCGCCCGGCGATCAGGGCGGCGAGGTGGTCCGGTTGCCGAGGGTGACCTTCTCGTTGGTCCCGAGCGCGTCCTTGTTGCCGGTGGCGATGGCCGCGGCGAGGCCGGCGAAGCGCGTCACGGCGTTGCCCGGCGACTCCCAGTACTCCGCCTTCTCGATGGTCACGCGCAGCAGCGCGAGGTCGGGATCGTCCATGCCCTTCGGGAACCAGGCGTTCACCCAGGGCGTCCAGTACTTCTCGATCCGCGCGCGGTCGCGCATCAGCTGCGCGCTGCCGGAGACGGAGAGGAAGTCCATCTTGCCCGGGTCGGCGTACGAGAGGTTGACCTGCCCCTGCATGCCCTTCGCCTCCTCCACCTTCGGCGAGGTGGCGGAGGTGAAGAACCAGAGGCAGCCGTCGTCGTCGAAGTCGAGCGTCTGCAGCGGACGGCTGCGCAGCGTGCCGTCGTCGTCCAGCGTGGCGAGCATGCCGACCTTCATGCGATCGACCAGCTCGCGCAGCTTGTCGAGGCGGCCGTCGTGGGCTTCGGGAATCATGGCGGTCTCCGCGGGTTGTGCTCCTGCCCGGAATAGCAGGTTCCATGCCCCGGCACGGCCCTCGCATGGGCAGGCGCATGCAGGCCCGCATCCGCATCGGCGTTTCCGGCTGGCGCTACGACGGCTGGCGCGGCGTCTTCTATCCCGAGGACCTCGTGCAGCGGCGCGAGCTGGAGTACGCCGCGCGCGCGTTCCCGGTGCTGGAGCTGAACGGCACGTTCTACTCGCTGCAGCGCCCGGAGCACTACGACGAGTGGTACGCGCAGACGCCGGAGGATTTCGTCTTCACGGTGAAGGGCGGGCGCTACGTCACGCACGTGCGCCGCCTGCGCGACGCGCAGACGCCGCTCGCCAACTTCTTCGCCTCGGGGATGGTCCGGCTCCGCGAGAAGCTGGGCCCGTTCCTGTGGCAGCTGCCGCCCAACTTCCGCTGGACCCCCGAGCACGCCGAGCGGCTCGACGCCTTTCTCGCGCTGCTGCCCCGGGACCTGGAAGCCGCGCGCGCCCTCGCCCGCCGCCGCCAGGGTTGGATGACCGGGCGCGCCGCGCTCGCCATCGACGCGAACCGCCCGCTCCGCCACGCGCTGGAGGTGCGCCACGAGTCGTTCGCCGATCCCGCGTTCCCGGCGCTGCTGCGCCGGCACCGCGTCGCGCTGGTGGTGTCGGACGGTGCGGGCGCGTGGCCGACGTTCGAGGACGTGACGGCCGACTTCGTGTACATCCGGCTGCACGGCGTCGGCGAGCGCTACAGCGGCCGCTACGCCGACGCGACGCTGGAAGACTGGGCACGGCGCATCCGCGCGTGGTCGGCGGGCGGGGAGGTGGCCGACGCGCGGCGGATCGCCGCCCGCGCCGCGCCGAAGCGCCGCGCGCGCGACGTGTACTGCTTCTTCGACAACGACACGAAGGCGGCGGCGCCGGGCGACGCGCGCCGGCTGATGCATCGGCTCGGGCTGGTCGAGACGGTTCAGCCCCCGCCGCCGTCCGCGAGCGCTTCCAGCACGCGGGCGACGAAGCCGGCGTTGTTGAAGGCGTCCAGGTCGAGGTTGTAGCCGAGCCGCACCACCACGACGCCGCGCGACGGCACGATGGTGATGCGCTGGCCGCCGAAGCCGCCGGCGAAGAAGGCGTCCGGCGGAAGCGGATACCGCGTGACGCTGGCGGCGTTCGCACGCTCGTCCTCGTCATGCAGCCAGAAGTGCGCCCCGTACTGCGCACCCGCGGCCGCCGGTGCGGGGGTGCGGCTGTACGCGACCCAGCCTTCGGGCAGCAGGCGGCGCCCCTCCCAGAGGCCGTCGGCGGCGAACAGGGCGCCGAACCGCGCCCAGTCGCGCGCCGTGGCGTACATGTACGACGACGCGATGAACGTCGCGGCCTCGTCGCGCTCGAGCACCGCGCTCGCCATGCCGAGCGGCTCGAACAGCAGCCGCCGCGGCAGTTCCTCGTAGCGCAGGCCGGGGGGCAGGTGCGCGCGCAGCGCCTCGGCGAGCACGTTCGTCGTACCGCTCGAGTACTGCCACGCCGTCCCCGGCGCCGTGCCGAGCGGGCGCCCGGCCGCGTACGCGCCCGCGCCTCGCGCCGCGAACAGCATGTTGGCCACGTCGCTGAACGGATCCTCGTAATGCTCGGTGAAGGCGAGCCCGCTGGACATGCGCAGCAGGTGGTCGTAGGAGATCGCGCCGCGGGGATCGCCCGGCGCGCGCCACGCGGCGATACGCACCGGCTCGTCCACGCGCAGCAACCCGCGCGCGACGAGCGTGCCGGTCACCGCATTGAAGACGCTCTTGGTGAGCGACCAGCCGGGAAAGCGAGTCCGGGCGGAGAAGCCGGGTGCGTAGCGTTCGGCGACGATCCGCCCGTTGCGCACGACCACCACGGCGCGCGTGGAAGCGACGCCGCCCGCGACTGCAGGCGCGAACGCCGCGTCGAGCGCGCGCTCCAGCGCAGGACGGGGCGGATCGCGCGGCAACGGCGCGGCCGGGGTCGACGCGCTCCGCACCGCGACCGCGTCGGCGCGCGCGTGTACGCGGCCCACCGGTTCGAGCCGCGCGGCATGGGCGCTGACCAGGGTGCAGCCGTAGCCGGGGTGATGCCGCGCCTCGCGGGTCACCAGTCCGAGCCAGGACGCGCTCGCGCGCCCCTCGCCCGCATCGACCGTCCAGGCGATCCGGCGGAACACCGCGGCCGGCCACATGAGCGCGAGATCGTGCTTCGCCACGTCGTGCGGGGCGCGGCCGGACAGGAACACGCTCGAGCAGAGCTGCTTGGCGTAGAAGCCCGCGCCGACCCAGGCGGCGCGCCCGACCCAGACGGAGCCGAGCACGGCCAGCGTCAGCACGGCGGCAGCGGAGGCGACGGCCAGCGCACGCCGCGGGCCGCGGAATCGAACGAGTGTCAGCACGGCGGGCTCAATCGTTAGCAATCCTCGTTCCGGATCCCGATCCGCTACACTCGCGCGCGTGTCCCCGCCCGACGATAACGCGCTTCGCGAGCTCGTGCGCTATGCCGTGATGGCGGCGTCCAGCCACAACACGCAGCCGTGGAAGTTCCGGCTGGCGCCGGGCCGGATCTCGGTGGTGCCGGATCACGAGCGCCGCACGCCCGCGGTGGATCCCGACGATCACCATCTCTATTGCAGCGTCGGCTGCGCGGTGGAGAACCTCGTGCAGGCCGCGCGCGGCCTCGGGTTCGCGGCGACCGCGCGGTACAGCGCGAGTGCCGATGCCGTCCACGTCGACCTCGCGTCCGCGCCGGCCGAGCGCACGCCGCTCTTCGATGCGCTCGCGGAGCGGCAGTGCACGCGCGCCGACTTCGACGGTCGCCCGCTCGAGGAGAACGCGCAGGCGGCGCTGGTGGAAGCGGCGCAGGGCGAGGGCGTGCGCGCGGTGTTCTTCACCGATCCGGCGCGCATCGCCACCATCGTCGAGCTGGTGAACGAGGCGACCCGCGCCCAGGTGAACGATCCGGCGTTCGTGGTGGAGCTGAAGCGCTGGATCCGCTTCAGCGACGCGGAGGCCGAGCGCACGCGCGACGGCCTGCACGCGCGCTCCTCGGGCAACCCGAGCGCGCCCCGCTGGCTCGCGAGCCTCGCCTTCGGCGCCTTCTTCAACTCGCGGCGCGAGGCGGAGAAGTACTCGCGGCAGATCGCCAGCTCCGCCGGCGTGGCGGTGTTTCTTTCCGACGAGGACGACCGAACGCACTGGATCGAGGCGGGCCGCGCCTACGAGCGCTTCGCGCTCCAGGCGACCGCGCTCGGCATCCGCAACGCCTTCATCAACCAGCCGCTGGAAGTGCCGAGGCTCCGCACGGAGCTCGCCGCGCGGCTCGGGCTCGGCCGCCGCCGGCCCGACCTGATGGTCCGGTACGGCTACGGGCCGCTGCTGCCCCGTTCCCTGCGCCGGCCGATCGAGGACATGCTGCTCGCGTAGTGTTCCGGAGAGCTGTATAGAATGACAGCTCCCGCCATCGCCGTGCCTCCATGCGTGTCCGCGTCACCCCCCTGCGCGCCTCCGGCCGTCCGCTCGACCGCCGCGCGGCGCTGGCCGCGCCCGGCGTGGTCGGCGAACTGCTCGTCCACTACGCCACCGACCGGCGCACCGGCCGGCCGGTGAAGCAGGCGCTGCTCGTCGACGTGTCGCATGCGCTGCGCCGCGACCTGCTCGCGCCGCTCAACGGACCCGAGCTCCTGGCCGCGGCGCACCTCGGCCTCGTGCTGCGGGGGACGGAGCTCGCGGAAGGCGGCGCGGAGTACGTGCAGGAGTGGTGGTGCCGCTGGCCGGAGGGCTGACCGAAGCCGCTTCCGGAAACGCCCGCCGGGCCGGGCGTGGCGCGGAACGTGCTGGCCTCCTCCGACTTCCCGCCCGACGCCATGCCCGCCCCGCCCCGCTCCCCCATCGACTTCGGCGACCTGCGCCGGAACAAGCCCTTCCCGAAAGGCCGCGCCGCCGGCGGCCGCGGCACCGGCGTCGACCGGCTGTACATCGACCGCTTCTACGCCGCGCGCGCCGCCGACATCCGCGGCGACGTGGTGGAGATCGGCGACGACCTCTATACGAAACGCCACGGCGGCGACCGCGTCGCCTCGTCCGCCATCCTCGACTACTCGACCGCCAACCGGCGCGCGACGCTGATCGGCGACCTCGCGAGCGCCGAGTCGCTGCCGCGCAACCGCTTCGACTGCTTCATCGCGCCGCAGACGCTGCGGTACACGTTCGACGTCCGCGAGGCCGTGCGGACGATGCAGCGCATGCTGAAGCCCGGCGGCGTCGCGCTCGTCACGCTGGCGGCGCTCGCGCCGATCGACCGGGTGCGGATGGACCGCGAGGGGGATTACTGGCGCGCGACGTCGCGCGCGGCGCGCCGGCTCTTCGCCGAGCACTTCCCGCCGCGGCGGCTGGCGGTGGCGGCGCACGGGAACCTGATGGCCGCGACGGCGCTGCTGTACGGTCTCGCGGCGGAGGACCTCGCGCCGCGCGACCTCGCCCGCGACGACCCGGATTACGAACTGGTCGTCACGGTGCGCGCGGTGAAGGCGTAGCCGGCGCCAGCCCCTTCAGGCCACGCGCACCCGGTGCACGTTGCGCGCGGCGAGCGCGATCTCGGAGAAGTGGTACCACTCGTGTCCGTTCACGACGCGGTCGAGCTTCGCCCAGCCGCCGGTGACGAACGCGATCCCCGCCTGCCGCCCGCTCCCCTGCACCGTCACCACGTCGCCCACCCGGAACGGGTGGTACCCCTCGCCTGCCCTCATGCCTGCCTCTTGTCGTCGTCCTGCGCGTGCCAGCCGCACGCGAATCGAATCTAGCGGACGACGTCCGAGCGTCAAGCGCCGGTGCGTCCCGAACGTGCTCTTTCGTGCGTCAGGACCAATCCGACCTTGGCGATGCGGCCGTTCACCACCTCGCGCACCACCAGCTCGACGTCGCCGAGCACGAGCCGGTCGCCCTCGCCCGCCTTGCCGCGGAACTGGCGCTCGAACACCTCACGCAACGTCTGCTCGGCGGTGCCTTCCGGCACCGCCACGCCGTAGGCCTGGCAGACGTCGCCCATGCGGGCATGGGCGTCCAGCGTGAAGGCTCCGAAGAACTGCTGCTCGGCGAACTGCGGGGCCATCGGCTCGGCGGCGAAGATGCGGCTCACCCGATCGACGTGGCCCGGGGGCGTCATCACGTAGACCGCATCGCCCACGGCGAGCGGTCCCGCCGCTTCCGGCCGCTCCACCCGCCGGCCGCGGATTACCGCCACCATGTAAGCTGCGTCGGGCAGCGCCATCTCGTCCGCCGTGAGGCCCGCCGCCGGACTGCGCGGGGTGATCCGGTACCCGAGCAGATCGAAGCGCGCGTCGGGCACCAGATCGAGCTCGAGATGCTGGAGGGCCTCGACGCTGGGCGGGAGCTCGAGCCGGAGGCGGCGCGCCAGGGGGGCGATGGTCCATCCCTGCAGCACCAGCGAGACGAGCACGACGAAGAACGCGACGTTGAAGTACAGCTGGGCATTGGGTAGCCCCGCCATGAGCGGGAACAGCGCGAGGACGATCGGCACGGCGCCCCGCAAGCCCACCCACGAGACGAACGCGAGCTCCGCCGGGGGCAGCCGGAAGAAAGCGAGGGACGCCCACACCGCCAGCGGCCGGGCGACGATCATGAGCCCGACCGCGACCACCAGCGCCGGGACCGCCAGCTCGACGAGCTGCGACGGCGTCACCAGCAGTCCGAGCACCAGGAACATCACGATCTGCGCCAGCCACGCCATGCCGTCGTGCACGCGCAGGATGTTGTGCGAGGCGTGCAGCGGCCGGTTGCCCATGACGATGCCCGCGACGTAGATCGCCAGGAAGCCGCTGCCGCCCAGCGCCGCGGTGAGCGAGAAGACCAGCAGTCCGCCCGACAGCGCGAGCAGCGGGTACAGCGCCTCGGCGAGCGGCACGCGGTTGATGAGCCAGGCGAGCGCCAGGCCGCCGGACCAGCCGAGCGCGGCGCCAAGGCCCATCTGCTGCACGAAAAGCGGGATCATCTGCCATCCGAGGCCGGCGCCGCTCGCCAGCGCCTCCACGAATGCGACGGTGAGGAAGATCGCCATCGGATCGTTGCTGCCGGACTCGATCTCCAGCACCGCCGAGACGCGTTCCTTGAGCGCCATGCCGCGCGCGTGCAGGAGGCCGAACACCGCGGCCGCGTCGGTCGAGCCCACGATCGCGCCGACGAGCAGCCCCTGCAGCGGGGCCAGTCCCAGCGCCCACGCGGCGAGCGCGCCGGTGATGCCGGCGGTGATGACGACGCCCACCGTGGCAAGCGCGAGCGCCGGCCGCAGGCCCACCCGGAAGCTCTCGACCTTGGTGCGCAGCCCGCCGTCGAAGAGGATGACGGCCAGCGCGAGCGAACCGACGACGTAGGTGGTGCGGTAGTCGTCGAAGCGGATGCCGCCCGGCCCGTCCTCGCCGGCCAGCATGCCGATGCCGAGGAACACGAGCAGGAGGGGGGCCCCGATGCGCGAGGCGGGCGCGCTCAGCATCACCGCGGCGAAGAACAGCACCGCGGCGACGAGAATGAGCTGGTTGGCGGCGTCCATGCGCCGATGTTAACCGGCCGGTCGCGGCGTCCCGATTACGTTCCGTGCGCCGGCGCGCACGGAATCGCCATCAATCCGCGCTGCCGGGGATGAGGCCGGGCGGCAGGGTCCGGCAGTAGTCGGCGATGTCGCAGGGCCGCGTCCACCACACGCGCGCCGCCTGCGCATGGCCGAGGCAGTGGCGGAACGCGCGGCGGATCATGCGCAGCCGGAACGGCTGGCCGAACACGTACGGGTGGATCGAGACGTTCATCACCAGCGGATGGCGCTCGCACTGCTCGATCATCTCGTCGAACTGCTCGACGATCATGTCGCAGAAGTCGGAGGCGTCCTGCTTGCGGTGGATGACCACCTGCGAGTCGTTGAGCTCGATCGGATACGGGACCGACAGGATCGGGCCGGAGCGCGTGCGCATCCACACCGGCTGGTCGTCCATCGGCCAGTCCATGAGGTAGGTGTAGCCGAGCTCCTTCAGGAGGTCGGGCGTGTGGCCGGTCTCATACGCGCCGGCGCCCATCCAGCCCTTCGGTGGACGGCCCTCGTGGCGGGTGATGGTCTCGGTGACCTCGCGGAGGATGCGGGCCTCGTCGGCCTGCCACAGCCCGCGCAGGTTCTCCGCGTTGCTGCGGCCGTGCGCCACCACCTCGTCGCCGCGCCGCCGGATCGCGTCCATGATCTGCGGCGCGTAGTCGTAGAGCAGGCTGTTGCAGTTGTGGCCGGCGGGCAGCTCGAGCTCGTCGAGCAGCTCGAAGAGGCGCCAGATGCCGATGCGGTTGCCGTAGTCGCGCCACGCGTAGTTGCGATGGGTCTGCGGCTCGCCGGTCTTCGCCGGATCGTGGCCGAGGCCCGCGCCGAACGCGAACCACTCGATGTTCGTCGTGACGACGAACGCGAGGCGCTTCCCGCCCGGCCAGGAGTAGTCCTTGCGCTCCGGCAGGGGGACGTAGTCGTAGCGGGCGTGCTGCGGGAGGAGCGGGTACG
Source organism: uncultured Enterobacteriaceae bacterium (assembly GCA_964552535.1). Classification (GTDB taxonomy): domain Bacteria; phylum Pseudomonadota; class Gammaproteobacteria; order Burkholderiales; family SG8-39; genus CAZKHE01. The sequence goes on along the minus strand of CAZKHE010000023.1, from coordinate 2,809 downwards.
TCCGCCCCCCCTGCTCGCCGACGCCGCCTCCGGCGTCAGTCAACCTTCGCCCCCGAGGCCTTCACCAGCTTGCCGAGCTTGGCGACTTCCTGCTGGATCAGCGTGCCGAGCTGGGACGGCGGGCCGCTCATCGGGTCCGCGCCGATCTGCTCGTACACCTTCCGGATGTCGTCGCTCGCCACCGCGGCCGCGAACGCCTTGTTGATGCGCTCGACCAGCGCCGGCTGCATGCCCTTGGGCCCGAGGATGCCGCTGTAGAGCACGATCTCCACGCCCGGCATGCCGGCCTCGGCCATGGTCGGGACGTCCGGCGCGGTCGCGACGCGCTTCGGCGTGGTGACGGCGAGCGCGCGCAGGCGGCCCGACTTCACGTTGGAGACCGCCGGAGGCATGGTCGAGAACACGAAGGCCACCTCGTTGCCGAGGATCGCCTGGGTCGCCGGCGAGCTGCCCTTGTACGGGACGTGGACGACGTCGAGCCCGGCCTGGCTCTTGAAGAGCTCCGCGGTGAGGTGAAGGATCGTGCCGTTGCCGGAGGAGCCGTACGAGTACGCGCCCGGCTTCTGCTTCACGGTCTGCACCAGTTCCTGCACGCTCTTCGCCGCCAGCGACGGATGCACCACCAGCATCAGCGGCGTCGAGGCGACCAGCCCGATGGGCGTGAAGTCCTTCGAGGTGTCGTACGGCAGCTTCGGATACAGGGTCGCGTTGATCGCGTGGGTGGTGATGTCCTGCAGCCACAGCGTGTAGCCGTCGGGATCGGCCTTGGCGATGTAGTCGCCCGCGATCGTCGTGCCGGCGCCCGGCTTGTTCTCGACGATCACCTGCTGGCCGAGCTGCGCGGACATCTTCGCCGCGATGGCGCGCGCCAGCACGTCGGAGATGCCGCCGGCGGTGAAGCCGACGACCAGCCTGACGGGCTTGGTCGGCCACTCCGCCTGCGCGGCGGCGGGCGCTGCCCAGAGGACGGAAACGGCCGCAATCGCGGCCAGGAACGTGCGGATCATGGCTACTGCCCCTTGTACCAGTCGAGAATCTGTTCGCCCGTCCAGAACAGGACGTCCTTGCGCGCGCGGATCTCCTCCAGCGCCCGGCGGTAGTACTTCAGCCGGTGCGGCGCGCCCATGATGTACGGGTGCACCACCAGCGCCATCACGCGCGCGGACTGCGCCGAGTCGGCGTAGATCTGCTCGAACTGGTCCATCGCGCGCTGGTAGTACTCGATCGCCTGATGGTGCTGGATCAGCATCATCGCGACGTCGTTGCACTCCTGCGTGTACGGGATGTTGACGATCGGCTTCGTCTTCGTCTTCAGCACCACCGGCTGGTCGTCCAGCACCCAGTCGCAGACGTACTCGTAGCCCGCCTCGACCAGCAGGTCGGGCGTCTCCCACGTCTCGGTGAGGCCGGGGCCGAGCCAGCCGCGCGGACGCTTGCCGGTGAAGGCCCGGATCACCTCGGTGGTCTTCGCGATGTCCTCGGCCTCGTTCGCGACCTTCTGCATGTTCTGCTGGGTGTAGCCGTGACCCATGAACTCCCAGCCGCGCTCCAGCGCCGCGCGCGAGATCGGCTCGTAGGCCTTCACCGCCGTGCCGTTGATGGCGAGCACCGCCTTGATGGAGAGGTTGTCCAGCACCTCCAGCATGCGCCAGAACCCGACGCGGTTGCCGTACTCGTGCCACGCCCAGTTCGGAATGTCCGGGCTCGGCGAACCGCCGGCGGGCGGCGTGAGCACGGTGCGCGGCATCGGCCGGTCGATGTCCCACTCCTCGACGTTGACGATGGTCCAGACGATCATCCGCGCACCGCCGGGCAGCTTCAGCGGCTTGCGGTCGGAGATGGCGGAGTAGGCAATGCGTTCGAGAGGCTTCATGACTGTTCGGTTTCGCCGATCCTGATGGTGAGGGTGCCGAGCCCGTCGATCGCGCCGACGAGCACGTCGCCCGGCTTGACGGGCGTCACGCCGGCGGGGGTGCCCGTGTAGATGAGATCGCCGGGAACGAGACGATACTGCGCGGAGAGGTTGGCGACGATCTCCGGCACGTTCCAGATCATCTTCGCGAGCTCGGAGGACTGCTTCGTCTCGCCGTTGACCGCGAGCGAGATGCCGCCCTGGGTCTTGTGCCCGACGGCCGCGACCGGATGGATCGGGCCGCAGGGTGCCGAATGGTCGAAGCTCTTGCCGATCTCCCACGGCAGGCCCTTCCTGCCCGACTCCCGCTGGCGGTCGCGCCGCGTCATGTCGAGGCCGATGGCATAGCCGTGGATGTGGTCGAGCGCGCGCTCGAGCGGAATCCCCATCCCGCCCTGCCCGATCGCGATCACCAGTTCGACCTCGTACTGCAGGTCGTCGGTGATCGGCGGATACGGCACGATGCCGCCGTCCTCGACGATCGCATCGGTCGGCTTCTGGAAGAAGAACGGCGGATCGCGCTCGTCCGCCTCCTTCATCTCGCGGATGTGCTCGACGTAGTTGCGGCCCACGCAGTAGATGCGCCGCACCGGATAGCGGGCATCGCTGCCGGCGACGGCGAGAGAGACCGGCGCCGGCTGCGGAACGGCGTAGCGCGTCACTTCGCCGCCTTCGCCTGCTGGTACCAGTCGAGGATCTCCTCGCCGTTCCAGTGCAGCACGCCGGGGAACCTCGACATGTAGGCGTAGACGTCCTCAAGGTACTTGATGCGGAAGGGCTGCCCCGAGATGTAGGGGTGGATCGCGATCGCCATGACGCGCGGCCGCTCGGCGCCCTCCAGGTACAGCCGGTCGAAGGTGTCGATGCACTTCTGCGTCCAGTACTGCGCCTCGTGGT
>CAZKHE010000022.1:12130-48279 GCA_964552535.1 uncultured Enterobacteriaceae bacterium | reverse complement strand
GCCATGCCCTCGTCGATGCGGAAGGAGTCGTCCATGCGCGGATCGTTGATGTAGCCCTTCCAGCCGGTGGAGGTGCGCGGCTTCTCGAAATAGACGCGCATCACCAGCAGCATGGTGTCGGCGACTTCGGCGGCAAGGCGCTTGAGGCGGCCGGCGTACTCCATCGCCGCCTTCGGGTCGTGGATCGAGCACGGCCCGACCACGACGAAGAGGCGCGGGTCGCGGCGCTCGAGGATGGCGCGCACGGCGGCGCGGCCGGCGGCGATGGTGGCGGCGGCGCGCTCGGTGAGCGGCGCGCGGCCGACGATCTCCTCCGGCGTCGGCATGGCATCCATGCCGACCACGTTGAGGTCGTCGAGGGGCGGGGTGTGAACGGCGGTCATGCGGGAATCGATTGCTCCGGGTCAACTGCGGCGGGTCGCTTGCACGCGCGCGGCGCGATGCGCTCGACGCGGCGGGGGTCGGCGGCATTGTAGCGGTCCGGCTGCGCCGCTTGCCCCTAGAATCGCGCCGATGCCCTTCGAGGACTACTGGTATGTCGTCGCCGAATCCGCCGAGCTCGCGCGCGAGCGCGTGCTCGCCCGCCAGGTGCTCGAGGAGCGGCTCGCGTGCTTTCGGGGCGCGGACGGCGCCGCGGTGGTGCTCCGCGACCGCTGCCTGCATCGGAACGCGCCGCTCTCGGCGGGCGTGGTCCGCGACGGCAGGCTCTCGTGTCCGTACCACGGCTGGACCTACGACGGCGCGGGGCGCGTCGTCGAGGTCCCGGCGCAGGCCGGGCCGTTGCCCGGCCACTGTTCCCCGCCCTACCCGGTGATCGAGCAGCACGGCTACGTGTACGTGCGCCTGCGGCGCGACGCACCGGCCGACGTCCGGCCGTTCGACATGCCGCACTGGCGCGAGGCCGGCTGGACGAGCCTGCGGCTGCAGAACCGGTTCGCGAACACGGTCGCCAACTGCGTCGAGAACTTCATCGACATCCCGCACACCGCGTTCGTGCACGAGCGCATCTTCCGCTCGACGCGCGGCGAGACGCTGACCGCCACGGTGCGCCGGGCTGCAGGGACGGTGCAGGTCGCGTACCGCCACGAGCGCGGCAATCTCGGCACCTGGCGCTGGTTCCTCAATCCGCGCAACGCGGAGATCCGCCACACCGACAGCTTCCATGTGCCGAACGTCACCTCGGTCGTCTACGAGATCGGCGCCAAGGCGTTCGTCATCACCTCGCAGGCCGTGCCGGTCGGCGAGCGCGAAACGCTCGTCTACACCGACCTCACCTACCGCTTCGGCGCGTGGAACGTCATCGCGGCGCCGTTCGTGCGCCGCCACGGCCAGCGCATCATCGACCAGGACATCGCCATCCTCGCGCTGCAGGGCGAGAACATCGCGCGCTATGGGGCCGAGTTCCGCGACACGCCGGCAGACCTGATCCATCGCATGGTGGACTCGATCCGCGACGCCGTCGCGCGCGGCGAGGACCCGCGCACGCTGCCGCCCGTCGAGTACGAGATCGCCTTCCGCGTATGACGCTGCGCGCGCGCCTGTTCGGCCTGTTCCCGGCGGCGTGGCTCCTCGCGGTGCTGGCGTGCGTGCTGCTGCTGGTGATGTTCCCCGGGCTGCCGAGCCTCCTGCTGCTCGCCTTCGTGACGTATCTGCTGCCGGTCGCGTGCTTCCGCGTGCACGACGCGGTGTGGCCGCTGGTCGAAGGACGCTCGCGCATCGACGCGCCCGGCTACTCGCCGTGGTGGGGCGGTCACCAGTTCCAGGTCGCGTACAGCGCGTTTCCCGCCCTGGAGGCGGCGCTGCGGCTGGTGCCCGGGCTCTACAGCGCGTGGCTGCGGCTCTGGGGCAGCCGCGTCGGCCGCCGCGTGTACTGGACGCCGCTGGTGGAGATCACCGACCGCAGCCTGCTCGACATCGGCGACGGCGTCGTGTTCGGCCATCGCGCCGCCTGCTACGGTCATCTCGTCAAGCGCCGCGGCGGCGGGATGGTGCTCTACGTGCGCCGCATCCGCATCGGGGCGGGCGCGATGCTGGGTGCGGGCGCGCGCCTGGGGCCGGGCGCGCGGATCGCCGCGGGCGCGGAGGTGCCGCTCCTCGCCGACGTCGGCGTCGGCCGCCGCGTGCGCAAGGCGGACTGAACGTGCGCGGCGCGCTGGCGGCACCGCTGGTGCGCGCGTACTGCGCGCCGCGCGCGGCACGGTTTGCCGCGGCGCTCGACGACCCCGAGGGCGCGCAGCGCGCCGTGCTTGCGCGCATCGTGCGCGCCTGCGCTGCGACGGGCTACGGGCGGTCGCTGGGGCTGGAGCCGGGCGACGACCTCGCCGCCTTCCGGCACAAGGTGCCGCTCGCGGGCTACGGCGAGGTCGCGCCGTGGATCGAGCGCCAGCGCGGCGGGGAACCCCACGCGATCACGCCCGGGACCACGCGCGCCTACGAGCCGACCTCGGGCAGCGGCGGCACCGCGAAGCGCATTCCGTACAACGACGCGATGCTGGCCGCCTTCCGCAGCGTGTTCGCGGTGTGGGCCCACGACGTCCTGCGCCACCTCGTGCGTCCGCGCTCCGGGCGCACGTTCATGAGCATCTCGCCGCCGCTTGCGGACGCCGAGGGCTTCGCCGACGACCGTGAGTATCTGGGCCCGGTCATGCGCGCGCTCGTGGGCCCGTTTCTCGTCCTCCCGCCGCGCGCCGCCAGCGCGGCCGGCTTCCGCGACGCGCTGGCACTGGCCCTGGCGTCGGCCGCGGACCTCGAGATCGTCTCGGTGTGGAATCCGAGCTATCTCGCCCTCCTCATGGACCACCTCGAGGCGCACCGCGACCGCTTCCTGCCGCAGCTCGCGCCGTCGCGCCGCGCGGCGTTCGAGCGCGATGCGGTGCAGTGGGAGGCGGTCTGGCCCGGGCTGCAGCTCGTATCCTGCTGGAGCGATGCCGCCGCGGCGCCCGCGGCGCGCGCGCTCGCGAAGCGGCTGCCGCAGGCGACGCTGCAGGGCAAGGGCCTGCTCGCGACCGAGGCGCCGGTGACGCTGCCGCTCGCCGCGGCCGGCGGCTGCGTCCCGCTGGTGGACGAGACCTTCATCGAGCTGATCGACGACGCCGGGGTGCCGCGCGCGCTGTGGGAGGCTGCGCCGGAGACCGAGTACGAGGTCGTCATCACCCAGCCGGGCGGTCTGCTGCGCTATCGTCTCGGCGATCGCGTCGCCGTCCGCGGCCGCCATCGCGCGGCACCGGTGCTCGCGTTCACCGGCCGCGCCGACGCCGTGTGCGATCTCGTGGGCGAGAAGCTCGCCGAGCCGTTCGTGGCCGCGGCCCTGGCGCGAGTGGTGCGCGCGGGAGCATTCGCGATGCTGCTGCCGCTCGCCTCCGCCAGCGGGCCGGCCCGCTACTGCCTGCTCACCGACGCGGACACGCCCGGGCTCGCCGCCGCCGTCGAGACCGCGCTCGCCGCGGCGCTGCGCTATCGCGAAGCACGCGCTCTCGGCCAGCTCGAGGCGGTGCACGCGGTGGTTCGCCGCGACATGCGTCGCGCCGTGCACGATGCGCTCGCGGCGGAGGGCATGAAGGCCGGCGACATCAAGGATCGGGCGCTGGAACCGTCGCTCGCCCGGGCGGCGCGCGTGCACGCGCGCGTGGCTCAGCGCAGCGTCGCGTAGACCTGCGCGCACTCCGACGCCGAGCACGGCGTGAAGGCGCCGCCGGCGTCCAGCGACTCGCTCAGCCATTCCATCCCGGGCTGCGCGATCAGCTGCCGCAAGTGCGCGAGCTTGACCGCGCTGCCCGCTTCGCTCTCCAGTGCGGCGAACACCCGGGCGGCGTCGGCGCCGTCGCCGATCCCGATCACGCGGTCGAGCGCCGCGACCACGGCCTGCGGTCCGCAGCGGATCATCTGCAGGAACGCGTACGTCGCCTCGGCGAGGAACCGCCGGTCGGCCGCGGTCAGGCGGTCGGCGCGGAACGTGGCCAGCCCGCCCGCGTGGTGCAGCGCCTCGTCCCGCGCCAGGCGGCGGAACGTCGCGGCCAGGCCCTCGTCGCGGCACGCGCCGGCCAGACCGTCGTAATGCGCGATGCCGAAGCCTTCGAGCACGACCTGCAGCAGGTACGCGAGCGGCTGCGGCGCGCCGGCCGCGGCGATGCCGGCGATGAAGCGGTTGAACGGATCGACGGGCGGCGCGTCGGGCAGCGCGTCGGCCAGCCAGCCGGCGTGCAGCGATTCGTCCGCGCCGATCAGCGCGAACAGGCGGCGCTCGTCGTCGCCCTCGGCCGCGAGCACCATGCGCGCGCAGTAGTCGATGCCCGAGCGCTCGATGTGCAGCGCCTCGGCGAGGAGGCCCTGGCCGCACAGCGCGAGGACCCCCGCGCGCGCGGCGCTTGGCGCCTCGCGGAACCGCGGGACGCGATCGAGGCCGAAGAAGGGGGCGTCCCACGCCGGCTGCGCGCCGTCGGCGGCGGGCGGAACATCACGGCGGCGCGCCAGCCGATCGGCGGCGCGGCGCAGCGCGTCCTCCCGAGGACCGCGGGCGGTCATGCGCGCCGTTCCAGGCGGAAGGCGCGGCGGATCAGCGCCGCGACGACGCCGTCGAAGGCGCGCGCCGGCAGCAGGCGCTTCAGCGCGTGCAGGGCGCGCGCGTCGCCGCCGACGCGCGTGCGCAGCGGCATGGCCGGCCGCTCCGCGAGCGCGACGATCGCATCGACCACGGCTTGCGGATCCTTGCCGGCGCGCGCGCGCAGGCGGGCCTGCATGCGGCGATAGGACTCGAGCCAGCGCGCGTCCACGCCGCCCGGCGCGATCGCCTGCTCGCCCCACTCGAGGTTGTCGAGAAAGCGCGTGCGAAAGCCGCCCGGCTCGACCGCCGCGACCTGCACGCCGTGCGGCGCGAGCTCGCGGCGCAGGGCCTCGGTCAGGCCTTCCAGCGCGAACTTCGATGCGCTGTAGAGCGAGTTCATCGGCAGCCCGTTTTCGCCCGCGAGCGACGACACGTTGATGACCCGGCCGCGGGCGGCGGCGAGCGCGGGCAGCAGGCGCTGGATGAGCAGCGCCGGGCCGATGACGTTGACCGCCATCTGCCGGCGCATCTGGGCGGCGGAGTAGGTCGCGAAGGGACCGTTGAGCGCGTATCCGGCGTTGTTCACGAGGCAGTCGAGACGCGCGAATCGCGCGGCGAGCGCATCGATCTGCGTCTCGTCGGCCAGGTCCAGCGCGGCGACGTTGACGCCGGCGAGGGCCTCGGGCGCCCGCGCCGGATCGCGCACCGTGGCGGTGACGGACCAGCCGCGCGCGGCGAGCGCCTGCGCCACCCCGAGCCCGAAGCCCGAGGAGCCCCCGGTCACCAGCACGATCCGTTCAGCCACCGCGACGGCTCTCGTCGCTCGCGGCCACCCGCAGGCGCACGACGGGCCGCTCGCCTGCGGGGGCGGCCTCGTCGCGCCACGCCGCAAGGGGCTGCGCTTCGAGATGGCGGATGAACGCGAGCACCGCACGGTCGGCGGGGATGGGATTCGCGAAGTCGAAGCGGATGGTCTGGAAGACGCGCGTGTCGCCGTACGCGAAATAGCGCGCGGCGAGCGCGGTGGCGTGCAGCAGCACCCGGTTCACCAGCCAGCCGATCGGCCCGCGCCGCCGCCGCGCGAACGCGAGCGTCTGGCCCTCGGTGGAGCAGTCGTCCGCGCGCCGCAGCGCGAACATGAGATGCAGGTGCAGGAAGTCGGGGCCGAGGGTCACCGTGCCGACGCTGCCGTACCAGTAGCTCATGACGTAGGTGAGCGGGCCCTTGTAGAAGCGCGCGACCAGCCGGCCGAGCAGCGTGCCGGTCGGCACGCGCCCGACGTTCGCGAACTCGATGTTCGACACCCCGCGCGGCTTCGCTTCCATGGTGAGGATGTCGCCCGGCAGGCGGTGGACGCTCGCGAAGTGCTGCTCGTCGATCGCGTTGATGAGCACGACGTTGGGATGGCAGCGCTTGGCAAAGCGGTTGGCGACCAGCACGTCGCACGCCTGCCCGGCGAGCTCGGGAACCTCGGGCACGTCGTGCGCCGGGCGCTCGCCGGTCCAGATCCAGATGAGGCCGTGACGCTCGGCGGTGGGCCACGCGCGCACTCGCATGCGCGGCGTCGGCGCACCGTCCAGGCAGGGCACGTCGCTGCAGCGGCCGTCGGCCTCGTAGCGCCAGCGGTGGAAGAAGCAGCGCAGCGCATTGCCTTCGACCCGGCCCTCGGCGAGGTGCGCGCCCATGTGCGCGCAGTACGCGTCGAGCGCCACCACGCGGCCGTCCTCGCCGCGATAGACGGCAAGATCGCGCCCGAGCAGCCGCAGGGCGACCACGCGCCCGCGCCGCACGTCGCGGGACCGCGCCAGCCAGTACCAGCCCGCCACCACCGCTTCGGGATGGTTGAACACGTGCAGATCCAGGCTCATCCCCGCGTCCCGGCGAGAAAGGCGCGGCGGGCGAGCGGGCGCAGCGTCTCGGGGCGGAGCTCGCACACGCAAACCAGCTCGTCGCCGCGCGCGTAGCCGGGATTGCGTTCGAGGAAGAACGCGACCTCCGGCAGCCGCCGATGCGCCTCCGGAACGTCCGCGTACTCGGCGCGCAGGTGGCCGCGCGACGCGGCGAAGCGCACCACGCCGGCGGCGCCGTCGTAGGCCTCCCCGAAGCGGTCGCTCGCGAGGAAGTCGCGCAGCGGCCCGAGGTCCGCTGCGGTCGCCGCATCGGGTGACGGATGGAACGCCCGGCTGAACGCGGGAAGATATCGATACGTGCGGTGGCCCTTGGAGATCAGCAGCCAGTACAGCGGCACGTCCGGCCGGGCGGCCTTGATGCGGCCGGCGAGCCGCAGCCAGGCCAGCGCCAGGGCCTGCTGCCCCCAGTGGCGCTCGTCGACGATGGTGTCGCCGGAGAAGATCACGCGCACGGGCCGCGTGCGGAAGGTCCGCTCGTACACCGCGAGGGTGGAGAAGCCCTGCACCGCGCCGGTCTCGTCGCGCAGCACCAGCGCGCGATCCTTGGCGGCGAGGTCCGACGCGAACAAGCGCCACGACGACGCGTCGTAGTAGCGCCGGTACAGCGCGTACATGGCGCGGCGGTCGGCCTCGCCGAGCGCGGCGACCTCAAGCGCCTGCGGCGTCGTGAGCGAGCTGCGTGCGTTCAAGGCGAAGCAACCTGGGCGTGAGAGCGACGGCGATGGCGGCCAGCGCGAGGCCGCCGAACACGTCCCACGCCACGTGCTGGCGCGTGGTCAGCGTGGAGAGCGCGATGAGGGCGGGCCACAGCACGGCGACGACGCGTGCGCCGCGCCGCCACAGCGCGCGCCCTGCGATCGCGGCCAGCGCGACATGGAGCGAGGGGAAGCAGTTGGCCGGCACGTCGATGCCGTGGAGCAGTCGCCACGCCAGCACGGTGAGACCTTCGCCGGACGGCGTCGCGCGCGCGACCTGCGTGGGCCAGGCGAGAAAGACCATCGCCGCGAGCGCGGTCGCGACGAGGAGCGCGTAGAGCGTCTGGCTGCGATCGACGTCGTCGCGGGCGGAGGCGATCGCGAACGGCAGCAGGAAGAACTGCGTGAGATAGATCCACACGCTCCAGTCGAGGAACGGCAGCAGGGCATCCAGCGGACCCGGCTGCAGCGTCGTCGGCGGTCGCAGGTGCACCGTCCCCACGCCCAGGTACACCGCCGAGAACGCGAGGTATCCCAGCGCCATCGCGAGCAGCTGGTTCGACCGGCGTATCGTCGGCACGCCGATCATGCCGGCGCCGCCTGGAAGTCGGCGAACGCGGTGCGCACCCGGCCCACCTCCCGCCAGTAGCGCCCGGTCAGCACCGCGAGGAACATGCGGTTGAGGCAGCGCGAGGCGCGCCACGAGAACACCACGTCGCGCGTGTCGACGTGATTGCGCTCGAACAGGAGGTGTCCGGCCAGCCCGGTCGCCTGCGAGAGCGGCACCAGCAGCAGCCACCACGGGTTCCAGGTCAGAGCCGCGGCGACGCCGCCCGCGTACATCATCACCACGGCGACGCAGTGCATGAGCACGTTGGCCGGGGCCTGGTGCTTGAACACGAAGATGTCCCAGTAGTCGCGGAACGGATGGTCCACGACCGTGTCGTCGATGCGGTTGCGGTGGCGCGCGAGCACCGCGTCGCGGCCGCGTGCGCGCACGGTGGGCGCGAGACGCGTCCCGGCGCGCACCGTGCCGAGTGCCGGCAGCGGGACGCCGTCGCGCACCAGTTCGACGCCGCGGACGAACACGCCTGCGACCGCAGCTTCCGAGCCGCGCTTCACCATGCGCCGCGCACCGTCCAGCAGCGGGTCGTCCACCTCGACCGGGGCGGGGATCGGGGCCTTCAGCGCCGCGGGGTCGAGCACGACGAGATCGGCGCGGCGCCCTTCGCGCAGCTCGCCGGCGTCGAGGTTGAACCAGCGTGCCGGTTCGCCGGTGAGGCGGGCGATGGCGCGCTCCGGCGTCATCATGCTGCCTGCCACCGCCTGGCGGAGCAGCGCGAGCGCGCCGTCGAAGAACGCGAGGTTGCGCGAATGCGCGCCGGCGTCGGTGAAGCCGGGCAGGATGTGCGGATGCCGCATCAGCCGTGCGCGGACGTCGGCGCGCTCGTTGGCGCCGCACGCGACCCAGCGCAGGCGGTCGTCGTGCGCGGCGAGCAGGTCCATGACCGTTTCGGTCGGCGCCGCGCCGCGCGCCGCGGCCACCTCCTCGAAGGAGCGCCCGACCTGGGCGGCATCCGGCGAGGCGACGATGCGCATGCGTGCCGCGTCGCGATGGAAGGTGCGCAGCTCGCGGCGCTCCCAGTCGGCGCGGAAGCGCTCGCGGAATCCGGCGCTGGCCCACAGCGCGCGCCGGGCGGCGCCGTCGGCGCAGCTGTTGAGCTCGACCCCGGTCGCGAACTCTTCGAACAGCGGCGTGACGGGGCCGTCCGCGTAGATGGCGAAGGGCTCGGTGAGCGTCTGGAAGCGCAGGTTGCCGCCGAGCAGGCGGTTGACGACGAAGGTCACGACCGGGAACAGCCGCCACAGCTGCGGGTGATCGCTCATGTCGAGCGCGGACAGCACGGTGGCGCGCAGCGGCGGGCGGAAGAGTCCGACGGACATCGCCAGGATGAGCAGGAACGACAGTCCGTTCCGGGGGTTCGGCGTGACCTGGAACACCGCGTCGCGTTCGCGGCACACCTCCGCCAGCATGCGGTACTCGCGCGCATCGGCGTAATGCGACGGCACCGAGCGGCCCGCGAACACGCCGGTCACCTTGTGCCAGTGCACCATGTCCACCGAGATGCCGATGCAGCCGGCGTCGAGCGCCGCCTCGGCGAGGGTGCGCATGCGCGCGAGCTCGTCGTCGGTGGCGCGGGCGCCGAGGCTGCGCTCCAGCCCCATGACGGCGGCGCGCAGCGCGCTGTGGCCGGCGAGCGGCGCGACGTTCGGGCCGAGCGGCAGCTGGTCGAGGTGGGCGAGGTAGGCGCGCGGCGAATCCCAGCGAACCGCGTCCGCGAGCCAGCGCCGCACCAGCGGCGCGGGCAGGTTCTCCACGCGCAGGAAGATGTCGGCGAGATCCGGCGGCGCGCCGGCGGTGATCGACAGGCTGCAGTTGCCCATGACCACGGTGGTCACGCCGTGGCGCACGGACTCGGCAAGGCCCGGCGCGATCTCCACCTCCACGTCGTAGTGGGTGTGGATGTCGACGAATCCCGGCGCGACCCAGCGCCCGGCGACATCGCGCCGCGCCCGCGCCGGGGCATCGATGCGCCCCGCGATCGTCGCGATGCGGCCGCCGGCGATGCCCACGTCCGCCCGCCGGGGCGGCGCGCCCGTGCCGTCGAAGACCAGCCCGCCTTCGAGGACCAGGTCGAGCATGCGCGGGCTGCGGCGCCGGTCAGCGCGGCCGGCGCCGCAGGATCAGCATGAGCACGGCGCCGAGCACCAGGCCGGCGGCGCCGGCGATCCACATCATGCGCTGCGCGTAGGCCTTCGCGGCGTCGAGCATCGGGTTGTCGAGCAGGTTCGCCGAGAAGTGGACGTTGACGAGCTTCCAGGCGTCGCCGTCCTTCTGCACGACCGCGCTCCAGCGCGTCTTCATGGTGCGCACGTCGCCGTCCCGGAAGGTGTAGGTATCCTCGGACACGCCGTAGACCACGCCGCTCGTCTCGCTCACGAAGCGCGTGAGCTCGTCGGCGACCGGCTTCACCTCCAGCCGGGTGAGGACCGCGTTGGGGCCGTCGAACAGGCCCGCGTAGTACTTCTTCAGCGCGTCGACGCCGACCAGCTTCTGGTTGTCCACGGTGATGACGGTGAACGCCGGGTGGAGGGCGTCCGCGACGCCTTCGAGCTTGCGGGCGTTCAGCGCCTCCGCGGATCTCGCCAGGATGGCGCGCAGCGCGTCGTGATCGGCCTTGCGCTCCTCCGCCGGCGCGGCCTGGGCGAACGCGACTCCGGCGAGCGAGAGGGCGAGGAGGAGCGTGGTGCACAGCTTCCCGATGAGTCTCATTGTCGCTTTGTCTCCCGCGCGGAACGTTTGGCTAGAATACATCGCTTCGTGACGCCATCGTCAATCGCGCGCCCCCTTGACCGCCGGCTGGTACCTGCCGCTCGTTGCCTTCGTCGTGCTCGCCGCACTGGAGCGCAGCGACGGCCGTCACGGCAGTTCGCGCGCCGATCACCTTCTCAATCTCGCCGGCCTGGCCATCCAGGGCGTGGCCGTGCCCGCCGCCGGCTACCTGATCGCGACGCAGGTCCTCGCCGTGCGCTTTCCGGCGCTGGCGGGCACGCTCGCCATCGGCTGGTGGGGCGCGTTCCTGCTGAACTTCGTCGTGGTCGACCTGCTGTACTACCTGCAGCATCGGCTGTTCCATCGCTACGGCGCGCTGTGGGCGCTGCATCGCTGCCACCACGCGGCGCCGGACGTGAACGTGTGGGCGACCTCCCGCAACTCGCTCGCCATCAACTTCCTGTTCGTCTACCTGCTGCTGAATCCGGTGCTCGGCTTCCTGTGCGACCGGCCGGAGGGCTTCTTCTTCGCCGCCGCGCTCACCGCGGCGCTCGACCTGTGGCGTCACGCGCGCCTGCCGGAGCGGTTCGCGCCGGCGTGGCTCGGCCGCGTGCTGGTGACCCCGGCGCATCACCACCTGCATCACAGCCCCGAGGGGCGCGGCGTCAACTTCGGCGCGAACCTGATGCTGTGGGACCGCCTGTTCGGCACCGCGAGCGAGCCGGGCGGCTACCCCGCCCGGTACGGCATTCCCGATGCGCCCGGGCCGTGGCGCCAGTTCCTGTTCCCCTGGTAGATGCACGCCGGCCTCGCCCAGCGCCAGAGCCGATCGCTGCTGCAGGACGCCGCGGCGGTCCGCAAGCTCGAGTTCAACCTGCGCCGCAATGCCGAGCAGGACCACACCGCGCTGATCGACGATGCGGCGAAGCGCTTCCGCTACGCCGACTGCCGCGACACGTACTGGAATCCGGAGCAGTACTCCCTGCTCTGGGGCACGCCGCTCTGGGACCAGGCCTCCGTCTCCCAGCGGGTGGTGCTGAACCAGCTCTACTGGGTCGCGTACTACGCCCAGATCGTCTCGGCGGAGATCGCCACCATCTTCCTCAACCAGGTGGCGGCGGCGGGGCTCTATACCCTCGAGGACTTCCGCCTCGTCTGCGACAACCTGGACCTGGAGACGAAGCAGGAGCGCGCGCACATCCACGCATTCAAGACCGTCGGCGAGGAGGTGGAGCACACGCTGTTCGGCGAGCGGCTCTTCACCTATCCGATGCGCAGCCTCTACGACCACACCATGGTCTTCGCCGACACGAGCGCCGCCAAGGCGTTCTGGCGCCGGCTGCAGATCCAGGCCTTCACGCTGCTCTCGTCGTCCAACGCGTTCCTCGGCAGCCAGTATCTGCTGGTGCGCGGCCTGCGGACGCTGAACGGCAAGCTGGTCCAGCACCAGCTCTCGAACTACTACACGCAGCACCCGGACCGCGAGAACGCGCCGCTGCCCTCGGCCATCAGCTACTGGCACTTCATGGACGAGTCCTACCACTTCAACACCTCGCGCCTCGTCGGTCTCGAGGTGCCGCGCTCGCTGGAGCCGCCGACGCGCTTCGAGCGCTGGGTGGTGAACCGCGGCGTCGCCGGCTGCCAGCGCGACCACTTCCACTTCTCGGCGGCCATCAACGGCATCTTCTGGTACGACCCGGCGCTGTTCCCCGTGATCTACCGGATGCTGCGCTCGCCGGTGTTCGGCATGGACGACGGCGAGGCGCGCGAGATGATGGCGGCGTGCTTCACGCGCGAGTCGGAGGGCATCGGCGCCGCCGCGAGGACGCACGCGGTCGCCGCACAGTCCTATTGTGCGTTCGTGGAGCCCATCGCCTGGCTCGACGGCGCGAACCGCGAGATGCGGCACATGCGCACGAACTCGGTGCCGCGCGCGCTGGCGCGCAACCGGCGGGCGCTCGCGACCTTCCGGCCCGCTTGACCACGCATCGCATCGACTTTCCCGGGACCGCGTTCGCGCCGGTCGAGCTGCCGGACCTGGCGAGCCTCTCGTTGCACCTCACCGTGCTCAACTCGCCGCTGCTGTTCGGCTGCCGCAGCGGGCTGTGCGGGACGTGCCTGATCGAGGTCGAAGCCGCGGGGGCGGCAACGCTCGAAGCGCCCGATGCGGCGGAGGCCGAGGCGCTGGCGATCTACGCGCCGGGCAATCCGCGCGCGCGCCTCGCGTGCCAGCTGGCGCTGACCGCAAGCATCCGCATCCGGAAGATCGAGAGCGCCTAACGCCGCAGCGCTGCGAACAGCTCGCCGAGGGCGGCCATCCCTGCGTCGACCAGGTCCGCGCCGCTCGCCAGCCCCGCCGCGACGCCGGGTGAGCGCGCGTCGGCCGACATGACGGCGAGCGCGGGGGGCCGGGGCGCCGTGCCGGGGCGAGGGCGCCGCGCATTGCCGAGCGCCTGGACTGCGCGTTCCAGGGCTTCCGGATCCAGCATCGCCACGGCCGTGCCGCAATGGGCGCACCGGGCGTCGTGCTCGATGTCGACCGGCGCCCCGCAGCTCGAGCAGCGCACCGTGCGGACGAACGTCCGCAGCCGTTCGATCTCGGCCCGGCTCAGCGTTCGGACGAAATGCTTTTCGCGCAGGAACTGGAAGAACGGCGTCATGCGCCCGTGCCCGCCGTCGCAGCGGTAGTAGAAGAACTGCCCGGAACGCGTGAGGTCGCGCACGTGCCTCAGCGGGGCCGTGCACCGCGGGCACGCCATCCGGTCGGCCAGCGGGCGACGATCGCCCTCGCCCCGCGCCTGGATGAGCCGGCACAGCTCGAGCGTGGCGGCCGCGGAGAGCTGCAGGCTCTCGGTCTGGTCGAACCACAGCGCATGGCAGGGAAAGCACAGGTCGACGGTGAGCGGCGCGTCCTGGTGGCTCTCCAGGGTGTGCGCTTCCATGCGCTGCCCGCAACTCGGGCAGTCGGCCGGGGCGTGCCGGTAGGGCATCGCGCGGCGCGCGGCGAGCGCCGACTAGCCCAGCCGGCCGAGCAGCTCGGCCTTCTTCGCGGCGAACTCCGCGTCGGTGAGCACGCCCTTGGTCTTCAGGTCGTGAAGGGTCTCGAGCAGGGCCGCGACGTCGCCCGCGCTCTTCGCGCCGGACGCGCCGGGCAGCGCCTGTCCGATCGCCTGCGTCATCGCGTGGCCGATTGCCATCCCGGCGCCGAGGCCGGCGCCCACGCCGGCAAGGCCGCCCTCGTTCGACGCCGCGGTGGCGATGTTGTTCGCCACCTGGTACTGGGTGTAGCGCTGCATGTCGCCGACCATGCCCATGCCGATGCGCGCATCCAGCGCCTTCTGCAGTTCCTCGGGCAGCGAGACGTTCTCGACCACGAACGCGGCGAGCTCGAGGCCGAGGGCCGCGAAGGCGTTGCCCACGCGGGCGCGGAGCTGCGCACCGAGCTCGTCCTGGTTCGCGGCAAGGTCCAGGAACGGGATCCTCGACTCCCCGAAGAGATCGGTCATGGCGCCGGTCACCGTGGTGCGCAGGTGGCCAGCGAGCTCGTCCCGGGTGTAGGACTCGCGCGTGCCGCTCACCTCCCGGTAGAAGCGCTGCGGATCCGAAATCCGGTAGGCGTAGTTGCCGAACGCGCGCACCCTCACCGCCCCGAACTCGGCGTCGCGCACGGTGACCGGATTGGCCGTGCCCCACTTCTGGTCGAGCTGGAGCCGCGTGCTGAAGAAGTACACGTCGGACTTGAAGGGCGACGCGAAGAGCTTGTCCCAGTTGCGCAGATAGGTGAGCACGGGGATGGTCTGGGTCGTGAGACGGTACATCCCCGGCGCGAACACGTCTGCGATGCGCCCCTCGTCCACGAACACCGCCATCTGCGACTCGCGGACCGTCAGGCTGGCCCCGTTCTGGATCTCCATGTCGCGCATCGGAAAGCGCCAGGCGAGCACCTCGTCGTCGTCCTGGGTCCACTGCAGGATGTCGATGAACTGCTTCCTGACGAAATCCATCCCCGACATGGCGTTCTCCTTGTCCGTGATGCGCGGATTGTGGACTGCCCCCGACGCCGTGGGGCCGGGGAACGGCCGTCGCGCGTGACCTAGGTCGCGCAGCGCATTCGCCGGGGCGTGCCGGGCAAGGCGGAGCGGCCGCGGGCCGCCCCTCGCGGCGGGCGGCCCGGCGGCGTCCGCGAGCGGGGCTAGATCGGATAGATCAGGGAGTTCGGGATCAGCGCGCCGTCGTAGACGCAGCGCTTCTCGCGGAACTTCAGCGTCCCCGCGTCCTCGACGACCACGTCGAGGTACCGGCCGACGTTGAAGACTTCCGACAGCTCGTTCTGCTTGGTGCGGAAGACCGCGTAGTTGGCCTCCACCGCGATCGAGCCGTCCGCGTTCGCCGCGACGAGCAGCGGTCCGATGACGTGGCGCTGGTGATAGGGCTGGTGGTAGAGCGTGTTGGTGATCCCGAACACGCGGTCCTTCAGCATCCCCTTGCTCTCGAAGTCGAGCAGTGCGAGCGGATAGCCGCGGTCGTGGTTCTCGCGCGCCTGGATGGTGTAGCGGCATGCGTCGGTGAAGAATTCCGGCCAGGCCTCGAAGTCCTCGCCGTCCAGGCACTTCGCATACCGGGCGTACAGGTCCTCGAGCGCGTAGCGCAGCTCGACCGCGACGAGCTTTCCGGGCGCGTTCACAGGTCCATCACCTTGCGGTAGTACGCGTACATGCCGCGGATCAGCGTCTCGGTGACGTTGTGCGGCGCGCCGCCGGTGCCGGTGCCGTCGAGCTCGCACACGGTGTTGCCCGCGCCGGTCTGCAGGAAGCCGTCCTGCGAGAGCTCCACCACCTCGCCGTCGTCGGCGGAGACGTAGCCGGCCGGGCCGAACAGGTTCGCCTGGCGCAGGCGCCGGCGCGTCATCTCCTCCGGCTCGTCGGCGAAGCCGAAGTGCGTCCACACGAAGTCGAAGGCGTTGGGACCCATCGGGATGATCTGGCGCGTCGACACCGAGTTGACGTTGTGCTGGATGATCAGGCTGGGGAAGATGGTCTGCATGCAGGCGGTCGGTCCGCCCCACCATTCCTCCGGCACCACGTCGAGCACGCGGTCGTCGTGGAGCTGCATGTGCTCCTTGAAGCTGGAGATGCCCTGCGTCACCTCGGCCTTGCCGCCCGAGTTGCGGTAGCCGACCATCGCGCCGTGGCGGCCGTGGCGGTCGGTGACCATCTCCGAGCGCTGGTCGGCGCGCCACAGGCCGAAGGTCACGAACCAGGTGTGCAGCAGGCCCGGGTGATACGGGTCCTTGATGTTCTCCTGCATCAGCTTCCAGTTGCCGGGGATGCGCTGGCGCGAGTAGCCGAGGATCTTGAGCCCGCGGCCGTCGCGCCCCTCGCCGAAGGCGCGCTCGAACCACGGCTTCACCTCGCCGAGGTAGCTGTCGAACTCCTCCACCGCGTGGTCGAACGAGGCGAACACCACGCCGCCTTTCACCGCGACCTTGAGTTTCACCAGCCCGTTGTCCTCGAGCTTGAAGTCGGCGGGCATGCCGCCGTTCACCTTCACGCCCGCCTCGGTCTTCACCTTCACGCCGCGCCGGAAGGGCAGGCCGGTGAGGTTCCCCTTGAGGTCGTAGTTCCACTGGTGATAGGGGCAGGTGAAGTCCTTGGCGTTGCCGAAGTTCTGCTGGCAGAACACCACCCCGCGATGGGCGCAGCGGTTCTCGATCACGTTGATGCCGCCGTCGGCGTCGCGGACCATGATGACCTGGCGCTCGCCGATGAACGTGCGCTTGAAGTCGCCGTGGTTCGGCACCTCTGCGGCGAGGCCGACGTAGCACCAGTGGCCGGCGTAGAAGATGCGCTCCAGCTCGCGCCGGTAGATCTCCTCGTCGGTGTAGACGCGATAGGGCACGCGCGAGTCGCGTCCGGTGTTCCAGACTGCGTCGCCGCGGTCGGCAAGCTTTTCGGGGGCGTTCATCGGCGTTCCCTGCGTTGGCGGGCGGACTGCCACTGTAGCGAGCCCGGAAGCCGGGCACAATCACCGGCGGAAATAACCCCTATTCATACGCTGCGGTGCAGCGGAGGGCAGCGTGAACCTCGACAAGCTCGACCTCAACCTGCTGCGCGTCTTCGCAGCCGTCCACGCCCACGGCAGCGCCTCGGCCGCGGCCGCCGCGCTGGGGGTGACCCAGCCCGCGGTCTCCAATGCGCTGCGCCGGCTGCGCGAAGCGTTCGGCGATGAGCTCTTCACCCGCACCGCGCACGGGGTCGCCCCGACACCGCTCGCCGACCGGCTGGCGGTGAGCGTCACCCAGGCGCTGGGGCTGCTGCGCGAGGGGCTCGAGCCGGCACCACGCTTCGATCCCTCCGGCGCCAGGCGCAAGTTCAACGTGCTGATGTCCGACATCGGCGAGATCGCCTTCCTGCCCGGCCTGCTGCGCTGGCTGCAGTCCGAGGCGCCCGGGGTGCGCCTCGAGACCACGACGCTCTCCGCACGCGACGCCCGGCTCGCGATGGAGGCGGGCGCGCTCGATCTCGCCGTCGGTTTCCTGCCCGATCTGAAGGCGGGTTTCTACCAGCAGCGGATCTTCAGCCAGACCTACGTCTGCATGGTGCGCGCGGGGCATCCGGAAGTCGGCGGCAGCATGACCCTCAAGACGTTCCGCGACTCGCGCCACGCCGTCGTGAACGCCCAGGGCACCGGCCACGGCATCGTGCAGACGATGTTCGAGCGCGCCGGCATCGAGCCCGAGGTGGTGCTGAAGCTGCCGCACTTCCTCGCCGTGCCCATGGTCATCGCCGAGACGGACCTCGTCGTCACCGTGCCGCAGCGCCTCGGCGAAGTGTTCGCGCGGATCCTGCCGGTGCGGCTGCTGCCGCATCCGTTGAAGATTCCGCCATTCCAGGTGAACCAGTACTGGCACCGTCGCTACCACGCCGATCCGGCCAACCAGTGGCTGCGAAAGAACTTTGCGCGCCTGTTCAGGGAGTGAGCCGGACGCCGATGCCCCCGGGCACGCGTGGCACGCAGCTTGCCAAGGGAGGGCTGCAACCCTTCCAATCCCTTCAGGAGTCGATCATGTTCAAGCGCGTTCTGGTGCTCGTTTCCCTCGTTTCCATCACGGCGCTCGCCGGCTGCAACACCATGCGTGGTCTCGGACAGGACGTCGAGCGCGGCGGCGAGAAGATCCAGGGCTCGGCCGAGCGCAACCGGTAACGGCCGCCGCCCGCCTCGCAGTTCCGTCGTCCGGCCGGTGCGGGCGTCACGCCGTGCCGGCCGGCCCCCACGCGCCTGCGCCCTGGTAGCGCTGCCACGGCCCGCTGGCGCCCTCGCTCACGAAGAGGTGCACCCAGCCGTTGTCGAGGAGCTGCCGCACGCCCGCGTGCTTCGCGATGACGTCCTGCACCGCCCGCACCGGTGCCTCGATGAAGACGTTGAGCCGCAGCGGCTCGTGCACGAGGCGCGTGCCGTCGTGGACCGACTGCCGCGGCAGACCGACGCGCAGGTCGCCGCCGTTGCCCTCGACGACGCCGAGGGTGGCGCCGACGACGTTGTGCAGGAGCTTGTTGCCGCTGCCGAACGCGTCGTTGTCCACGGTGGAGCCGTAGTACTGCAGGTTGATCCAGCTCGCCACGACCAGCGGTGCGGTCATGATGAGCTCGAGCGTCGCGCCGGTGGTGTCCAGCGTGCAGTCGTACTCGTGGAGGAAGACCCGGCCGCCGAGGTCGAGGCCGCGGGTGCGGCGGCGCGGCGCGGCGACGAACGCGACGTTGCCCGCGAGGCCCCACTCCGGGCGCACCTCCGACCAGTCGCGCGCGCGACGGGCGATGTCGGCGTCCACGCGCGCCGCCGAGGCATCGCCGAGCCCGAGCAGCGCCGCGCGCTGGCCGCGCGCCAGCTGCCCTGCACGCGCGAGGCAGCGTTCGAGCGCGGCGATTTCCGCCTGGTGTCCAGCCGGCGCGAGGTGGGCGTCGAACAGGCGCACGTCATCCAGCGTCGTGTCATGAAGCGCGGCGAGGAACCACGTGTCGGCGGGAATGGGGAGGCCGCGGCCATGCAATCCCTTGCGCACGCCCGGATCGTTGAGGATCGCCGCGGCGACGCGGGCGTTCGCCTCGCCGGTGTGGCCGCCGCACGCGCCGCAGTCCAGTCCGGTGGCGTGCGGGTTGTTCACGGTCGTGCTGCCGTGTCCGGCGAGCAGGACGAGGCGCGCGAAGCCGTCGGTCATCGACATCGCGCGCAGCACCGCCTCGGCCATCGCGACCCTCTCGTCGGCGCTGAAGCCGGTCGCGGGGTGGTGATGGTTGGCGTGGTCGTGCACGGGGCGGCGCTCGATCTCGGGGCCCACGCGCGCGAGCGTCGCGCGGTCGAGGCCGTCGGTGGCCGGATGGGGCACCCGCCGTGACCCGCCGAAGCTCGCTGCGGCCAGCTTGCCGGCGAAGGCCACGCCCGCGGCCTCGACGAAGGCGAAGCACGACACCGCCGACGTCTTGAACGACTTCCAGGCTGCAGCCGCACGGCGCCGGACGCGGCGGCGTTGCATCACGCGTGCGCCCTCTGCGGCGTCTGCGCCGTGCACGGTCTCGCGCACGCGGAACTGCGGCGTGAGCAGCACCGGGCATTGCGCCCGGCCGGTGTCGCGGCCGATCGGGATGTACTCGATCGGAAAGCCGAAGAACCCGGCGAAGCCCAGCGTGCGCACTTCCGGCGCGACGGTCTCCAGCGCGCGGCGGAAGATCTCCGAGCGCACGTCGATGCAGAACGCCGCCTGTGCGAACGGCCGTGCGCCATCGCCGGGCACAGCCGGCGTCGCCGCCAGCATCGCGAGCAGGCGGCGCTGATGGGCGATCTCGTAGGCGGCGTGCAGGAGCGCATCGATCGCCTGCGCTGCCAGCGCGGCGTCCTGGGCGATGCGCGGATGCGCCATCGTCGCGACGCAGGCTCGCCACGCCCCGTCCAGCGCGGGCTGGGCGGCGAGGAGCGCGCCGTCGCAGGCGACGCGGATGGCGAGCAGGTGCACCAGCGCATCGTTCTCGCGTCCGTGGAGCGCGTCGGTCCATGCGAGGCCGCGCACGAACGCGGCCCAGCCCCCGACGCTCGCCAGTGCGCGATGCAGATAATCGGCGATGGCCGCCGGCGGCAGCGCGAGTTGCGCGACGACGTCGCGGATGGCCTCGAGCGGCTGCGCCGGAAGTGCGGCGACGTACGCGCGGCAGCCGGCGAGGCCCGCGGCTTCGAGGGTGCGGTCGATCGCCGCGGTGTCTCGCCACGCCCGGAAGAGCGGCGCGTCGCGCGCCGGCAGGCGCCATGCCGCCTGGCCGCGATCGTAGTAGCCGGCGCACACCTTCGCGATCTCGCCGGTGATCGCCGCTGACCATCCCGTGCGGTGCGCCGCGTCGGCGACGTCGGCCACGGTCTGGACGGCGGGCTGCGCGTGCGTGCCGTCGCACGCGGCGGCGGCGCGCAGCATCGCCACGGTGGGCAGCGCCTCGCGGGGATCGGCGGCCAGCAGCCCGAGGCGTCCGGCTTCGCGTGCCGCGAGGGCCTGTTCGAGATCGCCGTCGGTGATGCGGCCCGCGGCGATCTCCGCCGCGTAGAAGCCGCGCGGCATGAACATGCGCGCGCCGGTCACGCGCGCGAGCGTCGCCGCCGCGGCCTCGAAGCGCTCGCCGGTGTGCCCGAGGAACGGGTTGACCGCGACGAAGTGCTCCAGCGGCCAGAGCGGAGCGATGCGTGCGCAGGCGTACGCGACGTCGCGTGCGAGGGCATCGACGGCGGACGTGCCGCCGCCGGCGAGTTCGACGACGGCGTCCTTCCGTGGCGAGACGGGCTGGCGGATCATGCGGCGCTCCGGGTGCGAGGGCTCGGCGCGAGCGGCCACAGCCGTGCGACGAACCGGTTGATGCAGGTGTTGACGTACAGGCCGTTGGCGAGGTGCACGTAGGCCGCGCGCCAAGCGGGCCGGTGCGCGCGGTGCGGCAGCATCGATTGCAGGAGGAACGCCGCGGCGAACGCGGCCACCACCAGGGCGCCGAGCGCGAGGTCGCCCGGCTCCTGCGCGGCGAGCGTGGGCGCGACCGATCCGGCGAGCAGCGTTTCGGCCGTGGCCTGCAGCCCGAGCCAGGCTGCGCACACCCCCGCCGCGACACCGCCGGTGCGCAGCATGACCGCCGCGACGGGGCGCCCGCCCGCGGCCTGCAGGAGCAGGTGCGCGACGCCCATCGCGAGGACGGTGCCGAGCGCGGCCACGCCCGCCGGTGCGCCGGTCAGTGCGCCGATGCCGAGCGCGGTACCGACGGCGAGCGCCAGCACGGTCACCGCCACCCCGGTGCGCGGCGCGTCGCCGGGATGGAGGCGCCACGCCGCGCGCGCGAGGTCCGCCACGCTGCCCGAGGACAGGAACGCGTGCGCCTTGTAGACCGAGTGCGCGACGAGGTGCAGCACCGCGGCGGAGAAGGCGCCCAGGCCGCACTGGAGCAGCATGAAGCCCATCTGCGCGACGGTGGAGTAGGCGAGCGCGACCTTGATGCTCGTCTGCGTGAGCATCACGGTCGCGCCGAAGAGCGCGGTCACGAGGCCCGCGACCACCAGCGCGTCGAGCGCACCGCCCGACTGCGATACCAGCGGGCTCATGCGCACGATCAGGAAGCCCCCGGCGTTCACGATGCCCGCGTGCAGGAGCGCGGACACCGGCGTCGGCGTCTCCATCACCTCCGGCAGCCAGCCGTGGAGCGGGAACTGCGCCGACTTGAGCAGCGCCGCGGCCACCAGCAGCCCGGCGATCCACGGCAGCGACGCGTGCCCCGGGTTCGCCGCGAGCGCGCCCTCGGCGCCGAAGAGCGCGGCGAACTCCACCGTGCCGTACGCGCCGTACACCAGCGCGGCTGCGCCGATCACGCACGCGTCGCCGATCCGGCTGGCGATGAACTTCTTGCGCGCGGCGAGCTGCGCCGCCGGCCGCTGCGGATAGAACAGCAGCAGCCGGTGCAGCGTGAGACTGGTCGCGATCCACGCGGCCGCGAGGAGCGCGAGATTGCCTGCCAGCATGAGCGTCAGTACCGCGGCGAGCGTCAGGCACAGCCAGCGCAGGAAGCGCCCCTGGCCCGGCTCGCCGTCGAGGTAGCGGCGCGTGTAGCGCACCACGATCGCCCCGACGAACGCGACGAGCA
This sequence comes from uncultured Enterobacteriaceae bacterium, assembly GCA_964552535.1. Classification (GTDB taxonomy): domain Bacteria; phylum Pseudomonadota; class Gammaproteobacteria; order Burkholderiales; family SG8-39; genus CAZKHE01. The sequence continues at coordinate 26,644 of CAZKHE010000022.1, read as the reverse complement.
GCAGCATGGTCGCCGCGAGCGCGTCGAAGTGGACGCCCAGGGGCCCGGCGAAGACGTGGTCGATGCGCCCGCCCCCGGCGAGCACGAGCGCGCCGAGCAGCGCGGCGCAGAGCGCGAACGCCGCAGCGGCGAAGGCGAGCCGCGCCATGGCGGCGGGGCGGCGGTCGGCCCAGCGCGGCGGCGCTAGGCCGGCGGCAAGCAGGGCGAGCGGTCCGGCGACGACGATCCAGGGGGCGAGCGACTGCATGGCGCGGCTCCACGACGGCGACGGCGGCGACGATACGGCGCGCGCTGGCTTCGGTCCAATTCAACGATTGCGACAAATCGTTCGCTTTGCTAAAAGAACGACATGGCCGACCTCAACTACCATCACCTGCGCTACTTCTGGGCGATCGCCGAGGCGCGCAGCCTGACCCGCGCTGCCGAGCGGCTGCACGTCTCGCAGTCGGCTCTCTCCATCCAGCTGCGCAGCCTCGAGGAGCGGCTCGGCCATGCACTGTTCACGCGCGAGGGCAAGCGCCTGGTGCTCACCGAGGCCGGCCGCATCGCGCTCGACCACGCGCAGATCATCTTCCGCACCGGCGACGAGCTGGTGAGCGCGCTGCGCGGCGGCGGCTCGCCGACCCGGCGCATGGTGCGCATCGGCGCGGTGGCCACGCTCTCGCGCAACTTCCAGCGGGAGTTCGTGCGGCCGCTGCTCGGCCGCGACGACGTGGAGATCGTGCTGCGCTCGGCGAGCCTGCGCGAGCTGCTGGCGCAGCTCGCCGCGCACACCGTGGACGTCGTGCTCTCCAACACGCCGGTGCAGCCGGACGCGGCGCAGGGCTGGCACAGCCATCTGCTGGCGCAGCAGCCGGTGAGCCTCGTCGGCCGGCCGGTGAAGCCGCGCAGGCGCTTCCGCTTTCCCGAGGACGTTCGCGACGTGCCGCTCGCGCTGCCCTCGTCGCAGAGCGAGCTGCGCGCCGGCTTCGATCGCCTCATGGACGCTGCCGGCATCCGGCCCGCGATCTATGCCGAGGCCGACGACATGGCCATGCTCCGCCTGCTCGCGCGCGAAGGCCCCGGCCTCGCGCTCGTCCCGCCCGTGGTCGTGCAGGGCGAGCTGCGCGAGGGCGTGCTGGTGGAGCGCTGCCGCGTGCCGGACCTGCAGGAGCGCTTCTACGCCATCACGCCGAGCCGGCGCTTCCCCAATCCGCTCATGAAGGAGCTGGTGCGGCGGAAGATCGTCGCCTGACGCGCTTCAGGCGAGCAGGCCGTCGTCGTCCTTCAGATGCACGCCGGACAGGCCGAGGCGCCGCGCCTCGTTCATCAGCTGCGCGAGCTTTCGAGCGGCGGCGTCGTACGACAGTCCTTCCGGGCGGACGTTGGAGATGCAGTTGCGCTCGGCGTTCGTCCGTCCCGGCCGTGGTGCCCAGGTGAGATAGATCCCGAGGCTGTCCGGCGAGGAGAGCCCCGGGCGCTCGCCGATCAGCACCACCGCAAGGCGAGCGCCGAGCAATGCCCCGACCTCGTCGCCGACCGCGACGCGGCCCTGCGACACGACGCACGCCGGGCCGAAGCTCCATCCCGCCAGCAGCGGCCGCGCGACGTCGAGCAGGGCGACCGCGTGACGCTCGACGGCGAGCGCCGAGAGCCCGTCGGCGATCACGAACGTCACGTCGCACGCGGCGGCGGCGCGCGCGGCGAGCGCGGCGCGACTCGCCTCGTCGAGCACGCGGCCGAGATCCGGGCGGCGAATGTAGGTCGCACGGTCCGCGGCGGCGCTGTGCAGCGCGAGCGCGTCCCAGCCGCGGCCGTGCAGCGCCGCTTCGAGCGCGGCGACGTCCAGCGCGCGATGCACGGCGTCGCGCGCCCGGGCGTGGGCGAGCTGGAACTCGAGCAGCGCAGCGGTGGGCACGCTGCCCCCCGCGCGCCCGAGGCCGATGCGCGCCGCGGTGTGCTGCCGGAGCCGCGTCCAGAGCGCCGCCGGCGCCGGCGTGTCGCGCGTCGTCACTGCGGCGCCAGCCCGAGCAGCGGGTGCGCGGCCCGCGGCGGCGCGAGCCGCAGCCGCTCGTCCATGAGTCCCGCCCCCTGCAGCCAGGTCTCGAACTCCGGCGCCGGGCGCAGCCCGAGGAGCTGGCGCAGGTACAGCGCGTCGTGGAACGAGGTGCTCTGGTAGTTGAGCATGATGTCGTCCGCGCCGGGGACGCCCATGATGTAGTTGACGCCGGCCGCGCCAAGCAGCGTCAGCAGCGTGTCCGTGTCGTCCTGGTCGGCGTCGGCGTGGTTGGTGTAGCAGACGTCCACGCCCATCGGCAGGCCGAGCAGCTTGCCGCAGAAATGGTCCTCGACCCCGGCGCGCACGATCTCGCGGCCGTTCAGGTACTCCGGACCGATGAACCCGACCACGCTGTTCACGAGCAGCGGACGGTACAGGCGCGCGAGCCCGTACGCGCGCGCCTCGAGGGTCTGCTGGTCGACGCCGTGGTGCGCGTCGGCGGAGAGCGCGCTGCCCTGGCCGGTCTCGAAGTACATCACGTCGTCGCCGGCGGTCCCGCGCGCGAGCGAGCGCGCCGCGTCGCGCGCTTCGAACAGCAGGGCGGCGCTGATGCCGAAGCTCGCGTTCGTCGCTTCGGTGCCGCCGATCGACTGGAACACCAGGTCCACCGGCGCGCGCCGCTCGATGGCCGCCAGCGTCGTGGTCGCGTGGGTCAGCACGCACGACTGCGTGGGGATCCCGTGGCGCGCGATGACCTCGTCCAGCAGGTGCACGAGCTCGATGACCTGCTGCACGTTGTCGCTCGCCGGATTGATGCCGATCACCGCGTCGCCCGCGCCGAGCAGCAGGCCGTCGAGCAGGGCGGCGGCGATGCCCTTCGGGTCGTCGGTCGGGTGGTTGGGTTGCAGCCGCACCGCGAGGCGCCCGGGCAGCCCCAGGGTGTTGCGGAAGCGCGAGACGACGCGCACCTTCGACGCCACCAGCACGAGGTCCTGGATGCGCATCAGCTTGGACACGGCCGCGACCATCTCGGGCAGCAGGCCGGGCGCGAGCGCGGCGAGCGTCTCGGCGCCGGTCGCGTAGTCGAGCAGCCAGTCGCGGAAGCCGCCGACGGTCAGGTGGCGCACCGGCGCGAACGCGGCGGCATCGTGATGCTCGAGCGCGAGCCGCGTGACCTCGTCCTCTTCAGGGGGCACGACCGACTCGTCCAGGAACCGCGCGAGCGGCACGTCGGCGAGCGCCATCTGCGCGGCGACGCGTTCCTCCGCGCTCTCCGCCGCGATGCCGGCGAGCGCGTCGCCCGTGCGCGCCGGGGTCGCACGCGCGAGCAGCGTGCGCAGGTCTGCGAAGCGATGGACCGTCGAGCCGACGGTGTGGGCGTACATCGCGCGAGCCTCCTCGGAAGAAGCGTCGTCGGGCAGCGACGCAGGACGGTCACCGACGCGCGTGGAAAGCAATGTAGTCGAGATCGGCAACCTTGCCCACCTCGACGCATCCCGCGATTCGCGCGCCTCGCGACGCCATGCAGCGGCTTGGGCTTGGAACTTGCAATCGCGGAGGCCGTCACTGCGCGCCCCCTGCGGCGCGCCGTCACTTTCCATCCGCGGTCACCAACGAGAATGCCATGAGCCTTGCAGAAGTCCCGCTGTCCGCACCCGTCGCGCCCGCGCCGGCGTTGCCGGCTCCCGACAATCGTCCGCACCTCCCGGCCTACGCCTCCAGCGGTCCGACGCGTTTTCTCTGGCACTACGTGTCGCGCCGTGCGGCGAGCCACGGCGTCGTGCTGGGCGCGGTGGTCGCAGCCGTGGCCTGCTCCATCGGCGCGCAGTACGGCGTGAAGCACCTCGTGGACGTGCTGAGCCTGGGCGACCCGCCGTCCGCGATGCTGTGGTGGGCCGTGGGGCTGCTGCTCGCGGTGGTGGCCGGCGACAACCTGCTGTGGCGCGTGGCCGGATGGGTGTCCACATATGCGTTCCCGACCGTGGGCGCGGACCTGCGCCTCGATCTCTTCAACCATCTCTCCGGTCACGGGACGCGCTACTTCGTCGAGAACTTCCCCGGCGCGCTCGCCGGGCGCATCACCACCGCCGCCACCGCGGCGTGGACGATCGAATCGCAACTCACCTGGACGACCATCCCGCCGGGACTCGCGGTCGTCTTCAGCATCGCGGTGCTCGGTGCGATCGACTGGCAGCTCACCGCGGCGCTGGTGGTGATCGTGATCCTGCTGGGCTACGGCATCGGACGCATCGCGGTGCGCGAGCAGCACCTGCACGAGCAGTTCGCGGGCCGCGCGGCCTCCACCAGCGGCCACCTCACCGACGTGGTCAACAACATGGGCCTGGTGCGCATCTTCGGCTCGGCCGCGCGCGAGAAGGAGCGGCTGTCGGAGAAGCTCGGCGAGGAGGTGGCCGCCCAGCGCGCCAGCCTGCAGTCGCTCGAGCGGCTGCGGCTCCTCCATGCCCTGAGCGTATTCATCGTCACCGCAGGGGTGCTCGTGTGGGCGGTGGCGCTGTGGCAGCGCGGCCAGATCACCACCGGCGACGTCGTGCTCACCACCACGCTGGGCTTCACCATGCTCCACGCCTCGCGCGACTTCGCGATGGCGATCGTGGACGTGGTCCAGCACTTCGCCAAGCTCGGCGAGGCGATCCAGGTGCTCGGGCTGCCGCACGAGATGCAGGACGCGCCCGACGCCCAGCCGCTCGAGGTCGCCGCCGGTCACGTGTCGTTCCGCAACGTGTCCTTCCGCTACCCCAACGGCCGGCCGGTGCTGCAGGATTTCTCGCTGGACGTGCCCGCCGGTCAGCGGGTCGGGCTCGTCGGTCGCTCCGGCGCGGGCAAGTCCACGGTGCTCGCCCTGCTCCAGCGCCTGTACGACCCCGATGGCGGCGAGGTCCGCATCGACGGCCAGCACATCGGCCAGGTCACGCAGCAATCCCTGCGCGACTCCATCGCCGTCGTGCAGCAGGACATCCAGCTGTTCCACCGCTCGCTGCTGGAGAACCTGCGCTACGGGCGGCCCGATGCCACGGACGAGGACGTGTTCGCGGCCGTGGAGGCGGCGCATTGCACCGAGTTCATCCGGGCGCTTCCCGAAGGCTTCAACACCATCGTGGGCGAACGCGGCATGAAGCTCTCCGGCGGGCAGCGCCAGCGCCTGGCGATCGCGCGCGCCTTCCTGCGCGACGCGCCGATCGTCCTGCTCGACGAGGCCACCTCCGCGCTGGACACCGAGTCCGAGCAGTCGATCCAGGAAGCGCTGGCGCGCCTGTGCGAGGGACGCACCGTCATCGCCATCGCGCACCGGCTATCCACGCTGGATACGTTCGATCGCATCGTCGTGCTCGACCGCGGCCGGGTGGTCGAGGACGGGCCGCCGCGCGAACTGCACGCCCGCCGCGGTCTGTACAGCGCCATGTACCGGAGGCAGGCGAGCGCCGCCGCGCACGCGCCGGCGCGATGAACCGGCGGCCTCGGCGACTGGCGGTCCTCGCGCTGGCGCTGGCCGGCCTCGCCGTCGCCGGGCCCGTCGCAGGCGACGGCGTGGTGCCGGAAGACCCTGCGCCGGAGGCCACGCCGCCGCCCCGGCCGAAAGCCGCGCCGAAGCCCAAGCCGAAGACGCCGGCACAGCCACAGGCGAAGCCGGAGCCTGCTCCCGCCCCACCCCCGCCCGTCGTCGCGCCCGCGCCGCCGCCCGAACCGCCGCCGCCGGAGCCGAAGCGCCAGCTCGCGGCCGACGAGACGGTGCCCATCCTCGGCCGCAAGGTGGTCGGCGCCAACAATGAGGAGCTCGGCCGCGTCGTCAACGTGCTCGTCGACAGCACCGGCCGCGCCCGCGCTGCGGTCATCGACTTCGGCGGCTTTCTCGGCGTGGGCAACCGCAAGATCGCCGTGGACTGGGGCCAGCTGGTCTTCAAGCCCGGCGCCCCCGACCGCTTGATCGGGCTCACCATGACCCGCGAGCAGATCCAGGGCGCCGCCGAGTTCAAGGAGAACACGCCGAAGCCGGTCGAGGTCGCCGCGCCGCCCAAGGACGAGGCGGCCCCGGCGAAGCCGGCCCCGACCGACCCCGGCGCCGCCAAGCGCGCGCCGTAAGCCGGGTGGGAGGGCAACCCTTGGAGCCGGTGACGAGCACGGTGGTGGAGGAGGCGGCGGCGCGGCGCGCGGGGGACCGCGGGCTGTCGTGGTTCAACTTCTTCGTCGCCAACATCCAGACGGGCTTCGGACCGTTCGTCGCGGTCTATCTCACCACGCAGGGCTGGACGATGACGTCCATCGGCATCGCGTTGAGCGTGGGCACGGTCACCTCGCTGGTGAGCCAGCTGCCGGCGGGCGCGCTGGTGGACGCGGTGCGCAGCAAGGTGCGCGTGGCCGGCTTCAGCGTCGGCGCGTTCATGGCGAGCGCGCTGCTGCTGGCGCTCAGCCCGCTCGCGCTGCCCGTCTACATCGCCAAGGTGCTGCACGGCTTCTCGAGCTGCACGCTGGGCCCGTCGATCGCGGCGATGAGCCTGCGGGTCGCCGGGCACGCGGGCCTGGGTGAGCGGCTGGGCCGCAACGCGCGCTACGCATCGCTCGGCAGCGGCGTCGGCGCCGCCCTGATGGGCGCGTGCGGGTACTACGTCTCGGAGCAGGCGGTCTTCTATCTCACCGCGCTGCTCGCGTTGCCGGCGATCATGGCGCTTGGACCGCTGGGGCGCGCCACCGCGCTGCCGCCGCCGCCCGACGCCCGCGAGCCGCCACCGGCCGGGCGCACCACGACCCTCAAGGTGCTCGGCGACCGGCGCCTGCTGGCCTTCGCCGCGTGCGCGATGCTGTTCACGTTCGTCAACGCGCCGCTCCTGCCGATCGCGAGCAGTGCGCTCACCGCGAGCGCCGGCTCCGCGGCGAGCCTCATCATCGCCGCGTGCATCGTGCTGCCGCAGGTCGTCGTGGCCATCTTCTCGCCCTCGGTGGGGCGCTACGCCGGAGTGATCGGCCGCAAGCCGCTGCTGCTCCTCGGCTTCCTCATCCTGCCGATCCGCGCCGCCGCGCTCTCGCTCACCACCGACCCCGCGCTCGTGGTGCTCCTGCAGGCGCTCGACGGCATCGCCGCGGCCTGCTTCGGCGTGCTGGTGCCGCTCATCGTGAGCGACATCGCCGCACGCAGCGGGCACTTCAACCTGTCGCTGGGCGCCATCGGCCTCGCCGTGGGCATCGGCGGCTCCATCAGCCCGCCCCTCGCCGGCTGGGTGGCCGATCAGGCCGGGCAGGCGGCGGCGTTCGCGATGCTGGCCGTCGCCGGCGTCGTCGCGCTCGCGTTCGTCCGCTTCGCGATGCCCGAAACCCGGCCCGCCGATCCCGCCCCTAGGGGGTGACCATCACCCGCACGTCGCCGTCGCAGCGCGTCACCCGCACCGCGGCATCGCGGCCGTTGCGCCGGACGGAGACGTCCACGCTGCCGCCCGGCAGCCGCAGGTTGCGCACCGCGAAGTCGTCGAGGAAGGCGGGGAGTGCCGGCCGGTGGAAGCGCACCTCGCCCCGGCGCCCGTCGATGCCGAGGCCGAGCGCGGCCTGCATGAGCGCGAGCATCGAGGCGCTCGCCCACGCCTGCGGCGCGCACGCCACGGGGTAGAGCGTGGGCGGCGTGCGGCGTCGACGGCCGAAGCCGCAGAAGAGCTCGGGCAGCCGCACGAGGTCCATGTGCGTGACGGCGTCGAACAGCGCCTCGAGCACCGCGAGCACCTCCGCCTTCAGTCCGTAGCGCGCGAAGCCGAGGGCGACCAGCGCATTGTCGTGCGGCCACACCGAGCCGTTGTGGTAGGACATCGGGTTGTAGCGCGGAGCCGACGCGGCGAGTGTGCGGATGCCCCACCCGGAGAAGCTCGCGGAGTCGAGCAGCGTGCGCGCCACGCGGGCGGCGCGCTCGGGGCTCGCCAGCCCGGTGAGCAGCGCCTGGCCCGCGTTGGACGTCACCACCCGGCACGGCCGCTTCGCGCCGTCGAGTGCGAGCGCATACGCGCCCAGGTCCTCGCACCAGAAGCCCGACTCGAAGCGCACGCGCAGCGCCTCGGCCGCCTGCGACAGCGAGGCGGCGCGATCGGCGAGGCCGAGTTCCGCCGCGAGCGTCGCCGCGGCACGACGGGCGCCGTACGCATAACCCTGCACCTCGGCCAGCGCGACCGGCCCGCGCACCGCGCTGCCGTCCGCATGGAACACCGCGTCCTGCGAATCCTTCCAGCCCTGGTTGACCAGACCGTCGCCGCTCGCGCGCGCGTACTCCACGAAGCCGTCGCCGTCCGGGTCGCCCGGCCCGTCCATCCACGCGAGGGCGCGCTCGGCGTGCGGCCACAGCTCGCGGGCAAGGGCGAGGTCGCCGGTGCGGCCGACGTATTCGCCCAGCAGAAGCACGAAGAGCGGCGTCGCGTCGACGCTGCCGTAGTAGCGGCCGAACGGCACTTCGCGCAGCCGGGCCATCTCGCCCTGCCGCATCTCGTGCAGGATCTTCCCGGGCTCGGCGTCGCGGGCGGGATCGACCGCGTCGGCCTGCGTCAGGGCGAGGAACCGGAGCACGCCCCGCGCGATCGATGGATCCACCCACAGCATCATCAGCGCGGTGATCAGGCCATCGCGGCCGAACGGTGCGCTGAACCACGGCGTTCCCGCATAGGGATACGGGCCCGCCGAGGTGTCGGTCACCAGCATGTGCAGGTCCGACATCGACCGGCGCAGGACCTCGCGGAAGCCCTCGTGCGAAGTGTCGAGCTGCGCCGCGCGCCCGGCAGAGCGGCGCAGCGCGGCGCGTGCCGTGCGCAGCGTGCGGAGAAACGCCGCGCCGTTCCAGTCCGGCGCGGCATCCGGTGCGACGCCGGCGCGCAGGAAGATGCGGCACGCTTCGCCCGGCGCGAGCGTCAGGTCGAAGGCGGCGCGGGTGGCGTTCAGCGCTGCCGGCGCCGGGTCGAACGCGAGCTGCGTGCGCAGTTCCTGGCCGTCGAGCGCGGCATAGCCCAGCTCCACCGCGCGCCCCTGCACCACCGTGCCGGGCAGGAGGCCGCCGCGCCGCGCCCGGCGCTCGCCGCGCACCTCGAAGAGATCCGCGAAGTCCGCGGCGAAGACGACCGCGAGGCGCACGCGCCGGGTGCCGCCGCCGTAATTGCGCACCAGCAGCCGCTCGTGCAGCGCGCCGCCGTAGACGAACTTCAGCCGATGCACGTGGAGGCTCTCGCGCGGCAGCGGCTCCGTCCCCTCGCGTTCGAGGTCCGGGTTGGTCAGCTCGGCCGTGAAGAGCGCGTTGTCGGGGTGCGTGCCGGAACTCAGCAGCAGCGGCCGCCGACCGTCGAGCAGCAGCGCGAGGCGCGAGAGGATGCGCGTGTCGCGGTGGTAGAGGCCGTCGGGCTCCTGCCCGAGGTCGCCGCGCGGATCGAACACCGCGAACGTGTCGCCGTGCTTGAGCGTGCTGGTGTGGCGCTCGGGCAGCGAGGTCGCCGCGGCGATGTGATGGTCCGCGTCGAGCGCGGCAAGGTTGTCGTCGGGCGCTGGAGACATGAGAGCTGCTTCGATGAGACGTGCGTGCGACGTGCGCGCAGCGCCAATGGTTACCGCATTCGCGCGGCGCGCGCAAACCCCGGTCGATCATTGCCTCGGGCCTGCAATTTGCTCATGCGCTGGCTGCCTGAATCCGAACGGAGCCCTCTCGTGAGAATCGCACAAGTCGCACCGCTGACCGAGGCCGTGCCGCCCAAGCTGTACGGCGGTACCGAGCGCGTGGTCGCCTACCTCACCGACGCGTTGGTCGCGCTCGGCCACGACGTCACCCTGTTCGCCTCCGGCGACAGCCAGACCGCGGCCACGCTCGAGCCGATCTGGCCGCGCGCGCTGCGCCTGGACCGCAACGTCCTCGATCCGTTCGCGCCGCTCTTCCTGATGATGGAGCGCGTCATGCGGCGCGCGGACGAGTTCGACGTCATCCACTGGCACCTCGACTACTTCGGCTATCCGCTCATCCGCCTGCTCGGCACGCCGTCGGTGACGACGCTGCACGGCCGCCTCGACCTGCCCGAGCTGCCGCCGCTGTACGACGTCTTCGGCGACATCAACGTCGTGTCGATCTCCGACGCGCAGCGCGAGCCGCTGCCGCACGCCAATTTCGTGCAGACGATCCATCACGGCCTGCCCACAAACCTGCTGCCGCAGGGCGGGGGCGACGGCGGCTACCTCGCGTTCCTCGGGCGCATCTCGCCGGAGAAGGCGCCGGATGCAGCGATCCGCATCGCCGCGATGGCCGGGATGAAGCTCAAGATCGCGGCCAAGGTCGATCGCGTGGACGAGGCGTACTTCAACGACCGCATCAAGCCCCTGCTCGCGCACGCCCACGTCGAGTTCATCGGCGAGATCTGCGAGTCGGAGAAGGCGGAGTTCCTCGGCAACGCCGCGGGCCTGCTCTTCCCGATCGCGTGGCGCGAGCCGTTCGGCCTGGTGATGATCGAGGCGATGGCCTGCGGCACGCCGGTCGTCGCCTTTCGCAACGGCTCGGTCCCCGAGGTCATCGAGCACGGCGTCACGGGGTTCATCGTCGACAACGAGATCGACGCGGCGCATTGTGCACGGCGGATCCCGCAGCTCGACCGGGGCCGCATCCGCGCGGAGTTCGAACGGCGCTTCTCGGCGCGGCGCATGGCGGAGGACTACCTCGCGCTGTACCGGCGGCTCGCGCGTCGCGCCGGCCCGGTGCTGCGCCCGGTGGACGCCGCGACGGCAGCCGGCTAGACCGCTCCGCCCGCCGCCGCGTCGCGGGCGCGCATCTTCGCGTCGATGTAGGTGGCGTGCGGGATGTGCAGCAGGTCCCCGATGCGGCGCATGACGTGGTTCTCGTGCGCCGAGAGCTCGCCGTCGGCGTACGCCGCCGCCCACATCTTCTCGATCACGCGCGCCTTCTGCTCCGCGGAGAACGTGCGGTTGATGAGCGAGGTGAACTGGAAGTAGTCGTTCGCCTCGCGCACCTCGGCCTCGGCCAGCGTGACGAGCGACTCGGCTTCCTCGGCGGAGAGCGAGAACTTGCCGCGCACCGCGCTCAGGATCGCCTCGCGCTCGACCGCGCTCACGCCGCCGTCGTTGCGCGCCACCTCGACCAGCAGCGCCGCGGTGGCGAGCTCGATGCGGTGGGGGGCATCCGGCGTGTCGGAGGGCGCGCCGATGTGGCGCTCGAAGAAGTCGCGGAGGGCGGCGAGCATGGCAGTGGGACGTGCAGTGCCGGCGCGAGTTCCCGCTAGCGGCCGGTGCGCTCGAACTCGTCGACGCGGCGCATCGCGCTCGGCGTGAACTCGTTCTGGGGCGCGTCGCCGCCGATCACGAAGAGCAGCGTGTGCTCGGCCTCCGGCTGGTCGTGGGTGATGTTCTCGAACCGGCGCGCGCAGCCGGCCGGGAAGGAGATGATGTCGTGCGGGCCGACTTCCAGCGACTCGGTGTGCGGCGCCTCGTTCCACTCCACCTTCCAGCGCCCGCTCATCACCACGAACGTCTCGTTGGTGTCGTGGTTGTGCATCAGCACGCCCTTGCCGGGCCGGCACTTCACGAAGCCGAGATTGAAGCCCTCCGAGATCGGGATCGCCGCGTTCATCGCCGCCTCCTTGCCCACCGGCGAATTGACGCCGCCCTGCCCGGCGTTCTCCGGCACCTGGAAGCCGATCACGTTGAAGGTGGTCTTCCGGCACTCCGGCAGGTGCGAGTCCTGGAGGCCCTCGCTGAAGCCCTTCAGGCTTTCCCAGCGCGCGGCGCGCTTCAGCATTTCGTCGCGGGTCCAGACGCGGACGGGTGGGATCACGGCGGCTCCTCCTCGCTTGCGGTGAAGGCCGTCATGCTACGTCAGCAGGAAGGCGTACTCCAAGTCCGGCCGGGTCGCGTAGACGTGAGCGTGGAAGAGGCGGTCGTCCGCGACCCGCAGCCGGCGGGAGAGCTCGCGCGCGATGTTCATCTGCAGCAGCGCGAACTGCTCGAGATCGGCCTGTGCGAGGCGCTGGATGCGCTCGAGCGGGAGCTCCAGGGCATTGCAGACCGCCACCGCCTGCACCGAGGCGCTGCGGGGGAAGAGGTCGATCAGCGCCATCTCGCCGAAGCAGTCGCCCTCGTGCAGGTGTCCGAGGGTGAGGCGCTGGCCTTCCCAGCGCCGCAGGACCGCCACCTCCCCGGCCTCGAGCACGAACATCGAGTGCGCGTCGTCGTCCTGGTGGAAGAAGAAGCCGCCGGGCGGCATGTCCACCCGCCGTGCCCCCGCGACCAGCTCCTTCAGCACGTCGGCACGGAGTCCGCCGAAGATCGGCATGCCCTGCAGCGTGGCAATGCGGCCGTCCAGCATGGCGCCTCCTGCCCCGGGAACCGGATGCGCGCCATGGTAGACCCGTCACGGTCGGAACGAAAGCGGGCGCCCGCGCCGCGGCCTGCGGATAGAATCGCCGGGTGCGCGCATCTCCTCCCGGCCCGTGATCCGAGCTGACTCGGCCACCGTCATCGAGCGGCCGCGGCTGGCGGTCTACGAGTTCGTCGCCACCGGGTTCTTCCGCAACTATCCGCGCTGGGCCCCCGAGGTGACCCAGCTCACCGCGCTGTCGCCCGGGCCGCTGCGCGTCGGCTCGCTCGGCCGCCAGGTGCGGGTGGACTACGGGCGGCGCACCGAGGCGACGTTCCGCGTGACGCGGCTCGTCGCCGGGGAGGAGGTGGCGTTCGAGGGGCTCACCGCGCCGTTCACCATCGCCTACCGGTTCGCCGCGTTCGGCGACCACACGCGGGTGGCGCTGCGCTTCGAGCTCGCGCGCATCGAGCTCTTCATGCGGCCGTTCGAGCGCGTCATCCGGCGCGCCGTGGACGAGAGCGTGGTGGGCACGATGCGCAAGCTGAAGGCGGTCGCGGAGCGCGAGATCGCGCCAGCGGGCGCCGCGACCGCCGCCGCACCGCCAGCCGAATCGTCATCGCCGGCCCCGAGCGGCGCCGCGGCGAACGACCCGTCCTCCGCGCCGCCCCCCGCCGCGCGCCTCGACCCGGACCCCGGCCTCAGCCGAGCTTGAAGAGCTTCTGGGCGTTGGTGCGGCCGATCTTCACGCGGTCGGCCTCGCTGATCGGCGCCTTGTCGAACCAGATCGCCGCGTGGTCGATGTTCTCGAACGGCCAGTCGGTGGAGAACATGATGCGGTCGGAGCCGATCTCGAGGATCGCGTCGATCAGCGTCTGGTCGCGGAAGTTGCCCGAGGTGGTGAGCCAGAAGTTCTCCTGGAAGTACTCGTGCATCTTCCGCTTGGCCGGGCACTTGTGCGGCTGGTTCATCCACTCGTTGCGATAGTCGATGCGCCACATGCTGTAGGGCAGGCCCTCGCCCATGTGGCCCAGCACGATCTGCAGCTTCGGGTGCTCGTCGAACAGGCCCGAGCCCATCAGGCGCAGCGCGTGCACGGCGGTCTCCTGGCCGAACGCCCAGGTCGGACCCATCAGCCACGGATGGCCCTGGTAGATCTGCGCCCACGCGCCGATCGGGTTGCGCGGATGCAGGTAGAAGGGCACGTCGAGCTTCTCCACCGCCGCCCAGAACGGGCGGTACTGCGGCGCGTCGTAGTACACGCAGTTCTCGGGCGTGCCGATCTGGCTGAAGCCGTTGGCGAGCACGCCCTTGAAGCCGAGGTCCCTGATGGAGCGCTCGAGCTCGCGCGTGGCGAGCTCCGGGTCCTGCAGCGGCAGCGCCGACAGCCCCTGGAAGCGGTCCGGGCGCTTCGCCACCTGCTCGGCGAGATAGTCGTTCGCGCGGATGGCGATCTCGTTCGCGCGCTTCACGTCGTGGATCGCCTGGACGGTCGGCGCATTCAGCGACAGCAGCATCATCTCCATGCCGTGCTCGTCCATCAGGCGGAGGCGGCGGTCGTGGAGGTCGAGGAGGCGGCTCTTCAGCTCGGGCCACAGGTGCGCCGGCGCGAAGACCTGCGAATCGGCGAGCGTCTCCTCGATGGCGAAGTGTTCCTCGAGGCCGATCTTTCCTTGCATGGGGGGCTCCTGGTTCAGGCGGGATGTGCCACCAGGCCGTAGCGGCCCCGGTGGAAGACGAGCGGCATGGCTTCGGCGAGCTCGAAGCGCTCGACCTCGCCGAGGAAGACGACGTGGTCGCCGCCCGGGTGGCGCTGGGTGTTGCGGCAGACGAACGTCGCGGCCGCGCCGGTCAGCAGCGGCAGGCCGTCGTCGTCGGCGAAGCGCTCGGGGAAGGCGGCGAACTTGTCGGCGGCGGGCCGTGCGAAGTGGCGCGACACCGCTTCGTCCTCCGCGCACAGCACGTGGATCGCGTACCGTGGGGCGGCGCTGAAGCGCGCGAGGCTCGGCGCCGTGCACGCGAGGCTCCACAGCACCATCGGCGGGTCCAGCGAGACCGAGGCGAACGAGTTGATGGTCACGCCTTCACAGCGGCCGTCCGGACCGCGCGTGGTGACCAGACACACGCCGGTCGGAAAGGCGCCGAGCGCGCTGCGCAGTGCGCGCGTATCGAGCGGCGCGCCCATGTCAGATCTCCACGCTACGAGGGGGCAGGC
>CAZKHE010000022.1:0-12030 GCA_964552535.1 uncultured Enterobacteriaceae bacterium | reverse complement strand
CGCGCGTATCGAGCGGCGCGCCCATGTCAGATCTCCACGCTACGAGGGGGCAGGCCCCCTCGTGCTCCCCGAAGCCAGGAAACCTTCGGTTCCATGTCGTCCTCCACGCTACGAGGGGGCAGGCCCCCTCGTGCTCCCCGAAGCCAGGAAACCTTCGGTTCCATGTCGTCCTCCACGCTACGAGGGGGCAGGCACCCTCGTGCTCCCCGAACCCAGACAGTCTTCGGTTTCATTTCAGTATTGCCCCCGCGGCTCGAGGCCCAGGCGGTGCTGGCCGTACATCGCGCTCACGCCGTCCCAGTTCAGGCTGATGTGGCGCGCGATCGCGTGGGTGTCGCGCCAGGCGCGCTGGATCGGCGAGTCGAGCATCAGGCCCGCGCCGCCGGTGGCCTCGAACACCGCGGCCGCGGCCTGCGCGGCGAGCTTCGCGCAGTAGGCGTGGTCGCGGCGGTTGCGAATGCGCATCGGCACGTCGATGGTTTCACCGCGCGCGGCGCGCTCCTCCGCCTCGCGGGCATCGCGCGAGACGAGCAGGTGCGCGGCGTCGAGGGCCGCCGCGGCGTCGCCGATGCGGGCCTGCACCTGCGCGAAGTCGGCCATGCGGTTGCCGCCGCCGGCGATCGCGCCGCGCGTGGTGCGGCCGCTCGCCATGTCGATGAAGTCCTCCAGCGCGCCTTCGGCAGCGCCGAGGCCCGGCGTCGCGAGGCACAGCGGCACGCAGGCGAGGAACGGGATGCGATAGACATGGCTCGGGTTCACCGCCGTCCCCGGCGCCGCGCCCGAGGATGCCTCGGCGAACGTCAGCCGGCGGTGCTGCGGCACGAAGATCTCCTCGGCGACCTCGATCGACTTGCTGCCGGTGCCGGCCAGCCCCGTGGCGTACCAGTCGTCGACGATGCGCGCCTGGCTCGCGGGGAACAGCGCGAAGCCGGGAACGGGCTTGCCGCCGTCGGTCTCGGGCGGGAAGAGGCAGCCGACCATGTACCACTGCGAGTTGTCGCAGTTCGAGAGCCAAGACCACTTGCCGCTGATCATCCAGCCGCCCGGCACCGCGCGGACCTTGCCCGCCGGCGCATAGGACACCGCGGTGATCTCGTCCACCGAACGAGCCCATACCTCTTCCTGCGCTTCGAGCGGGAACAGTCCGACGAACCACTGGTGGATGATCCCCAGCGCGGTGCACCAGCCGGTCGAGCCGCACGCGCGTCCGACCGTCCGGTTCATTTCGATGAACTCGGAGAAGCCGTACTCGTAGCCGCCGAAGCGCGCCGGCTGCATGAGCTTGTAGATGCCGGCTTCGCGGATCGCCGCGGTCATCTCGGCCGACACGCGGCGGTCGCGCTCCGTCTGCGGCGCGCGGGCGCGGATCTCGGGCAGGAGGGCTTCGGCACGGGCGCGGAGTTCCGCGAACGGGACGCGCGACGGCGTGGCGCCGGCGGTGGGGCGGACCTGGGGACGGTCGAGAATCTGTGGCATGAACGGCCTCCGTCGGATGACCGGCGCGCTGCCGGCGCAGGCATGACAACAGAATGCGCTTGCAGATGCAAGCATATTTTTACCCGGACCTACGATGCGCTGCAGCACGTATTGCGTCCCGCGATCCCTTGACTCAGACCGGCGAGTCCGTTCGAACGCGCTGCAACAATCAAGCGACAGGCCATTGCAGCTTCAAGCATTATGGCGTGTAATGGCGCCATGGACCCGCAACCGTTCCCGCTCGACTTCGATCTCGAGACCACGCTGCCCTATCTGCTGAACCGCGCCGGCGTGCGGATCGGCCAGTCGTTCACCGGCGAGCTCGAGCGGCATCGCCTGTCGCTCGCGGAGTGGCGCCTGCTCGCGGCGCTGCTGAAGCGCGAAGCGCAGACGCTGAGCGAACTCGCCGCGCACACCAGCCTCGAACTGTCGCGCACCTCGCGCCTCGTGGGCGGCTTGGAAGAGCGCGGGTTGCTGCGCCGGCAGGCCTCGGGGGCGGACGGTCGCGCGGTCGAGCTCTCGCTGACGCGCGCCGGTCGCGCCGCCGCGCAGCAGATCGTCCCGCTCGCGCAGCTCTACGAACGCGTGGCGCTCTCGGGCATGACCAACGAGGAAGTCCAGGTGCTGAAGCGACTGCTGGTGAAGGTCTACGACAACATGAACGCCCTGCACGCCTCGGCTCCGGGCCGGGCGCGCCGGCAGTCGGCGAAGGCGAAAGGCCGATGAGCGCGACGCACTACACCCTGGCGACGCTGCGCGAGGGCGACGCGCTGGTGCCGGCGATGCGCATCGGCGACCGTTACTGGCGCCTGGCCGACCTGGTGGCGGCGCGCGGCCAGCCGCGGCTGCCCGCCTCCCTGGTCGCGGTATTCGCGGACTGGCCGCGCCAAGCGCCGGTGCTCGACAACCTCGCGCGGCGCATCGCCGAGCGCGCGAACGTGCCCGAGGGCCTCGCCGCCGACGGCGTCGCGCTCGCCACGCCGCTCGTCTATCCGCGCAAGTGCTTCTGCGTGGGCGCGAACTACCAGAGCCACCTCGACGAGATGGGCGCCTCGGAGATCCGCAAGGTGCCGGGCAAGCCGCCGTTCTTCTTTCTCAAGCCGCCCTCGACGACGTTCGTCGGCCCGGGGCCGACGGTGCACATGCCCGCCGGCTGCGACAACTTCGACTGGGAGATCGAGCTGGCGGTGGTGTTCGGCCGCGGCGGACGCAACATTCCCGAAGCGCAGGCGATGCAGTACGTCGCCGGCTACACGCTCGCGTGCGACTTCACCTCGCGCAACCAGATGTTCGTGCCCGAGACGTTCTTCAAGTTCGACTTCACCCAGGGCAAGTGCCAGGATACGACCAACCCCGTAGGCCCGGCCATCCTGCCGGCGCAGTTCGTCGGCGATCCGCGCGAGATCGAGTTCGCGCTGTGGGTGAACGACGTGGAGAAGCAGCGCGCGCGTGCCGGGGACATGATCTACGGCATTCCCGAGCAGATCGCAGGCGTGTCGCGCTCGATCGCCATCGAGCCGGGCGATGTGATGCTGACCGGCTCGCCCGCGGGCGTCGGTTGGCCGCGCGGCGAGAAGCTCGCCGTCGGCGACGTCGTGAAGCTGTGGGGCGCCGGGATCGGGACGATGGAGGTCGTCATCCAGGCGCCGCTCCACTGAGCGCGGGCAACAGGAGCTGGCCGGCGAGCCGGCCGCGGACAAGAGCCCCCCAGGGCATCCCACCAAGGAGGAGAGATCATGAAGCTCGTACGCACGTTCGGCGCGGCTCTCGTCGCGCTCGCATTGGCAGCCCCGGTGGCGAAGGCGCAGCAGACCATCGACCTCACCATCGGCGCGAGCCATCCCGCCACGCTGCCGTGGATCCAGCTGCTGCAGCAGTGGTACCAGCCCGAAGTCAACAAGCGCCTCGCCGCGGCCGGCAACCGCTATCGCATCAACTGGCGCGAGGGCTACGGCGGCGTGCTGTACAAGGCGAATGCCACGCTGACCTCGGTTGGCGAAGGCATCGCCGACGTGGGCTGGGTCTTCGGCGCGCTGGAGGGCGCGCGCCTGCCGCTGCAGCAGGTGTCCAACTATGCGCCCGCGGTGACCGGCGATCCGCGCCTGATGATCGACGTCTTCAACGAGCTGAACGACAAGTTGCCGCAGTTGCAGTCCGAGTGGGAAAAGGCGAACGTGGTGTTTCTGGCCGCCACCGCCGCGGACACGCTGCATCTCTTCATGAAGGCCCCGGTGCGCACGTTCGCCGAGCTCAAGGGCCGCAAGATCGGCGCCGGGGGAACCATCGCGACGCTCGTGAGCGGGGCGGGCGCGGTGCCCGTCGACTCGCCGTTCCCGTCGATGTACAACGACATCAAGACCGGCGTGACCGAGGGATCGCTCACCATCGCGACCGGCGCGATCGGCATTCGCGCCTACGAGGTCGCACCCTACATCACGCTCGCCGACATGGGCAGCTTCTCGTCCGGCGCGATCGTCGCGAACAGGGATACGTGGAACAAGCTCCCGGCCGAGGTGCGGACGGTCATGGCCGAGACCGCGCGCGAGTACTCGAAGCGGCTCGGGGAAGAGACGATGGCGCGGTACGACGGCGCGCTCAAGGCCATGGTCGAACGCGGCAAGGCGCAGACGCCGCCGGTCACGCTGATCGAGTTCCCGGAATCCGAGCGCGCGAAGTGGATCCAGGGCCTGCCGAATCTCGCCGGCGACTGGGTGAAGGCCAATGAGGCGCGCGGCCTGAAGGCGAAGGAGGTGCTGAGCGCGTACATGGACGCGATGCGCGCGCGGGGGGTGAAGCCGGTGCGGAATTGGGATCGCTAGGAATCCTTACACTGCGAGGCTGTTACCTGGAGGACCGACGCCGCCCATGAAGCTGGAGATGAACAAGAACTCCCTGTTCGCGATCCTGCTGCGATCGCCGTTCTGGGTGAGCTTTCTGGTGGCCGCGGGCGTGTTCGCGTTCGCCCGGCTGTTCGTTCCGGCCGAGTACGCCATCATCGTCCCGCTGCCGTTCGTCGTCGTGGGCGGCATCGCCGCCTGGAAGCAGCTGCGCGCGCCCAGCGCGTCGAAGGTCGCCGACACGCTGACGAAGGCCCGGGAGATGAGCTGGAACGACTTCGCCGCCGCGCTGGAAGGCGCCTTCCGTCGCGAGGGCTACGCCGTGCAGCGCATCGAGGGGGGCGCCGCGGACCTCGAGCTGGTAAAGGCCGGGCGCACGACCCTGCTCGCCGCGAAGCGCTGGAAGGCGGCGCGCATCGGCATCGAGCCGCTGCGCGACCTGGTCGATGCCCGCCGCAAGCGCGAAGCCTACGACTGCGCCTACGTGCTCACCGGCGAGCTCACCGAGCAGGCGCGCAAGTTCGCCGTCGATCACAACGTCCGGCTGCTCCAGGGGGCGGAGCTGGCCACGCGGCTGCGGGGCGCGATCTGACGCGCCCACGGTCGGGTGTCACGAAACCGGACTGGCGACGCAAGCGCCCGCCGATCCCGAGGATTACCATCCCGGTGCCGGCAACGACCGGCTCCCCAGCATGCGACCCAGGAGCGTCCTCATGAAGCGACCGCGCATCGTCACCGCCCTCGCCGCCGTTCTCGCCTCCGCGCTCGCCCAGGCGCAGACGCCGCCCGCCGCGCCCGGCGGCATCGCCGCCGAGCCGGAGAAGCCCAACGCCCTGCTGCTGCCCGCGGTGCAGAAGGTGCGTGAAGCTGCAACGCGCACCGGCGACGAAACGTCTCCGGGAGAGCGGGTCGCGCCGCCGCCCACGCCCCCTGCGCCGCCGTCGACCACGCCTGCGGCGGGTACGCCAGGGTCGATCGCCTCCGAGGGCGACAAGCCGGCCGGCTTGCTGCTGCCGGCGGTGCAGAAAGTACGCGAAGCGGCCGCGACGCCCCGCACCGATACGCCCGCGGGCCAGCGGCTCACGCCGCTGGACGTTCCCGCCCCGGTGCCGGCGCCGGCCGCGAACGCGCGTCCCGACATCGTCGTGCCCGTCGGCCCCGGCGGCGGCCCGGCGGCCGCCGCGCGCCCGGCGCCGGTCGCGACGCCGATTCCCGCGCCGACCAACGTGCGCCCGGAGACACCCGTCGCGCCGGTTGCGCCCGTCACACCGGTCGCCCCCCTCGCACTGCCCAGTGCTCCGGTGCCCGCTCCAGCGCCCGCCCCTGCACCGGCGACGGTCGCCCCCACGCTGAGCGCGCCGGCGACGCTTGCACCCGTCCCGGTGCGGCGCTGAGGGGGGCGGCGAGCGTGCGTTCCTCCCGCGGTCGCGCATCCCGGTGCTTGCCGCAGGCGGTGCGCGCGCGTATGTTCCCCGCGTCCGGCGGCGCCATCCGACGGGAGAACTCGATGCGCATCCTCGCCACGCTCGCCCTGGTCCTGCCCCTCGCCGCTGCCGCACAGGGCTTCACCGGCTTTCAGCAGCCGGTCCCGCAATCGGCGCCGGTGCCCGCGCAACCCGGCATCCCGCAGACGGTGATTCCGGGGACGGTGATTCCGGGGACCGCCGTGCCGGGCGCGGCCGTGCCCGGGGACCGGCGATATCGCCAAGGCATCCAGGGCGGCGCGATCATCCAGCAGCCGGGGGGCGGCGCCGTGATCGTCTCGCCCGGCGCCGCACCGGGTTACGTGATTCCGGGGGGCGCAGGCGGCGCGGTCGTGGTGGCGCCGGGGCATTACGCCCCCCAGCAGGGCCCGGCGTACATCGTGCCCAACGCCGGCGGCACGGCGATCATCGACGGGCAGGGGACGACGCTCGTGCGGCCCAACCCCATGGGCGGCACCACCATCATCGGACCGAACCAGCCGTCCACCATCGTCACGCCGATTCCCGGCGGCGGTGCCACCATCGTCGGGCCCGGCGGCGCGCCGGGCTATGTCGTGCCGACGCCGCAGGGCGCATACGTGCAGCCCCCCGGCAACGCGCCGCCGACGGTGATCTTCCGGCCGTAGCGCGCCGCGCAGGGAGAGAAGAAGAACATGGTTCAACGTCGAGGCCGCTCGGCTCCGTGCATCGCTGCCGGGCTGCTGCTCGCTGCCGCCGCCGTGCACGCGCAGGGCTTCAAGTTCGAGCAGAACCCCGGCGCGGACCAGGCCGCCGCGGAGAGCGCCGCGCGTCGGCAGCGCGTCGCCGAGAACCTGTCGACGCCATGCCGTCAGGCCATCAAGGACAAGAAGATCATGGTGGTGATCGGCGAACAGCAGTCGAACGGCGTCGTCGCCGCACGCCAGGACAACTACGGACCCCACTTCCAGCTCATCAACGGCCGGCTGCAGCAGCTGGGACTGCGCACGTACTCGCCCGACGAGATCCGGAAGCAGATCGCGCAGGCGGAGATCGACGCGTACTTCCGCAACGATCCCGACGCGGCCATCTCGGCTTCGAAACGCCTTGGCGCGAGCTTCGTGCTGCGCGGATTGATCACGTCCGAGGCGGCCTACAACCCGATCGTCCGCGTGAACCAGGTCTCGGTGGGCATGGGCTTCACGCTCGCCGCCTCCGATGGCCGCACGGTCGCCAATGCCGCGGCGTCCGCGGCGTCCTACGCCGGTCCGGACGTGCGCGCGATGGCGCTCACGCTGCTCAACGAGCAGGCCGACGAAGTGGTCTCGAAGCTCTACAGCGACTACTGCCGCAACGCCGACGTGGCGGCACCGCCCCGGGGAAAGGCCGCGAAGTAGCCAGGCTGCGCGGCGCCCGGTGCGGCGCAGGCGCGAAACCTTCAAGGAAACATCGTCTCAAGTGGAGAAGATCATGCCGAACACACTGCGCGCGAACCTCGTCGCACTCGCCTTTACCGCCGCGTTCGCCGGCGCGGCATTCGCGCAGCCCCGTTTCGAGAGCGCCGCGCCCACCGCGGGCACTGCGACGTCGGAGAAGGCCAATGCGATGGCCGACAAGGCCATGTACAAGCCGGTCGAGTACGCCAACAAGGACAAGAAGGGCCCGGCGCTCATCGTGATTCCCGGCGAGATCAAGAGCAGCAACGCCACCTTCACGCAGAAGTTCAGCGCCAACAACATCGCCGACTTCGGCGAGCTCGAGCTCTCCAACGCCAACTTCCAGGTGCTCGAGCGCACCAATCTCGGCCCGATCCTCAACGAGTTCACGCTCGCCTACAACCTCGGCGACCCGAACAAGGCCAAGCAGTATCTCGGCATGGGCAAGCTGCGCTCGACCAAGTACATCGTCAAGTTCGACATCCTCAAGACGGAGCAGACCGCGTCGGCGCAGCAGGGCTTCGACGGCGCCTCGGTGGGCCGGGTGATCGGCATCCTCGGGGCGTTCAGCGGCTCGCGCGGCGGCGCCATGGGCGGCGCGATCGGCGAGACCGCGGTCGGCTCGGTCAAGACCGGCGACACGACCGGCATCTGGGTGATCGGCATGCGCTACAAGATCCTCGACGCGGAGACCACCGAGCAGGTCGCGCAGGGCTACACCGAGGAGAAGATGGAGGTCGGCGCGACCGGCACGTCGGTGATGGGCGCCTCGTCCTCGCAGCAGGGCGGCGTCGGCCTCGACACGATGGTGCAGCGGCTGATCCAGAAGTCGGTCTGGGAGATCGACTCGAAGTACAAGTGATCCTCGCCGACGGACGCGGGGACGAGGGAGAGGGCGGCGCATGGCGGAAGTGACGAAGCTCGGCAAGTTCCAGATCCGGCGCGAGCTGGGCAAGGGCGCGATGGGCGTCGTGTACGAGGGCTTCGATCCGATGATCGAGCGCATCGTCGCGATCAAGACCATCCGCCCGGAGCAGCTCGAGGGCGAGGACGCGGCCGAGCAGCTCGCGCGCTTCCGCCGCGAGGCGCAGGCCGCGGGCCGGCTCACGCATCCCAACATCGTGGCCATCTACGACTTCGGCGAGGATGCGGGCACCACCTACATCGCGATGGAGTTCGTGAAGGGCCGCGAGCTGCAGGACGTGCTGGAGAAGAGCGAGCGCTTCCAGATGCACGACGTGGTGCGCATCATGGACCAGCTCCTCGAGGCGCTCGGCCACGCGCACGCGAACGGCGTCGTGCATCGTGACGTCAAGCCGGCCAACATCATCATCCTCGGCGACGGCAAGGTGAAGGTCGCCGACTTCGGCATCGCGCGCGTGGAGTCGTCCAACCTCACCCAGGCCGGCATGGTGCTGGGCACGCCGAGCTACATGTCGCCCGAGCAGTTCATGGGCCAGACGGTGGACGGACGCTCCGATCTCTTCTCCGCCGGCGTCATCCTGTACCAGCTCCTCACCGGCGAGAAGCCGTTCACCGGGTCGGTCACGACCATCATGCACAAGGTGCTGCAGGAACAGCCCCTGCCGCCGTCGACCCTCAACGTGCAGGTGCCCAAGGCGTTCGACGCGGTGATGCAGAAGGCGCTCGCCAAGCGCCCGGACGAGCGCTACCAGACCGCGCGCGACTTCGCCGAGGCGATCCGCAAGGCCGCCGCGGCGACCGCCGCCGCGGGCGCGGACGCGACGCTGGTCAACCCGGCGAGCACGGTGATCGACCTCGATGCGACGCTGACGCCGGCGCAGGCCGCACAGGCCACCATCCGCCAGGCCGCTGCACAGGCCGACGCGACGCTCAAGCGCGAGGCGACGCTGAAGACCCAGGCATTGCCCGCCGCGACACCCGAGGCCCCGAAGGCGCCCGAACGGCTCGTCACGCCGGGACGCCAGTCGCAGGTGCCGGCGGGGCTCGTCGTGGGCCTGGTCGCCGTGGCCGGCCTCGTGGCCGCCGGCGGCTGGTATGCGTTGGGAGGGCGGGGCGAGGCGGAGAAGTCCGCGCCCGCGCAGGCCGTTGCCCCCGCTCCGGCGCCCGCCGCACCCGTCGCCGTCGCGCCTGCCCCGGCACCCGCGGCGCCGGCGGCGCCCGCGCCCGCACCGGCGATCGAATCGCCGGCCGGGACCGTCGTGGTGAGCGCGATGGGCATCGCCGATCCGAGCGACGCACGCTACAAGGACAATCCGGCGCAGCTGCAGAGCGATCTGCGCGCCGACTCGCGCGGCCAGGCGGTGGAGAAGGCGCTGGGCCTGTACCTGCAGCAGGCGTCGCTCTCCCAGCACTACGAGAAGCTCCGCGAGAAGCTGCTCTCGCGCAGCGGCGACTACATCGCGACGATCGTGCAGGAGTCGGAGCCGGTGGTGGGCAAGGACGGGCTCGTCTCGCTCACCACCCAGGCAGTGGTGAAGTCGCGCGAGCTGCAGAAGTCGCTCAACCAGATGTCGCGCGAGGAGCGCATCGACTTCATCCGCAACAACGGCGACCCGAAGGTGGCGGTGCGCGTGACCACGCGCGACGCCGACCGGGCGGACGCGCCGTCGCAGCCCTCGGCCATCGCGGAGAACATCCTCAAGGAGCGCATCAAGTCGTTCGGCTTCCGCACGTGGTCGGAAGAAGGCGCGGGCGACAAGGCCGCCGATTTCCTCGTCACCGGCGAGGCGCGCATCAAGAAGCTGTCGGCGACGCTGCAGGCCTCGGGCCTCACCGTCACCAAGTTCACCCTCACCTCCTGGACCGTGAAGGCCACCGACCGCGCCACCGGCGAGGAGATCTACTTCAACAACACCCTGCCGAAGGGCGTCGGGAGCTGGGCGAGCGAGGAGGAGGCGATCCGCGCCATCGGCGACAAGCTCGCCGCCGAGTTCAACCGCGACTTCTTCCTCCAGCACTTCGGCGTCTCCGGGCAGAAGGTGGTGCTGAAGGTGACCGGGCTGGACGACCAGAAGGCGGCGTCGCTCTTCATGCGCGAGCTGATCGGCCTCGCGCCGGTGCTCTCGGTCACGCCGCGCGCCGGCAGCGCCAGCCCGCGCGTATACGACCTCGTGCTCGCCGGCGGCGGCCCGCCCCAGGACGTGGTCGCCAGCCGCATCCTCGCGCCGCTCAACGCCAAACTCGGCGAGCCGTGCTTCGCACTCGGCGCGACCGCGGGCGACGAGGTCGGCGTGACCCTCGCCCCGAAATGCGCCGATCCGGGCGTGCTTGGCCGATTCGAGACCGCGCCGCCCGCCGGCCTCTACGGCGCCCCGCCGGCGCGGCAGAAGTCCGTGGTCAAGAATCCCGACACGCTGAAGAAGCTCACCACGATCTGACGCGCTCCTGCGCGGCTGGCACTCCGCTTGCCTGACAGCGCGCGTCAGGCAACGGAGGTCCGCCAGTGCCGCCGGTTCGCGCGTCGGTTGCAGGCGTCGTGCTCGCGGCGATGCTCGTCGGCTGCGCGGCGTCGCCCGACGCCAGCTACGGGTTGCGCATGCGCAGCAGCCAGCAGTGCGTGCGCGTCGCCATCGTTCCCGAGGAAGGTCCCCCACCGACGCAGCACGCCGGCCAGGACGACGAGCTCGCGGCGATCGGCTATCCCGCCCGGGCGGCCGCCATTGCCGGGATCATCGGCGTGGACGGTCTGCTGCTGCGGCTGGACGCGCTCTCTCCGCGGGACGACGGTCTCGACGCGCTGCGGGTGCGCCAGCGGGCGATCGAGCGGATCCTGCTCGCGATGATGGACGTGCAGAGCGTGCTCGCCGAGATCGCCTGCGAGCAGGCGCGCGGGGAGCAGGTGCGCGCCGGACTCGAAGGGCTGGCCGGGCGCCGCGCACAGCGCTACGCGCTCGCCGGCATCGTCGTCAGCGCCATCAGCGCGATCGCCTCCGGCGGGCTCGCCATTGCACGGCCGGAGAGCAACGCTGCGAACGTCGTCGGAATCGTCGGCGGGACCGCGGAGGGCACGGCCGGCATCGCCGGTCTCGCCGAAGGGGAGGGCGAGCCGTTCGAGACGCGCCGGAACATGCTGCGCGACGTCTGGGCGGGCAGCGGCGACACGCAGCTCTTTCCGGCGTCGGTGTGGCGGTTCCTCAACCGCGCCGAGAGCGGAGACGCGCCGGGCGTCAGCGTGCGCACCGAGTTGCTGTCCGTGTGGCGGGCGGACGAGCGGCTGGACGATCCGCAATCACGCGAGGACGCACAGCGCATCGCACTGCTCTTCGGCGAAGGCGGCCGCTACACCCCCGAGCTGCTGCAGCTCCGCGAGGCGCTGCTCGATCTCCTGCAGGCGCGCGTCTGGCTGATGAGCCAGGACCTCGATGCGCTGCTGCGCGAAGTCGTGAAGCGCGAGTGATGCGCGGGAGCGGCGTCAGCCGCGCGGTCGCAGCTCGAACTCGAAATGCACCAGCTCGGCGCCGGCATCGCTCGCGCTGTGGCCGAAGCACAGCGTCCCGCGGCCGCGCAGCAGCACCTGGTCGCGGCGCAGGACCGTCTCCGAATCGCCCTCCAGCGTGACGTAGGTGCCGTTGGTGGAGAGGTCTGCGTAGTAGAACCGGTCGCCGCGCCGCTCGATCCTGCCGTGCAGGCGCGAGGCCATGCGGTCGGCGATGACGATCGGATTGGCGGCGTCGCGCCCCATGTTCACGCTGGTGAGCGCGTCGCCCATCACCAGCGTCCGGTCGCCGTGCGTCAGCTTGAGCGTCGCCTCGACGGCGAGCGGCGACGTGCGCGACGCGACCATGGTCACGTCATCGCCGGACTCCCACAGCACTTCGCACACCGCGACCTCGGCCTGCTTGCCCTTGACCGACA
>CAZKHE010000021.1:28909-49297 GCA_964552535.1 uncultured Enterobacteriaceae bacterium | reverse complement strand
CAATTTTTGGACTTTACGAACCAAGCCCCGGTAGCGTTGATGGGGGCAGGTCACCTCAACAACCCTCAGCCGCTCGAAACTCAACAAGCGACTATCTGCCTATCGACGATGTCTACGGGTCTTACGACCCTGGGGCCCGTACCATCGAACTATTCCACAA
This sequence comes from uncultured Enterobacteriaceae bacterium, assembly GCA_964552535.1. Lineage (GTDB taxonomy): Bacteria > Pseudomonadota > Gammaproteobacteria > Burkholderiales > SG8-39 > CAZKHE01. Next base: position 49,137 of record CAZKHE010000021.1, on the reverse strand, counting down.
GAACATCAATCGAGACGCGTCGAGGTACCAAGCGGCCTACCATGAGCTTTTGTACGTCGTTAGAGTGCATGAAGCGGCGCATGCCCTCGTACACCTCGGGATTGATACCGAGGATTCTGCAAAAGCCCTATCTGTCCTTGACCCCGCCGGGTACACCGATGTTGAAGGTTTCTTGAACAGGAGAACGAAAGCCTTCTTAGGGCTTGAGAAGGATGCGCACGAGTTTGTCGCTCAGCTCCTTACCTACGCATCACTCAAGCAGCACCCGAGAGCCGGCTCGCTCCTGCACGTCTTCAACAAACTTGAGGCAGTTCAACCGCCACCTTACGTGCTGGATGAAGGGCTCAAGGCGTTCATTGAGAAGGTCGACATCCCGCTCCTACTAAGAGTGGCAAGAGGCGAGACGTCTCCGCCACTGCTGGCCGACCACCCACACCTTGAGCAGCTCGAACGTCTCGCGCGCGTCACTTCTGGAGAGCACACGGTACACGTCGAGGACGCGGCCGCGCTAAGGGCACTACACCGCGATGTTCAGGAGGACCAGGGCGCCGGCGACGAGCTGACCCTAGTGGTGGATGAGGTGAAGGGTTTGCGAGTCGAAATCTTTGCGAGGGAGCATCCGCCGCCTCACTTCAGAGTGTCATACCGGGGAGAGGCTGCTTGCTTCCGCATTGACGATTGTGCGCGCATCAGCGGTCGGCTCGACAAGAAGCTTGGCGCAGTACGTCGTTGGCACGCCACGCACAAGGAACTTCTAATTGCCAAGTGGGACGAACGTCGTCCCGGCGACTGCCCGGTAGGGCCCTTCCGTTCTTCATGATTTGCCTGAAGCGCTGGCCTTGAGCTGCGGCTGAGCGTGTGTTGCCTCGATTCCCGGGGCGCTACCTGTGTCTGCCTTCTGTAGAAGGCCAACTTCTCGGATAGTTGTTTGAAGCATTGCATAGGCGCTGCTACCTGCCCCTTGGCAAACTAGCGAGGGCGTGACGGCCAAGGAGGCGATGGTGTCAAAGCAGAAGGCACGGTCAGATAGGTCGTATCAGAACGAAGAGCTCCTTCTCACTCTGCTACCCGGATTACTCGAAGGGAAGAAATTCTCGCAAATCCGCGTGCACCGTATGGGAGCCATGAAGTTTATTGACGCCCGTACAGCCAGTGGCACTTTCGTTCGTTTCTGGTTGAAGCAGGGGTGGACCGGCAACCAGAACTACTCGGCTGTGCAGTTTGGATTGTTCTCGGGGCCCAATCCTGAGAACAAACCAAATCAGGACTTTGTCAACTACGTCAATGCGCGCGTTCAAAGCGCGAAAGAGAAGGGCGCCACGCACGCTCTCCTCGCGCACATGGATGAGGCACAAATCGTCAACTACGTGGCGCTGCAAATCGACGACGTGGCAAAAGCGTATCGCTTGCAGATGGCGAAGTGGCCGAGGCGTGCTCGAAACACGAAGACACCTACGCTATGGTTCGAGGATAACCGGTCAGTGCAGGACGCTTCCTGCGTTACTGCGGTAACCCGATTTGAACTTCCATTGAGCACGATTAGCGGCGTCACGCGACGCCCAAAGGGAACGGTCGACGCCAAGAAGATTACTGCAGAGATAGAACTTCGGATGAGACAGCAAGCTTTTCGACTGCGTGTTGCGCAGCGGTGCGGATGGCGCTGCGTGGTATCGCGGACAAGCGTTGCAGAGGTGCTCGATGCGGCCCATCTACCGGGTCGAGATTGGCGCCGGGACAACAAGCCAGAGGATGGCGTACTAATTCGCGCCGACTTGCATCGCCTCTTGGACCGCGGCTTGGCCGAGTTCCGGGAGGGGCGCTTCTGGGTCTCTGAAAAAGCTCGACGCGGCGAGTACCGGCAGTTTCATAACCGCCGCATCGACTCGAGCTCCTAGTGCCTCGCCGCCGTACATGGGCGCTCTTGTGCGCCGCGTCGACAGCGAACCCTGTTAGCTAGTACCACTTCTGCTCTAGCGTCGTCACGCGAGTCGCACCACACTCCGTGGACGGTGACGTGCGTCCCTTCGCGCATAAACGATGGCGATTCCTTTACTTGTAACGAAGCTTCTTGGCGCAAGTTTCGAGTGCGATTGGCGGGGATAGACGCACCAGAGAGCGGCCAGGCGTACTGGAAGAGAGCCAGAGACCAGTTAAGAAGCCTGCTTGAGCAGGGGACCATCACCGCCGCGTGTTACAAGCAAGACCGTTACGGGCGAGAAGTTTGCGTGATAAGCACAGCCGGTGGGGACCCGTCACTGCAACTGCTGCAGGCAGGTTTGGCTTGGCATTCGAAAAGATTCCAGGATGAGCAGACGGAGGAAGCCCGCCGCTTGTATGCCGAGGCAGAACAAAACGCGAAGCACCAAGGACGGGGGTTGTGGCGGCAGAAGGACCCGATGAGTCCAGCGGAATGCCGGGAACTGAAGCGCGCAGGACAAGCGGAGCCTTGTCGTTGAAGCGTGGGCTTTCCAGCCCGCCTGCCTGCTGACAGCTCGCGGGGACCTCCCTGACCACTCGCCAAACGTCTTCGAAACGAAAGCCTGCGCTATCGCGTTCGCAGGTAATGGCCAGTATACGAGCAAAGAATACGCGCCCGGAAGTCACGCTTCGCCAAGCGTTACATCGTCTGGGATATCGATTCCGCCTGCACATCAAAAGGCTGCCGGGTACTCCGGATATCGTATTCACAACTAGAAAAAAGGTCGTGTTCGTGCATGGGTGCTTTTGGCACCAGCACGGCTGCAAGTTAACGCGAACTCCTAAGGGGAATCTGGGCTATTGGATTCCCAAACTACGGCGAAACGCAGAGCGCGACGAGCAGACCGTCCGAGCGTTGGTAAGCCTCGGGTGGTCAGTTCATGTTGTGTGGGAGTGCGAAGTGCGACTGGCATCAACGCTGCGCCGGGTTACCGCTTTTCTTGGCCCTCCTAGTACAAGCTCTGAACGAACAGGCGCGATGAATGGGAGGGGGGCGAGCCCGCACACCCCGTCCGACGGATAACAGCTGAACTACCCTTTGCAGGGGTTCCGCGAAGAAAGAAGGCGCCGGAAGCGCGGCCCGCGAGGGCCCGGAAGGCTCGTTTCGCGAGCCTCAGCAACTACTATCGTCGGCCTTGCTGGCCGACGCCCGCTGCTAAGGCCCCAGCGGCGTCCGACCGAACCTTTGCATAGTCAATGGTTTGCGCTAGAGTTTGCGCGCAACCCGTCGGTTCCAAAAATGCAGATAAGACCGGTCGCTAAACAAGAAGAATCGCTTTTTGCGCCCTCACAACAAAATGAAATCCTTCCGCTTCATTGACCTCTTCGCGGGTCTTGGTGGCTTTCATGTCGCCCTGGCCCAACTTGGCGGCAAATGCGTCTTCGCGGCCGAGATAGACGAAACGCTTCGTCGTTGTTACGAGAAGAACTTCGGCCTTCTGCCTGCCGGTGACCTGAAAAAGGTCAACCTCAGCGATATTCCAAAGCACGATGTGCTGTGCGCCGGCTTTCCCTGTCAGCCGTTTTCAAAAGCAGGGGAACAGCTCGGCTTTGAATGTAGCAAACAGGGAGACCTGTTTGACTATGTTGTGAAGATTCTGAAGGCTAAGAGACCGACGTTCTTCATTCTCGAAAACGTTCCCAACATACTGCGCCATGATGAGGGGAAAACGTACGAGCGCATCAAAGAGCGACTCGAGGCACTCGACTACGACGTGCGCGAGGACCGGCTCTCACCACACGAGTTTGGTATCCCTCAAATACGTGAGCGCGCCTATATCGTCGGGTCCTTGAAAAGCCTAGCCAAGTTCTCCTTTCCACAGAAATCAAAGCGCAAGGCAAGTATAGAAAGCGCGCTGGCTGACTATCCGCCTGACGCAAAGGCGCTCTCGAGAGGCGTTGTGGAATGTCTTGAGGCGTGGAACAAGTTTCTAAAGAGCGCGCCGAAGTCCGTAGAAATTCCCTCGTTTCCGCTCTGGTCGATGGAATGGGGCGCGACTTATCCCTATGAAGAAACGACGCCCTATGCGGCCGGAGCTCGCGCCCTAAGGAAATGCCGTGGGTCACACGGGGCGCTTCTTGCAGACCTTTCGCCGCAGGAGCGAATGGCCGCGTTGCCAAGCTATGCGCGTACCGAAGAGGAGCGCTTTCCAAAGTGGAAGATTGACTTCATTCGGCAGAACCGGGAGTTCTACGAGGAAAACAAGAAGTGGATTGACCGGTGGCTACCCTCGATTCTCGGGTTTCACTCAAGTCAACAAAAGCTGGAATGGAATGCGAAGGGCGGAGTGCGCGACATATGGAAGTACATCATCCAGTTTCGAGCCTCAGGTGTGCGCGTGAAGAGGATGACTCACGCGCCGAGCTTGATTGCGATGACGACCACTCAAGTCCCAATCATCGGTCCGCAGCGCCGATACATGACGCCCCGAGAGTGCGCCCGACTGCAAAGTCTGTCTAGCTTAAAGGTACTGCCGGAGTCGCCTGCGGCGGCATTCAAGGCACTGGGGAACGCTGTGAACTCAAAGGTTGTTCGGGCCGTTGCCGAGGCGTTGCTATACAAGCGAGCAGCACCCACCGAGTTTGGAGCGACCCGGCGTAAGCGCGAAGAGGGACGCCTTACTTCGACATTAAGGTTATGAGCTCACGAACGGCCCTTCATCACATAAACATCCGCCCGGAAGTCAATATGCTTTCGGTGCTACGTCATTTGAATTACAAGGCGTGGTTTGCGATTGCGGAGTTCGTGGATAACAGCCTGCAGAGCTACCTATCCAATCAAGCGGCACTTCGTGCCGCGGAGGGCGACGGGTACCGGCTAAAGATTCGGGTCTGGCTCGACCAAAAGACAGGCAGCATCGAGATAACTGACAACGCTGCGGGAATCAGCGCAGGAGACTTTCCCCGGGCGTTCAGGGCTGCAGAGGTACCTCCCGACAGAAAGGGCTTGTCCGAGTTCGGGATGGGCATGAAGTCAGCAGCATGCTGGTTCACGGACACCTGGTCGGTACGCACAAAGGCGCTAGGCGAAAGCGTCGAGCGCTTGGTGAGATTCGACATCCCCTCGATTGTCTCCCACAAAAGCGACGTCCTCGAGGTGGTTGAGGTTCCTGCAGACCCAGCCACTCATTACACCGTGGTGCGTCTCGAGAACCTCGGCCGCAAGTTTCCACAAACGAAGACTCAATCGAAGCTGAAAGACCATCTCGCCAGCATCTACCGCCAGTTTCTTCGGCGGGATGACATCGAGTTGTACTTTGATGAGTCGAAAGAGCCTCTGCGGTACAGCGAACGAAAAAGCCTCCTCGCAGCTCCAGTAGGCACTCCTGGCGCATTACCAGTGGAATGGCGGAAGGAAATAGACTTCGACTTCGGTTTCAACCAGCGCGTTTGGGGTTTTGCCGGCATCTTGGCGCAAGGCTCGACAACTCACGCAGGCTTTGCACTTTTTCGGCGGAACCGGCTCATCGTTGGAAGCGATGACGAGACCTACCGTCCTCAAGCCATCTTCGGCAACTCCAACAGCTTCCGGTACCAGCGCATCTACGGAGAGCTGCACGTCGAAGGTTTCGAGGTTAGCCACACGAAGGACGGCTTTCGGTGGGACGAGTTCGAAGAAGACTTTCTCGAGTTATTGAAGGACCACCTTCAGAAGGAACCTCTTGACCTGCTGAAGCAAGCCGAAGCGTATCGAAGCCGACCCACCAAGGAAGCCCTAGAGCCGAAGTTAAGGGCGGCGTCGGCCTCTCTCAAGGAAGAAGTCGCCGAGACAGCGAGCGCCGCCCTCAGCTCTTCGCCGCAGGAGAGCGTGCCATCTGAGACGCCCGCCACTCCTCAAGCCGTGCCTCAGCTGGTCACGTCGGAGGAACTTCTGGACATTAAGGTCGACGACCAGAGGTGGCTTGTGACTGTTCGAACCTCTGTTGACCCAGCCGTGTCGGACTGGCTGCAAATTGGCGAGCACACAAAGCAGTTGGGCTTGGATGGAATGGACGAGAGGCACTTGTCAGTCGACATTTCAATGGCGCATCCGTTCGTCAGGCAATACATCGGCCCACAAAATGAGAACGCGGCGCTCTTTGTTCGGATGGCGTGCGGTATTGCATTAAGCCTGCTCAAGGCGCAGCTCGCACAAGGCTACCCGTTGGCTATCCCGCTGTATCACCTGAACAGGCTCCTGAGGGAAGCGCTTGCGAGGGGAGTGTAATGGCTATCTCCGTAGAAATCCTGGCGAGCACCGAGCCTAGTCTGCGGTGGCCTCCGGCGGAGGGGCCTCACACGCGGGAGTTCATAAAGCGAAAGGCGCTTGAGTTAGGTTGCAAAGAGGCGGACCTAGACCAAGTCCTCCTGGAGGCGCATCGAATTCTAGGTAGATGTGTGCCTCCGGAAGAGCCCGGCACAGCTACTGGTCTAGTCGTTGGTTACGTTCAAAGCGGAAAAACGCTCTCCTTCACAACCGTAACAGCGCTCGCCCGCGACAACAGATTTGGTCTAATCATCCTTATTGCTGGAACGCAAACGAATCTTAAAGACCAGTCTGAGAGGCGACTGCGGAAAGACCTGGGATTGGACCCCGATGCGCCTCGTCCTTGGACACACCTCGAGAACCCTAGCATCGAGAAAGACCTGCAGGCGCTAAAGACGGCCCTTGTGACGTGGAAGTCCGCTAAGACGCCCGAAACTCGTCGACGAGCGGTGCTCATTACCGTCCTTAAGCAACATAAGAGGCTGGACTCCCTCGTCAAGCTCCTTGTGGCCGCCCAGAAAGAGCTGGGTGAAGTTCCCGCGCTGATTATTGACGACGAGGGCGACCAGGCGAGCCTCAACACACAAACCCAGAGAAACCGCCGAACTGGCGAGAGCCGGGTGAGTGCGAACTACAGGCGTGTGGTTGAGCTAAAGGACGCGCTCCCACGGCATACGTTCCTGCAATACACCGCTACACCACAGGCGAACTTGCTTCTGAGCCTGGCCGACGTTCTCTCGCCGTCCTTCGCAGAACTTGTGACGCCTGGTCCGGGGTACGTCGGCGGGAAGACGCTCTTTTCCCGCGATTCGAAGTACGCAATCTCAATTCCCGCCGCTGACCTGCAGCCGAACTTGGCGGCAGCCCCTCAATCGCTCCTGCGCGCGCTTCGCATTTTCGTGCTTGGCGCTTGTGCCACGGCAGAGGCTAGCGAAACGGGTGTGCGTTCGATGATGGTGCACCCGTCACAGCAAACCAATCCGCATCAAAACTATTTCAGATGGGTTGAGGGCGCAATTTCGGAGTGGAGGCAACTTGCCAAGGAGCCTCCCGATTCTCCTGTCGTCAAGGAGTTTCTCGAGGGCTTTCGCCCCGCCTACGAGGAACTAAAGACCACGGCGCCTGAACTGGCGGCCTTCGAAGCACTCGCCGCACGGATGGAGTACGTGCTTAATGCCATGCGAGTGCGAGAGGTGAACTCATCGTCGCCAGGCGCCAATGCTCCGGTCAAGTGGGGTGACGCGGACTTTTGGATTCTGGTGGGAGGCCAGAAGTTGGACCGCGGATTCACAGTTGAAGGCCTCACCGTGACCTACATGCCGCGCCCGATTGGCACGGGTAACGCAGACACTTTGCAGCAGAGAGCACGGTTCTTCGGATACAAGAAGAAGTACCTTGGCTATTGCCGTGTGTATCTCATACCTGCGGTTAGAGAGTTGTTCGCAAAGTATGTGGAGCACGAGGAGTTTGTTAGAGCCGAACTGGAGAAACATCGCGGCAAGCCCCTGCGAGACTGGAAGCGAGACTTCATACTCGATACGAGGCTGAACCCCACACGAGCAAGCGTAATAGGCCTCGACATTGACCACTTCGACGTGGAAGGTTGGAATTTTCCCGGTGCCCCGTTTGTTGGGCTAAGTACCGTGGATTCGAACATCAAGGCCGTCGACGCTTTTACATCTAGGCTGCGCAGAGAGTTCGACGAGCTACGGGCAGCGAGCATCGACCGCTTCAGGGATTTGCGGCACGATGGCATCGAACGCAACCGCCTCTTCGATGCGGTGCCTCTCCGGCTCGTGATTGACGAGCTACTGTCTCGGCTCAGCTATTCTGACGCGGACGACGCGGTTTCGTACGCCGGGGTGCTGCTTGCGCTGAACGACATAGTTGCACAAGACCCTAGCGCAACGTGCTCGCTCTTCCTAATCGATAACCTAGTTCCGCAACAGCGCTCTCTCGAAGGCCGACGTATCAAGCAGCCTTTCTCGGGAAAAACACCGAACACATCCGACGTGAGCAAGATTAAGTATGTCGGAGACCGAGAACTCCTTGATGAGAACAGAGTTACGGTTCATCTGAGAACCTTCAGTTTGCTGGGGTCCATCAAAGGAGATGTAAAGACAAACAACGTACCTTGGGTCGGCGTTCACGTACCCGCTGCTCTAGCCACCGGTGCAGTTGTCGAAAGGAAGTGAATGGCGACAACTCTATGGGCACGATTCGAGCAACTCGCGGCTTCGCTTAGCGCAGCACAGCTTCCAGCGATACCTTTAGACGGAACGCAGCACTACGTCGCTCGAGGCACGCAGGGCGAGCCGATTCTATTGCTCGCAATTCTCCCCCGGCCGCGCGTGAGAATCCCGCTCCAGCTCAAGAACGTTCTCGTGGAGTTTGACGTGGCATGTCGCCTCTACGACGAAGGCGGGGGCCAAGTGGAGGGGCGGTATCTGAAACTGTCATGTGACCCCGGTAGCCCGGGGCTTCACGAATACTTTGTGCGGGCGACCGCCGGATTGGTAGAGGCGTTCCAGACGCCCCTGAGCGCAGAACAAGCGGACCACTTTGTGTCGAACTGCGCGGCACTCTTCGCTGCCTCTGCGCAACCTGCGAAGAGTACGTTGATTGGTCTCTGGGGAGAGCTATTTGTTATCCACGAAGGGCGCGACAAGGAAAGTCTGATGGCCGCTTGGCATGCTGCGCCAACTGACGCGACCGATTTCGTGGGGAAGGGGTTTTTGGAGGTAAAGACAACAGAATCGAAGGACCGTATTCATGAGGTGGCTCTAGAGCAGGTCAGACCTGCCAGTGGAAGGGACGGATACGTTGTAAGCGTCTTGGTCGAGCGCACTGCCACGGGTTGCTCCGTATTCGAACTCTCGGGAATGATTGCGCCCCAGCTATCGCGAGAGTCCGAGCGCAAGCTATGGCGCCTCGTCGCCGAAACCCTTGGGACAGACGTAGACACGGCGGGCGACGTGCGGTTCGATGTGCACTATTCGAGGTCGCAACTGCGAGCCTACGAAGCGAGGAAGCTGCCCGCGCCGGTGCTCCAAGGCGAAGCACTCAAGTGCGTCAGCGCCGTGCGCTATCGCATCGATTTTTGCGCGCTTCCCTGGGTGCCGGACGGGCTAGCTCGCGCAGAAGACTGCTTGCGAGGATAGACGCTCTCAAGATGCTTGCTCTTGCGACACCATCTGGAAGGTTGTCGAGCAAATGCCATGGAAAGAGACGAAGTTCGTTCGTGAGCAGCTCTACCAGGAGGTCTGGGCCGAGCCCGTGTCGAAGCTCGCAAAGAGGTACGGACTTTCAGATGTAGGGCTCCGAAAGATATGCAAGCGTTTGAACGTCCCAATGCCTCCGCTGGGCTGGTGGGCCAAGAAGGCGCACGGTAAGGCAACTCGGGTCATTGCTCTCCCTAAGAATTCTGACGAGACCGAATACATCCGGCGAGTGTTCGTGGACCCCGAAGAGGTGGCTCGGCGGCGCAAAGTCGACCGAGAGCTGTCCACCGCCGAGCCGCTCGTCCTCGGGATATCACTGCAAAGCTCGCCAGAGCAGTGGCATCCGCTCGCCGCTCGTACGGCGAAGGCGTTACGAGTCCCAGGTCGCTTCGACAAAGGCCTGATGACCACCAAACCCGGACCGGTTTTTCGGCTAAGCGTTAGCCCAGACTCCCGAGAACGAGCGGTCGTGCTTCTCGACGGGCTAATTCGGGGACTTGAATCCGTCGGGTCCGTAGTTCGCAAACAGGAAAAGGAGCCAAATTGGCTCTTTGTTGAGCTTGATGGTGAGAAGCTGTCGTTCTCCATTGCAGAGGGAGTACGCCGGCAAGAGCGAGAGCTAACGCCGGACGAGAAGCGGGAACTAGCCAAGAGCCGCTTTGCTTTTATCCCCGACCGATACGTCCACACACCCTCAGGACTGCTGCGGCTGACGATTCTGGGGGAGACCGAACGTGAGCTCGCCAAGTACGCGGATACTGCACGGACGAAGCTGGAGACACGTCTAGACGAGCTGTTTAGCGCCTTTCGGCGAGCCGCTGTCACACAACGGGTGCGCCGCATCGAGGCAGAGAAGCAGCGAAAGAAGTGGGAGGAAGAGGAGCGCCTTCGAGCGAGACGGGCCGATATTGCGAACAAGGAACTGACGCGCCTTAAGGAGATTGAGCAGAGAGCCGGCCAATGGGAGCGGGCCGGCAGACTGCGCCGCTATGCAGATGCGGTCGAAGCGATGGCCAAGCGAGACGGCTTAGACCTGTCAGAGAGGGCGGAGTGGGCGAAGAAGGTTGCGTGGATTCGTCACGCTGCGGACTGGCTGGACCCGACGGTGGATGCCAAGTGGCCAGAAGTTGACGGAGCGCAGGCGCCTTATTGGTGGTGGGAGTACCAACGCAAGATGGGCGGAGAGCCTTAGCGATAGCGCTCCAATCACTGGGTCCGGTTTCATTGTCTCTAGAGATTTCCCGCGTCCAGTTTCTTTGCTTTCAAAGCTCTCGGTTGTTGCCGAGCACTAGAGTAATCAAGGACTAGGAGCGGTCCTGGGAAGCGCGCGGTCATTGGCCCTTACGGACGTCGTGGTGAATTGACCCGGAAGGAGGCCGAAGCCGAAGTCCTCCGAAGGCGCTAAGTAATTGTTTCAGCAAAGGATGGGCATTGAAATTGGACGCGCCACGTCCGGTTTCAATGCCAGAAAGCCTCACGTCCGGTTTCTTTAGCTCACGTCCAGTTTCTAGTGTCCCGGAACAGCGTCCTGGCGCGCCGAATCGTCAAAGTGCGTTGCAGGTCCTGCCGCGCGACTCGAAGCACGGCGCGCAAACGCTTCACCGCACGCGCGATTCCCGTCCCCGATGCGGAAATACAACGCACTACGCAGCGAAGCACCACATTGTCATGTCGAAGCCGTATGCTTTCGACATGGAACGCGACGAGCACGCACTCATCGAATGGGCCGAGTACAACGTCCCGCTCGAGATCCGTGCGCTGCCGCCGCAGCCCTCGCCGCTCGCCCGCCGCGTCATCTCCCGCCAGTCGCTCGCTGCCTGCCGTCCGCCGGCCGATCAGCAGCGTGCCGCCGACCTCTTCTGGCTGCTCGGCCGGCGTCCGGCCTGATCGCCGCCGCCGCGCCGCGCTGAAACCGCGCGGTAACATCGAGGCGCCATCCTCCGGCGCCGTCACTCCACGCAAGGTGCACGCATGAAGCTTCGCCGTTACGCGCTCGTCTGCGCGCTCGCCGCCGCGCCCGCCTGGGCCCAGGAAACCGTCGGACGCATGGGCAACGTCGTCATCACCGCCGCCGAGCTGAAGGGTCTGCTGGAGGCGCAGTCGCCGGACGCCCGCCAGGCGCTCGCCGCGTCGCCCGACGCCCTGGAGCAGAGCGTGCGCACCGAGCTCATCCGGCGCGCGATCGCCGCCGAGGCGCAGTCGCGCGGCTGGGAGAAGCGTCCCGACGTGGCCGCCCGCATCGCTCGCGCCCGCGAGGAGGTGATCGTCGCGACCTACGTCAACGACCTCGCGCGTCCGCCGGCCGACTATCCCGGGAACGCCGACGTGCTGGCCTTCTACGAGACCAACCGCGACAAGCTGCAGTTGCCGCGGCGCTACCACGTCGCCCAGATCTACGTGAAGCGTCCCGCGGAGAAGGCCGCGGCCGATGCCGCCGCCAAGAAGGCCGCCGACCTCGCCGCGAAGGCGCGCGCGCCCGGTGCCGACTTCGCCGCGCTCGCGAGGGCGGGCTCGGAGCACGAGAGCGCCGCGAACGGCGGCGACGTCGGCTGGCTGCCGGAGACGCAAACGATTCCCGAGATCCGCCCGGTGCTCGCCAAGCTCTCGAAGGGCCAGGTGAGCGAAGTGGTGCCGAGCGCCCAGGGCTGGCACATCCTCAAGCTCGTCGACGTGGCGGAAGCCGGCCCCGCGCCGCTGGAGAGCGTGCGGCCGCAGATCGTGAACACGCTGCGGCTGCAGCGGGCGCGCGAGCTGGAGCGCCAGTACATCGACGGCCTGCTCGCCAAGACGCCGCTCTCGATCGACCGCGCCGCGCTGGACAAGCTGAAGTAGCGCCGCTTCCTCTGCGACAGGGGATCACAGGGGGAGGTTTCCCCCTTCTTTGAGACATTCCCTCAGCGGGCGCGCAGCGCCTCGTACACCTTGAGCACGCGCGGCACGTAGGCCTGGGTCTCGGCGAAGGGTGGCACGCGCCGGCCGTACCGCAGGACGGCGTGTTCGCCCGCGTTGTAGGCGGCGAGGGCGAGCCGCAGGTCGCCCGCGAACATCCGAAGCAGGTCGGCGAGATAGCGCGTGCCGGTCGCGATGTTCGTCGCCGGCTCGGCGAGCGCCTCGGCCCCCACGCCGTAGCGCGCCGCGGTCGCGGGCATCAGCTGCATCAGCCCCTGCGCGCCCTTGTGCGACACCGCCCGCGGGCGATACGCCGACTCGGCGCTGATCACCGCGTGCAGCAGCGCCGGCTCGATGCCGTGCGCGCGCGCCGCCACGGCGATCTCGGCATGGAAGGGCCGCGCGTGCATCGGCAGGAGCTTCGTGCCGAGGAGGCGCGCGCTGCCGTCGTGCTCCCCGAGCAGCAGCTCGAAGCGCGGGTCGTCGGGGATGTCGGTGAGGCGGAGCACGCCCGCCTCGTCGGTGTAGCCATAGATTCCGCGCGGCGACCCTTGCGCAGAGGACACCGCCAGGGCGAGCGCTAGCGGAACGGCGAGGGTACGGCCGACCATGGCGAGCGCGCTCTTCGCGCTGGCTCTCGCGGGGCAAACGCGAGGGGATCCGGGAAAATGTCCACCGACATCGCGCCGGGGTCCGCCCCAAAGCTCATGAGCAGTTCGACCAGGGGCTTGTTCTTCCTGAAGACCGCCCAGTACATCGCAGTGAAATAGTCGCGGCCGGGAAGATTGGGATCGACCCCCATATCCAATAAAGCCTCGACGGCACGTTCGCTGCCATGGAACGCGGCACGGGTCAGCGCCGTTCGGCCTTCGCGGTCGAACAGCGTGGGGTTCGCGCCGGCTTCGACGAGCAGGAGAACAAGGGCCGCCTGGTCCACGCCGACAGCATGATGAAGCGGGGTGAGGCCGTTCGCACAACGCGCGTCCACGTCCGCTCCCGCGCGGATCAGTTCCACGGCAACGCCGTGAAAGCCCTTCGCCGCGGCGGTGCAGAGTGGCGTCATGCCGTCGGCGCCGCGCGATCCGATCTCCACGCCCTGCTCGATCACGGCGCGCATCATCCCGCGGTTTCCGGTGCGCGCCGCGAGGGCGGCGGCGCCAGTGCCGAACGTGTCGATCGCGCGGGGATTCGCGCCTTCCGTGAGCGCCGCTCGAAAGCCCGCGACGTCCGCGGCGCGGATACGCGTGAACATCCTCTCGTCGGCAGGACGGACGAAGGGTCTCTCCCCGCCGCGGCGAAGCGACGGCAGCGGTCGGGCCGAATCCTCCACCGAGGTCGGGGCCGGCAGCGGGTGGTCGGGGGCGAGCGCCGGCGAACGCTGAAACTCCGCCCGGCCTACCCGGGCCCCGGGCAAGGGGGCGGCCATGTCGTCGAGCGACAGCGACGCCTGCGCGGGCGTGCCTGCCGCGAGTGCGAGGGCTGCGCAGAGCAGCAGGGGCGTGGCGGTGAACGACATGGCGCGGGAGGATAGCCCATGCCGATGTCGGTAGACACGCGTGTCGTGTGACAGCAGCCTGACATTGCTTTCATGTGAAGGAGGGGTAGTCCGAACGGACCTCCGCGCGCCGCGTTCCTGCGCGGACAGTCGCCTCCCGAATGACGGCCGCGCGCGGCTGTGCAGTCGCGGAAGGCGCGCGTGACGCAATTCACGCTTGTGTAACGCACCTTCCATAGAGTCGCTTCAGCCGACGCACTTCCCGTCATCGCCGGCGCACCGCAACTCGATCACGGTCCGAAGACTCCATGCAGCGTTCCTCCGTCTGCCATTCCACCGTCCGCGCCTCCCGGGGCTTCACCCTCCTCGAACTGCTGGTGGTGATGGTGATCATCGGTCTCCTCGCCGGCTACGTGGCGCCGCGCTACTTCTCCCAGGTGGGCAAGTCGGAGGTGAAGACCGCGATGGCGCAGATCAATGCGCTGGAGAAGGCCCTCGACACCTACCGGCTCGACATCGGCCGCTATCCCAGCACCGAGCAGGGCCTCGCCGCCCTGGTCAACAAGCCGCAGAACGAGCCCAAGTGGCAGGGCCCGTATCTCGCCAAGGCGGTGCCGCTGGACCCCTGGGGCCGCCCCTACCAGTACAAGTCGCCGGGTGAGAAAGCCGAGTACGACCTCGTCTCGTTCGGCCGGGACGGACAGCCCGGCGGCACCGGCGAGGGCGCCGACATCACCAACTACTAGCCCGCCCCGGCCATGCGCTACGAGCTCACCGCCCTCAAGGGCGCCCAGGGTGTGGTCCGCCTGGCCGTCGATGCGCCCGACGAGGCCGCCGCCCGCGAGCACGCACGCGCGCAGGGACTCACCGTGCTCGGCGCCAGGGCCGCCGGCCGTGCGCTGCCCGAGCTCGCGCGCCTCTTCGCCCCGAAGTTCCCTCTCGGCCTCTTCAGCCAGGAGCTCCTCGCGCTGCTCGCCGCCGGGCTGTCGCTCCCGGAGACGCTGGAGACCCTCGCCGAGAAGGAATCGCGTCCCGAGCACCGGCGCGTCTTCGAGCAGCTGCGCAACGCGCTCTTCGACGGCCATCCCTTCTCGAAGGCGCTGGAGCGCTTCCCGGAGCATTTCCCCCCGCTGTACGTGAGCACCGTCCGCGCGAGCGAACGCACCGGCGACCTCGGCGAGGCGCTCGCGCGCTACATCGACTACCAGGCGCGCGTCGACCTGGTGAAGAAGAAGGTGGTCAGCGCCTCGATCTACCCGGCGGTGCTGATCGTGGTCGGCGGCCTCGTCACGCTGTTCCTGCTCGCCTACGTGGTGCCGCGCTTCTCCGGCATCTACGCCGACTCCAATCGGGAGTTGCCGTGGCTCTCGCAGCTCCTGCTGCAGTGGGGCCAGCTCCTCAACGACCATGGCGGCTTCGTGGCCGCCGCGCTGCTTGCCGCGCTCGTTGCGGCGGTGGCCGGCTTCGGCCACGTCCGCCGCTTCGCCTTCGCCGCCGCGCAGCGCATCCCGGCGGTGGCCGAGCGGGTGCTGGTCTATCAGCTCGCGCGCTTCTACCGCACCGTCGGCATGCTGCTCACCGGCGGCACGCCGCTGCCGCAGGCGCTCGGCATGGTCTCGGGCCTGCTTACCCCCGCGCTGCGCGATCGGCTCGCCGCCGCCACGCAGCGCATCCGCGAGGGCACGAGCGTCTCGACGGCGATGGAAGCCGCCGGCCTCACCACGCCGGTCGCCATGCGCATGCTGCGGGTGGGCGAGCGCGGCGGCAACATGGCCGAGATGATGGAGCGCATCGCCGTCTTCTACGACGACGACATCGCGCGCTGGATCGACTGGTTCACCAAGCTGTTCGAGCCGCTGCTGATGGCCTTCATCGGCATCGTCATCGGCGTGGTCGTGGTCCTCATGTACCTGCCGATCTTCGAGCTCGCCGGGAGCCTGCAATGAACGCGCCGCACGAGCTCGCGCGCCTGCGCTTCGACGACGCCGCCATCGCCGCCGCACGCGCCGCGGCGGCCGCCTCGCAGCGACCGGTCGTCGCGAGCCTGGAGGAGGCCGCGGGCCTGGATGCCGAAGCCTTCGCCGCGCGCCTGGCCGCCACCTTCGCGCTGCCGCTGGCGACCATGCCGGACCTGCACCGCTGGCAGCCGGCCTTCGACCAGCTCCCCTTCGGCGAGTGCGCGCGGCGCCAGTGCGTGCTGTTCCGCGACGAGGCCGGCGGCTTGCGCCTGGTGACGGGCGACCCGTTCGACGCCGCGCGCTTCGCCTGGGCGGACGCGCGCATCGACGCGCCCTTCGCGTGGCACGTCGCGCATCCGGCCGACGTCGCCGCCTATCTCGCCCGGCACGAGGACAGCGTTTCCGCCATGGAGTCGGTCCTGCCGGCCGCCAAGGGCGGCGCGCGCGGCGGCGCCGACATCGAGGACCTGTCGTTCAAGGCCATCGCCGAGGACGCGAGCCCGGTGGTGAAGCTGGTGCGCTCGACGCTCTACGACGCGCTCAAGGCCGGCGCCTCCGACATCCACCTCGAGACCGATCCGGCGGGCCTCGCCATCAAGTACCGCATCGACGGCGTGCTGAACCACGTGGGCAAGCTCGAGGGCCTGGAGAACGCCGAGCAGGTGATCTCGCGCATCAAGGTGATGAGCGAGCTCGACATCGCCGAGCGGCGCGTGCCGCAGGACGGCCGCTTCAAGGCGAGCCTGCGCGGCCGCGAGATCGACTTCCGCGTGTCGGTCATGCCGTCGGTGTTCGGCGAGGACGCGGTGCTGCGGATCCTCGACAAGCAGTCGCTCGCCGACGCCGCGCGCGGCCTCACGCTCGACAGCCTCGGCTTCGACGAGATGGCCAAGCACACCATCCGCAAGCTCGCGGGCGAGCCCTACGGCATGCTGCTCGTCACCGGGCCGACCGGCAGCGGCAAGACCACGTCGCTCTACGCCGCGATCACCGAGATCAACCACGGCCGCGACAAGATCATCACCATCGAGGACCCGGTCGAGTACCAGCTCCCCGGCGTGCTGCAGATCCCGGTCAACGAGAAGAAGGGGCTCACCTTCGCGCGCGGCCTGCGCTCCATCCTGCGCCACGACCCCGACCGCGTCATGGTGGGCGAAATCCGCGACAGCGAGACCGCGCAGATCGCCATCCAGGCGGCCCTCACCGGGCACCTGGTCTTCACCACCGTGCACGCCAATAACGTGTTCGACGTGCTCGGGCGCTTCACCCACATGGACGTCGATCCGTACAGCTTCGTCGCGGCGCTGAACGGCATCGTCGCGCAGCGGCTGGTGCGGGTGAACTGCCCGCACTGCGTCACCGAGCGCGCCCCCAGCCCCGAGCTCCTGCGCGAGTCGGGGCTTGCGCATGCCGACCTCACCCGCTACGCCTTCAAGTCCGGCGCGGGCTGCGGCCACTGCCGCGGCACGGGATACCGCGGCCGGCGCGCCATCGCCGAGATCCTCGTGCTCACCGACGAGCTGCGCGAGATGATCGTCGCGCGCGAGCCGATCCGCCGCCTCAAGGCGGTGGCCCAGGCCAACGGCACCGCGTTCCTGCGCGAGGCCGCGCTCGAGCTGGTGGCCGCCGGCGTCACCGACCTCGCGGAGATCAATCGTGTCACCTTCGTTCAGTGACCGCGTCGAGGTCTTCCTCGGCCCGCGCCGGCTGCACCTCGCGCGCTGGCCCCGCGGATTGCGCGGGCGCACCGCGCACACCTTCTCGCTGCCGTGCCCGCCCGGACCCGACCAGGCGTGGCAGGGCGCGCTCGACACGCTCGGGCGGGCGCTTGCGACGGTGGCCTGGCGCAAGGCCGACGCCTCGGTGATGCTCTCCAACCACTTCGTGCGCTACGCCCTGGTGCCGCCGGTGCCCGGCGTGAAGCGCGCCGATCGCGCCGCGGTCGCGCAGCATCATCTGCAGGCCGTCTACGGCGACGCGGCCGCGACCTGGCGCGTCAGCGTGGACGATGCCCCCGCCGATGCGAGTGCCGTGGCCGGCGGCGTGGACGCGGAACTGGTGGCGCAGGTCGAGGCGCTGCTGCGCGCCGCCGGGCTGCGGCCGGTCGCCGTCGCACCGTATCTCGCGGACGCTTACAACGCCTGCCGCCGCACCATGAACGGGGCGCCGGCGTGGCTGGCCGTCGCCGAGCCCGGACGCGTGTGCGTCGCGCACGTGCGCGGCGGGCGCTGGCTCG
This sequence comes from uncultured Enterobacteriaceae bacterium, assembly GCA_964552535.1. Lineage (GTDB taxonomy): Bacteria > Pseudomonadota > Gammaproteobacteria > Burkholderiales > SG8-39 > CAZKHE01. The sequence continues at coordinate 31,115 of CAZKHE010000021.1, read as the reverse complement.
CGCTGCGCAGCCAGCGCATCGGCGGGCCGCTGCGCGAGGCGTTGCCGGCGCTGCTCGAGCAGACGCGGCTCGCCTTCCCCGAGGCGGACGAGACGGGGCGCGTGTATCTCGTCTCGCGCGAGGAGCCGCCGTTCGACCTGCCGCCGGACAGCCGGTGGTCGATCGAGCCGGTACGGTGGGGCCACTGATGTCCAGACCGCTGCGTCTCGACTTCCTCTCGGCGAAGCCACGTGCGGCGAGCACCGGCCTGGTCGCACTGCTTGCCGGCCTGGCCGCGCTCGTCGCGGTGCTGGTCGAATACCGCGCGGTCGGCGCCGAGACCGAGGTTCTCGAGGCGCGCATCGCCGACTTCCGCCGCATGACGCGCCGTGAGCTCCCACCCATCCGCGAGGCCGCCATGGACTCGAAGACCCTGGTGCAGGAGATCCGCCAGGCCAACCTCGTGCTCGCGCAGCTCAACCTCCCGTGGGACGCGCTGTTCCGCGAGCTGGAGGGGGCGGCGATCGAGGGCATCACGCTGCTCTCGATCCAGCCGGAGGTCGGCGCGGGGCAGGTGCGGATCGCCGGCGAAGCGAGAACCTACGACACCGCGCTCGCGTACGTCGCGAAGCTGGAATCGAGCGAGCGCTTCGCCAACGTCTTCCTCACCCAGCACGAGGTGCGCGCCAACGCGCCGCAGAAGCCGGTGGTCTTCGCCCTCGTCGCCGACTGGAGCGCGCAATGAGCGCGGTCATCGAAGCGCTGCGCGCCCGGGTCGAGACGCTCGGCGGGCCCGGGGTCGCCGGCATCGCGCTCGCCGTCTTCGCCGCGGCGATGTGGGTCTCCGCCGTGCAGCCGGCGATCGCCGAGCGCGATCTGCTCGAGCTCGAGGCGCAGAAACTCGAGCGGCGCAACCGCGGCAGTGCGACTGCCGCCGAGCGAGCGCCCACCGCGCCCGAGCAGCTCGCCACCTTCTACGCGTTCTTCCCCAGTGCGGCCTCCACGCCCGACTGGCTTGCGAAGGTGAACGCCGCGGCGAAGGCGAACGGCCTGACCCTCGCCGCGGGCGAGTACAAGGTGAGCAAGGCGGGCACGCCGCGCCTGGCGCGCTACCAGATCACGCTGCCGGTGCAGGGCGCCTACCCGCAGATCCGCGGTTTCGTCGGCGCGGTGCTGGCCGAGGTGCCCGCTGCGGTGGTGGAGGAGGTGAGCCTGAAGCGCGAGAGCGTGGAGAGCGCGAAGCTCGAGGCGCGCATCCGCATCACGCTGTATCTCACTGCACCGGGTCTGCGCGAGGCCGGCGCATGACGCAGCTCGGCACGCGCAGCCGCTGGGCGGTGTACGGCGTCGCGCTGCTGGCGACGCTGGCGGCGATGCGCTGGGCCGGCGGACAGGACGACGGCGTCGCGCGGCCGCAGCGCGAGGCGCGCGAGACCGCTGACGAGCGCCCGGTTGCACGTGCCGAGCCCGGGCCGCGCGAGAGCCTGCCCGCGCTCGACCTCTCCACGCTCGGCGCGCGCGCCGCCGCGGCCAGCGACCGCGATCTCTTCCCCGCCATCAATTGGGAACAGCAGGCCCGCGAGGAGGCGGTGCGCCGCAACCCGCCGCCGAAACCCGCGCCGCCACCCCCGCCGCAGGCGCCGCCGCTGCCGTTCACCTACCTGGGCAAGCTCGTCGAGGAGGGCAAGGCCACGGTGTTCCTGGTGCAAGGCGACCGCAACCTCATCGTGCGCGAAGGCGAGACGGTGGCCGGCGGTTGGCGCGTGGACAAGATCGCCGAGCAGTCCATGACGCTCACCTACGTCCAGCTCGACCAGCAGCAGACGCTCTCCTTCGCCGCGCCGCCCGCGCGTGCCGGGGCGGCGCCCCAGCCTGGCGGTGCCGCGCCCGGGCAGCACCGAGATTCCGAGAAGGACGACTAGATGCCCCGCGTGCTCATCGCCGCACTCGCCTGCCTGCTGCTCGCCGGCTGCACGACGCACCAGATCGGGCGCGGCAACGACCTCATCGCCAGCGGCCGCGTGGACGAGGGCCTCGCCGAACTGGAGCGCCTGTCGCGCGAGAACCCGGGCAGCGCCCAGGCGCGCGGGGCCCTGGTCACGCAGCGCGCCTCGATCCTCGGGCAGCTCATCACCGAGGCGGACACGGCGCGCCTGTGGGGTCAGTTCGACGACGCCGAGCGGCTCTACCGTCGGGTGCTGGGCCTCGATCCTGCCAACCCCAATGC
>CAZKHE010000021.1:0-28899 GCA_964552535.1 uncultured Enterobacteriaceae bacterium | reverse complement strand
CCACTGGGCAAAGCTCGTCGCCGAGGGCGAGATGCTGCTGAAGAACGGCGACCGCGCCGGCGCCGAGCAGCGTGCCCGCGCCGTGCTCGCCGAGGCGAGCCAGCACCGCGGCGCACGCCTGCTGATGCGCGCCATCACCGACCAGCAGGCGGCGCAGGAGATCGAGCCGCCGCAGCTGCGCGCGGCGATGCAGAAGCCGGTGACGCTGGAGTTCCGCGACGCGCCGCTGCGCTCGGTGTTCGAGGTGATCTCGCGCACCTCCGGCATCAACTTCGTCTTCGATCGCGACGTGCGCGCGGACCTGCGCACCACCATCTTCGTGAGGAACACCAACCTCGACGACGTGATCAAGCTGCTGCTCCTGACCAACCAGCTCGACCGCAAGGTGGTGAACGAGAACTCGGTGCTGATCTACCCCAACACCGCGGCCAAGCAGAAGGACTACACCGAGCTGGTGGTGCGCACCTTCTATCTCGCCAACGCCGACGCGAAGCAGACGGCGCAGCTCGTCCGCGCCGTCGCCAAGACGCGCGATCTCTACATCGACGAGAAGCTGAACCTGCTGGTCGTGAAGGACACGCCCCAGGCGGTGAAGCTCGTCGAGAAGCTCATCGCCACCCAGGACCTCGGCGAGCCCGAGGTGCTGCTGGAGGTGGAGGTGCTGGAGGTGTCGCGCTCGCGCCTGAACGAGCTCGGCATCAACCCGGCCGATTCGCTCACCTACGGCGTGGGGCTGGGCGGCACGCCCGGTGCGGGGGGCGTGGCCACCGCCCCGGGGCTGGTGCAGCTCAACCAGGGCGGCTTCCGCTGGTTCGCGCCCAACCCGGCCGCGGTGCTGCGCCTGCGCGGCACGGCCAACGCCACCGACGTACTCGCCAACCCGCGCATCCGGGTGAAGAACCGCGAGAAGGCGAAGATCCACATCGGCGAGAAGGTGCCGGTGATCACCACCACCTCCACCGCCAACGTCGGCGTGTCCTCCTCGGTGAGCTACCTCGACACCGGTCTCAAGCTCGACGTGGAGCCCAACATCCACCTGGAGGACGAGGTGGCGATCAAGGTGCAGCTCGAGGTGAGCAACATCATCGAGCAGTTGAACATCAACAACACCATCGCCTATCGCCTGGGCACGCGCAACACCGCCACCACCCTGCGGTTGCGGGACGGCGAGACGCAGATGCTCGCCGGTCTCATCAGCGACACCGACAGCCGCGCCACCGAGGGCCTGCCCTTCGCCGCGCAGACGCCGCTGCTCAAGCGCCTCTTCGCCAACACCGAGCAGCGCGCGAAGAGCGAGATCGTGCTGCTGATCACCCCGCGCGTGGTGCGCAACGTGGTGCGGCCCGACACCGTGCCGGCGCAGTTCTTCTCCGGCACCGACGCGAACATCGGCGCGGCGCCGATGACGCTGCGCCCCACCGCGTCGCGCGCAGTGTCCATCGCCCCGAGTGGGGCCGCTGCGCCCGCCGGTCCGGCGGCGCCCGGCGCCGGACCGATCGCCGCCAAGCCGGCCGCGGCCGCGCCGCAGCCGGCGTCGCTGCTGTGGGTCGCGCCCGCGCAGGCGCAGGTCGGCCAGGAGTTCAGCGTGAGCCTCGCGCTCCCTTCGGGCAGCGAGGTGCGCAATGCCAATGTCGAGCTCGCCTACGATCCGAAGGTGCTGCAGGCCGTCGGGGCGGGGGACGGGGGGCGGGCCTCCATCGCGCTGCAGGGCCCCGGGGTGGCCGGCGGCACGCCGGCCACGCCTTCGGAGGTGCGCTTCCGCGTGGTCGCGACGGCCCCGGGCGCGACCGGCATCACGGTCACCGCGCAGGGGACGGATCTGGGCGGCGCCGCGGTCCCGATCGCCACGCCGGGCGTACACGCCATCGAGGTCACCGCCAAATGAAGCGCGTCCTCCCGCGCGCGGCGGGCTTCACGCTCGTCGAGCTCATCGTGACGGTCGCGATCGTCGGCATCCTCGCCTCGGCCGCCCTGCCGCTCGCGGAGCTCGCGGTGCAGCGGCAGAAGGAGATGGAGCTCTCGCGGTCCTTGCGCGAGATCCGTACGGCGCTCGACGCCTACAAGAAGGCATGGGACGAAGGCCGCATGGAGAAGAAGGTGGACCAGAGCGGCTACCCGCCGAACCTGGACGTCCTCGTGCAGGGCGTCGTGGACGCGAAGGATCCGCAGAAAAAGAAGATCTACTTTCTGCGCCGCGTGCCCGCCGACCCGTTCCACGAGGGCGAGATCGTGCCGCCGTCGCAGACCTGGGGCAAGCGCAGCTACGCGAGCCCGCCCGATGCACCGGCGGAGGGCGCCGACGTCTTCGACGTGTACTCGCGTTCGGTGCGTGTCGGGCTGAACGGCGTGCCTTACCGCGAGTGGTGAGCGGTATGCACCGTTCGCGTGCATTCACCCTGGTCGAGCTGCTGGTCGTCATGGCGATCATCGCCACGCTGCTCACCATCGCGGTGCCGAGGTACTTCGGCTCGGTGGACCGGTCGAAGGAAGTGGTGCTGAAGCAGTCGCTGGCCGTGATGCGCGACGCGATCGACAAGTTTTATGCGGACCACGGCAAGTACCCCGAGCGCCTGGAAGAGCTGGTGGAGAAGCGCTACATCCGCAGCATCCCGGTGGACCCGATCACGGAAACGACGGCCTCGTGGGTGGCGGTGCCGGCCCCGGCCGACGCGATCGCGAAGGGTACGGTGTACGACGTGAGAAGCGGCGCGAGCGGCACCGGCGCCGACGGCACGAGCTTCGCCGATTGGTGAGGCGAGTCGGCGTGCCGACGATCCGGCGAGAACCGTCGCGGCGTCGTGGCCCGCCGACGCAAAGCTGAAAGATTTGCACGCTAACGTTGTCGCTTCGGACGCGCGATGACGAGAAGACCAAAGGCGCGTCGTTGCAACGCGGCCGGCGATGGGTACGCCGCCAGGGGGTAACAAGGGGCATGACGGATCTCCACCGGCTCACCGCGATCGAGCGCGATCACTTCGCCGAGATCGTCGAGGCGTCGCTGCGCGTCACCGAGCGGCGGCACTACTTCTCGTGGATGCAGGGGATCGTGCAGACGCTGGTTCCGCACGAGATTCTCATCTGCGGCGCCGACGACGGCACCAGCGAAAGCATCCGGCTCACCTTCATGTCGGGCAGCCGCTATTTCCGCGCCGAGCACTTCCAGTCCGCCTGCCTGGATCAGAAGGGCGTCGTCGCGCGCCTCGCTGCCGAATGGCAGGCGACCGGCGAGGCACGCGTGGTGGCGCGCGAGATGGGGATGAACGGCCACGCGGAGGTCGTGGAGCAGCTCGAGCAGGCCGAGCTGCGCAACATCGTCCTGCACGCGGTGCGCGGCCCCGGGCGGCGCCTGCTCGGCGTCTACGCGTTCTCGCGCATCCCGGCCGACTGCCTCTCGCCGCGGCTTGCCTATCTGCTCGACGTGCTCGTGCCCTACATCCACGGCACGTACTCCCGCGTCGTCGCCAACGAGGCGCGCAGCAACGGCAGCGGCAACAAGGCCGCGGGACGCCAGATCACGCCGCGCGAGGCCGAGATCCTGCGCTGGATCAAGGAAGGCAAGACCAACGCCGACATCGCCGGGATCCTGCAGCTCTCCCCCTGGACGGTGAAGAACCACGTCCAGACCATTCTCAAGAAGCTCCAGGCGCAGACGCGCTCGCACGCGGTGGCGAGGGCGATGAGCATGGGGATACTCGACGGCCTGGATTCGTCCGGGCGGACAAACTGAATCTGGAGTTGATCATGAGACGCGCTTGCATCTCGACGTCGTTGGTAGTGGCGGTAGGGTTTCTTCTTCATCCGATGAGTATGGTCAATGCGCAGCAGGACCAAGCGACCCGGCTTCAAAGCGCACTCCAGGGACACCTAGGTGCAGAGGCCAAGGTGACCGCAGTGAGGCCTACCGCTTATCCCGGCATTTTCGAAGTTCTGATGAACGGCCGTGAGATCGTCTATACGGACGGGTCGGGACAGGTGCTCATCGCTGGACCAATGATGGATTTGAGAACCCGCTCCAATGTGTCGGAGCGGCGACTCGAGGAACTGCGCAAGGTGGATTTCGGCAGCCTTCCACTCGACAAGGCGATCGTGAAGGTCAAAGGCAAAGGCACCCGAAAGCTTGCAGTGTTCTCCGACCCCGACTGTCCCTTCTGCAAACGCCTGGAACCCGAGCTCGAGAAGCTCGATGACGTCACCATCTACACCTTTCTGTACCCTCTGGCAGCACTCCATCCGGACGCGATGCGCAAGGCGACGCTCGTCTGGTGTTCGACGGATCGCCAGCGCGCCTGGGACGACTTGATGCTTCGTGGCCGCAGTCCGGAGGGGGGGACGTTGGCGTGTGCAACCCCCATCCTCGAAATCATCGACCTAGCTCAGAAGCTCGGTATCGAGGGCACGCCCGGGTTGGTGTTCTCCGACGGGCGCGTCGTTCCCGGACTCATCCCACTCGATGAGATCGAGTCACGCCTCGAGGCCGCCGGACGCTCGACGTCGCGCGGCGGATGACCCAGCCAACTCGCATGAAGGCGCGGAGCGCCGAGGGCGCGGAAGCGATGATTCTTGCGCGGGGTCTCACGCACCTTCAGCGCGGGCAGCTTGACCAGGCCGAGTCCGCCTTTCGCGCGCTGCTCGACGAGCAACCTGACCATCCGGACGCCCTTCACGGCCTGGCGCTGGTGGCATATCAGGCTCAGAACCATGATTGGGCCTATCGCCTCGCTTCGCAGGCGGTCTCGCGCTCCCGGAAACGGGTCGCGGGGTACTACCGGACTCTTGGAAGAGCGTGCCGTGCGCTCGGAAAGCCGGACGAGGCGATTCGTGCGTACCGGGCGGCGCTTGCCATAGAACCCGCGCTGGCGGACGTGCATGTCAGCATCGGGATCGTGCTGCGTGAGCAGGGTGAGGTACGTGCTGCGATAGGCGCTTATCGGAAGGCGCTCTCCCAGCAGCCCGCTTTGTTCGAAGCCTACGTCAACCTAGAGAACGCCGTGCGCGAAGCGGGCGCCTGGGACGACCATAGACGCTGGCTGGAGTCGCACGCGGCCGGGGCGGCTGAATTTGCCGAACCGCAGTTCTTTCTGGGAAAACTCGCTCTTAGCGAGGGGCGTCGAGATGCGGCGTTGAAGCATCTGCGCAACGCCCTCCAGCACAATCCCTCCTTCGCCGACGCTCAGAGGCTGTTGGAGGCGGCCGAGGGCGACCTTGCGCATCCGGTGGAAGCGGCGGTCGCGCATAGCGCGGCCGCGCTGGCCACGCATGAGCGTGCCGTGGCGTTACAGCCGGAAAGTGCGCAGGCGCACTACAACCTCGGCATGGGCCGCAAGACTGCCGGCGATCTAGGCGGCGCCATCGCGGCGCTCAGGAAGGCGGTGGAACTGCACGCGGACTACTTTGATGCTCGGCTGAACCTTTCACGCCTCCTGCGGGAGGCGGGGCACGTGCAGGATGCCGTTGCCCAGAGCGCTTATGCTGTGGACCTGCGATCCGAGAGTGCCGAGGCGCACTGCGTGCACGCGGAGGCGCTGTCGATGGCAGGGGCAACCGCAGCAGCGCTGGAGGAAATCGAGCGCGCGCTCGCGCTTCGCCCCGAGGCGCCGGAGGTTTACCTTAATCTCGGGAATCTCCTCACACAGCATTTTCAAGTGGAACGCGCAATCGAAGCGTACCGTGACGCCATTGTGCGGGCGCCGGACGTGTTCATCGCGCGCAGCAACTACGTTTTCGTGCTGAATTATGCGGAGACGATGGATGCGGAGGGGCTCTTTCGGGAGCATCGCGACTTCGATGCTCGGCACTGCGCCGGCCTCACGGCGATGCGGCACGAGTCTCCTGGCGCTGCGGCCGCTGAGCGGCCTATCCGTGTCGGCTTCCTCTCGGCTGACTTGCGCAGCCATTCGGTGGCCAACTTCATCGAGCCGCTGTTTCGTCACCATGATCGCACCCGGTACTCGTTCCACTGCTACTTCAACCAGCTCGTCAATGACGCGGTCAGCGACCGGTTGGAGAACTTGGTGGCCGGATGGACGCGGTGCGCGGCGATGTCAGACGACGCGTTGACACGGCGGATCCGCGACGATGACATCGATGTGCTGATCGAACTCTCCGGCCATACCGCGGGTCACCGGCTGCTCACTGTAGCCCGGCGCCCCGCGCCTCTGCAGATGACCTTCCTAGGATATCCCACGACCACCGGCCTTTCGGAAATTGACTACCGTCTGACCGACGCTTACGTCGATCCTCCTGGCTGGGAACGCTTCAACAGCGAGGTCCCGGCCCGCCTCCCGAACAGCTACTTCTGCTACGGTGGTGGCAAGGAGGTACCGGTCGGTCCGTTACCCGCTTTATCGCGCGGCACGGTCACGTTCGGCTGCTTCAATAACCTCGCCAAGATGAGCGGCACGACACTCGACCTGTGGGCGCAAGTGCTGCTTCGCGTACCGGGATCGAAGCTGCTGGTGAAGTCGTTCGGCCTGCAGGACAACGCAGCAGGCAATCATCTGAAGGCGCTCATGGCCTCCCGCGGCGTTTCGGAGGGACGCATCGAGGTCATGCCCTGGGAAGCGACCGGCGAGTCGCACTTCCAACGCTACAACCAAGTGGACGTGGCCCTAGACACCTATCCCTACAACGGCGCGACCACGACCTGTGAGGCGCTATGGATGGGTGTGCCGGTCGTGACGCTGGTTGGTGAACGGCATGCAGCCCGAATGGGACTCTCGATCCTCGCTGCGGCTGGCCTCGAGCGCTTCGCCGCGCGGACACCGGAGGACTACGTCGAGAAGGCCGTGCAGACCGCTTCCGACGTAAGCGCACTGGCGGCGTTGAGGATTGGTCTGCGATCAAGGATCCTCGCCTCGCCGTTGATGGACGCGCCCGGCTATACGACGGCCTTCCAGTCACTCGTGCGCGACGCCTGGCGCACTTGGTGCGGCGTCTGAAGGTTCTGCGGCCGTGCCGAGCGTATCCGCGGAAGTGTCCGCCATTCTCAAGGATGCCATGCGTCGCCATCGGAAGGGCGACGCGGAAGGTGCCCGACGCGGCTACGAGCGCGCCATTCGGATCGATCCGGGCGATGGGGACGCACACGGGCTGCTCGCCATGCTCGAAACGGACCTCGGTCGGCTAGCGGTGGCCGAGGGGCACGCTCGCAAAGCCATTTCGGCGAGTCCGGACGACGCCGTGCACTACAGCACACTCGGCAATATCGAGCGACTGACGGGTCGGCTGGAGGCGGCGGAGGCGACCCTTCGCAAGGGCCTCGATCTGGACGCGCGTTTGCCCCAACTACACGTGAGCCTTGGCCTCGTCCATCACGCGGCCGGCCGGCGGGCTGAGGCGATGGCTTGTTATGTTGCCGCGCTGCGGATCGACGCGACATGCGCGGAGGCGCACCTGCAAGTCGGATACGCCTTCCATGAGGACGGTGATACCGAGGGTGCGATCGCGGCGTACGAACAGGCCGCGGCGTGCGCCCCCGGCCTCTTCGATGCTGCGCTCAACCTGAGCAACGCGCTCGCGCTGCAGCAGCGCTTCGAAGAAGCGGTGCAGGCCGCAGACCGGGCGCTGCGGATTCTTCCAAATGCGCCGCCCGCCTTGCTGAACCGCGGTGCCGCCCTAGCCGGACTCGGGGAGTACGACGAGGCGGCGAGTACGTTCGCGCGAGTGACACGGCTTGCGCCGGGCAGTGCAGAGGCGTGCCGCGATCTCGGTGGGGCACTATACCGGGCTGGGCGCATGGACGAGGCGATCGACGCATTCCGAAACAGCCTCGCGCTGCAGCCCGACGCCTTTCTCACGCGCAGCACGTATCTCTTCTGCCTCAACTATCGGGAGACCGACCCGACGGCCTTGCGCGAGGCCCACGACGGCATCGCGCCTATCCGCATCGTTTCCGAGCGCCCGCGAGTCCATGGCCGCGCGGGTCGGCTACGGGTTGGCTACGTGTCGCCCGACTTCAGGCGCCATTCGGTGGCACATTTCGCCGCCGGGCCGATCGAGCGCCGTGATCGCGGGCGATTCGAGGTTGTGTGCTACCACACGTCGCGCTACCGAGACGCTTGGACGGAGCGCTTTCGCGGTTGGGCCGACGCCTTTGTGGAGGCGGGCCACCTATCGGACGAGGCACTTGCGAAACGCATCGCCGAGGACCAGATCGACGTGCTCATCGATCTCGCGGGCCATACTGGCGGTACCCGTCTGCCCGTATTCGCGCGGCGTCCTGCGACGGTCCAGATCGGCTATCTCGGCTATCCAACTCGCACCGGTGCGCCGTATCTCGATTATCGGCTGACGGACCGGGCGGTGGATCCCGACAACGGTTTTCCTGGCGAATCCGAGGCCCCGCTGCATTTTCCGCACAGCTACTTCTGCTTCCGGCCGGAAGAATCACCGCCGGTCGGCGCGCCCCCGTCGTTACGCCGCGGAACGGTTACCTTCGGATCCTTCAATGTGCTCGCCAAGATCAGCGACCACACAGTTGCGATGTGGTCCGCTGTGCTTGCACGGGTTCCTGAGTCCCGGCTGCTGCTGAAAGCGCAAGGGCTTCACGCGGCCGCCCTGCAGCGGAGGCTGCACAAACGGTTCGCGGCGCACGGGATTGCCCGGGAGCGCGTCGAGTTTCGAGCCTGGGAGGCTTCGCCCACTGCACACCTCGAAGCGTATGGCGAGATGGACATCGCGCTGGATACCTTCCCGTACAACGGCGCGACGACGACTTGCGAGGCGTTGTGGATGGGTGTGCCGGTGATCTCCCTTGTCGGTCGAACCCATGCCTCGCGCATGGGGTTGTCCATACTGCGTGCCGCCCACCTATCTGAGTGGGCGTGCAACAGCGTGGAGGAGGTTGTAGCGAAGGCGGCGTTGCTTTCCGAGGACTTCGATGGGCTCGCTCGACGGCGTGCCGGCCTTCGTGACACGTTACGGGCGTCCCCGCTTCTGGACGAAGCTGGCCATGCACGCGCGATGGACGACCTGCTGTGGGAGGCCTGGCAGCGGAGCGCGGCGGACGCTGCATGAGCATCAGTACGGGCGAGCGCGGCTTTACGTATGTCGGCCTCCTTCTCGCAGTCGCACTCGCCGGCGTCGGCTTGGCCACGGCGGGAACGCTGTGGACGGCTGCCGCGGTCAGCGAGCGTGAGGCGCAGCTCTTGTTCGTGGGCGATCAGTATCGCCGTGCGCTCGAGTCCTACGCCGCGCAGACCCCGGCAGGCGGCCATCGATTCCCCGCGTCCCTCGATGAACTACTCGACGACCGCCGGTGGCCGCGCACGCACCGGCACTTGCGAAGGCACTATGCCGACCCCTTCACCGGCGATCGCGACTGGGTGCTGATCCGCGAGCCGCAGGGTCGAATCATCGGCCTGCATAGCCGCGCCACCACGCAATCAAAGAAGCGCGCCGGGTTCCCGCCGCAGTACGAGTCGTTCGCCTCCGCAACTCGCTACTCGGAATGGACGTTCAAGGTCGCAGAGCTGTCCCCGACGCGCCCCAGTGATCGCGATGCAGCTGCCCCTACTATCGCCCCGGCTACGAAGCCCGAAGCGGACTCGGGGCGCGGCGGCGCTGCGCAGATCCTGAGCGACGCGCGCAGCCGGACGCCGGAGGCGTGCGTCCGCATTCAGCAGGACGATCTGGCCACCTGCGACGAGGTGGCGCGCGTGGTCGACGCCAAGGCGGCACAGGTCTGCCGGGCCTCCGCGTCTCGGCGATTCGCCGCATGCGGAGACCGCGACGCGGCGAACCTTCCCCCGCTCTTCTTTCCAAGGCTTCGAGAGGCCGAGCTCGAGGAGGCCCGAAAGGGAGCCGCTGCCGCCTCGCGGGTGGAGAACTGAGGCGCGAATCGCGCTCGCCGGTGCGACGTCGGGGACACGACTAGCCACTACGGGCTACCCCACGGGGAGAACGCCCCGCGAGGCATGTAACGCATGTCCCGCACCATACACCCACCTGATGAGGATCCGGCGTCGCAGTGCGACTGGGTGCCGAGTCTTGTCGAGGTCCCGTCATCTTCCATGGAGCAGTCATGAAACTGAAACCCGCACTGATCGGACTCGCGGTGAGCGCAAGCTTCGGCATGGCCGGCACGGCTTCCGCCGCGCTGGAGTTGCCCGTCTCCGGTAACGGCAGCCTCATCTTCGTCGCGTGGGACATCACTAGCACTCGAGACAGCTTCCGCGGCTACTCTCGGGACCTGGGCTTCCGCCTGAACGACTTCCTCCCGAGCAGCATCCCGGCGCTGCCCGACGATGGGTCGCCCGCTGGCACCCGCACACCCTCCACCGGTACGACGGTGGCGTTTGCCGCCGACCCGCTTTTCCAGCAGACCTTCGCGGGGGCGACCGCCAGCAATATCCGCTGGAACATCTTCGGCGGCGATTCTGACGACCTCTTCGTGAGCGGTTCGGGCACGCTGCGCATGGTTATCACCGGTAGTACGGCGCCGACCGGCTCCAACTCCGCGCTGGGCACGTCCCTGGCCAATGGAGACACGTTCATCACCGGGCTGAACAACAACGGAAACGGGGGCGCTGGGTGCCAGCCCTCGTGCAACGACATTTCCCCCGCCCTGCTCGGATTCGGCGGCAATGCGGACCAGTGGGGGTCGCGTCTTGGGCAAGCCCTTCCCGTCGGCAACGACACGACCGCCACCGGTTTCGGCTCGACCAACTTCTACTATCTCGCCGAGACCGGGCCGAACAGCGGCGGTACCGCGGCGCAGGCCTTCAGCGTCACGCAGTTCGCGAACAAGGCAGATACGGCGCAGTGGACGCTCAGCTCTGACGGCAGCCTCGTGTACGCCCTGCTGGCCGAACCCATCGAGCCAGCCCCCATCCCCCTCCCCGCCGCGGCATGGCTGCTCCTCGCCGGCCTGGGCGGCCTGATGGGCGTTGGCCGCAAGCGCAACTCCTGATCCGGCCCAGGGACCCGCCGGTTGCCGCGGGTCCCGAACGGTTCCCATTCCCAAGCATCCGAAAGGAGTGCACTGATGCAACGAAAGCTGATCCCCGCGCTCGTCGCGAGCATCTTCACGATGGGTGCAAGCGCGACAGCGCTGGCGCACGTCGCGGCCGAGTACAACCCCGCCAACGACACCGACGTCTTCATCTCGGGTGCAACCGCTCCGGAACTGGCCCTGCTGGAATACATGGCCGATGAGTTCTGCACACCGGGCACGCTGGACATCTACATCGCCACCAACCAGTTCGTCTATTACTGCACGCCCAATGCCTCCCTCGGCTTGGGATCCACGCGCGTAGCGCTGCGCAAGTCGAGCGTGGGCGGGTCGGGCAATGGCACTGGCCCGGCCTGCGCACGTGCTACCACCATTCCGTTCATCAACTTCAGTGCGCTCGGGAGCGCAACGTTCCCTACAGCAACAGTGACCGGCTCGACGCGAACCGCGTTCTCCGTGCCGGCATCGTTCACCACGACTGGCGCATCAGTGCAGGTCGACGCTGGCGTGTCGGACCTCGAGCCGTCGCTCTTCCCCGACCTGACCGGCGTCGCGTCGTGCTTCACGCCGCCGGCAGGCACCACGATCGTCTCCAACCCGCTGTTCGCCATCATCTTCGGGGTTCCCGTCACGACCACGCTGCGCAACGAACTGCAGGCCGCGCAGGGCCTCACGGTCGGTTCCGAAACCGCCGAGAACATGCCGTCGCTCACGATGCAGCAACTGCGGTCCATCTACTTCGGGACAATCACGAACACTTCGTCCCTGGGTCTTCCGACCGCCAACCCGCTGCGTGTTGTCCGCCGTGTCGGCACTTCTGGCACCCAGCGATCCTTCGCCGCGTTCTTCGGCGGGCAGCGATGCATCCCCGGTGTGCGGCCGTTCGTGGGCAGCGATGCCGCGCCGGCAGGTAACGACGGCCTTTGCTCCAACACCAACGCGCCGGTGGTGTTTGCGGGCTCCGGCAGCCAGAACGTCGTCAACTGCATGAACCGTCTGAACGCCAACAGCAATGCGGCCGCCCGCTATGCCGTCGGCGTGCTCTCTACCGAGTTCGTACCGAACACGAGCACCGGCACGGACGGTTCGGGCTTCCGCTTCATCAAGATCAGCGGTGCGGTGCCGAACCTTCTGCACACGCTCGAGAGCCGTCACGAGTTCTACTACGAGGCGACGTGCCAGTACCGGTCGGACGCACGGGCGGAGGCAATTCCCGTGCTGCAGAAGATCTGCGGCGGTACGAACGGGAGTCCCGCGGCGGGGATCGGTGGCGTCAACGTCATCAAGAAGTTGCTGGTCGAACAGACCTTCGGGCCTGCGGGCGTGATGGGCCTCTACGCCCCGCCCGGATCGGTGCCCCCGACGACCTTGCCGATGACGACCGCGTCGGTGCGTGACTTCCCGGTGCAATCTTCGATCCGGGCCGTCGGCGGTGGTCCGAACTCCTGCCAGCCGCCGCTTCTGCAGGTGCCTACCAGCAACGACAACCCCGACCCAAGCTTCGTGTTCTAGCCGCAATCGACGTCGGGCGGTGTCGATCCGCTGCCCGACGCTCTCGTCAGCCGCCTGCGACTTTCGCGGGCGGCTTTTTGCCTTTGTGGTGTGTGTGGATCCTACCGATGTTCGTGCCAATGCTCCGACTACCGTCGTCTCCCCTAGTGGTGGCGGTCCTTTTCTCGGCCCTTGCGATGCTCTCTGCTGCAACGAGTCCGCGTGCATCGGCGCAGACCGGTGGAGAAACGTTCGACTTGCTAGAGCTCGAGATCGTCGGCAATCAGTCGTTGTCTTCGAGTGCCGTGGAAAGTGCGGTCTATCCTTTCCTGGGACCGGGGCGGACCATCGAGGACGTCGAGGCCGCGCGCACTGCGCTGGAGCAGGCTTACCGGGCCGCCGGATTCCCGACGGTACTGGTTGACATCCCCGAGCAGGCCGTCACCGAAGGGGTTGTGCGCCTCGAAGTGATCGAAGCGCGCGTGTCCCGCGTGCGCGTCACCGGCGCGAAATTCTTCTCCCAGGGGCAGATCCTGGCAACCGTCCCGTCTCTCGCGGAAGGGGCCGTAATCTACGCGCCCGATGTGCAGATGGAACTTGGCACGCTAAACCGCTTTCCGGATCGCCGCGTGACACCTGTTCTGCGCCCGGGCCGCCTCCCCGGCACGACGGAAGTGGATCTGCAAGTGGAGGATCGGCCTCCCGTTCATGGAGGCCTCGAGCTCAACAATCGGTACAGCCCGAACACCACCTCGCTTCGCATACTCGGTACGTTGCGCTACGACAACCTCTGGCAGCGCAACCATTCGGCCGCGGTTCAGTTCCAGACGACCCCCGAGGACACCAACGAGGTCCGCGTGATCTCGGGTTCCTATCTTTGGCCGCTGGGCGGCAACAGTACGCTCGTGCTCTACGCGGTGGACTCAAGATCGAACGTGGCCACAGCAATCGCGGGTACCACGGTCATCGGTGAGGGTCGCATCTACGGCGCACGCCTGAGCTGGCCCCTGACGCCACGGGGCACGTACACGCACGGATTCACCCTTGGTGTGGACCGAAAGGATTTCGGGGAGAACCTTCTCAGCGCTGGTACTGGCGCACTACAGACCCCCATTGCCTATACGCCGTTCATGGCGAGCTATACGGCCGCGCGCCGCGACGCCTCGGGCGTTACAGAGGCAGGGACCGGTATCGTGCTTTCGATCCGCGGGCTCGGTAATGATGAAACCGAGTTCGAGAACCGCCGGTTCAAGGCCCAGAGCAACTTCCTAGTGTGGAAATGGGAGCTCGCGCGCACGCAGACGCTGCCCCGCGGGTTCTCGCTCTACGGCCGCATCGACGGGCAGATCGCGAGCCAGCCGCTCGTACCAAACGAGCAATACGTCGCCGGAGGCATCGACAACGTGCGCGGGTACCTCGAGGCAAATGCCCTGGGCGACAACGCCTTCCACACCACGGTTGAGCTGCGGACGCCGCGGCTTGCGCCCAGGGACGCAACGGGTGTTGACGAGCTCTACGCGGTTGCTTTCCTCGATGACGCTCGCCTCAAGCTGCGCGACCCGCTTCCGGAGCAGCGTGACAGCTTCAGCCTTACCGGGACTGGTGTCGGCATGCGAATCAAGGCGTGGGGTGGGCTGCGGGTTCGCGCCGACGTGGGTTATGCCTGGCGGGATCTGGCTCCCACGCAGGCAGGCAGCGTCCGACTTCAGTTCGTGACCGCCTACGATTTCTGAAGGAGCATGACATGACGCACCGCTCAATCGGCCTTCCGCGCCCGAACTCCGTCCGTGGTACCTCAAGCGTCGCCGTGTTGGCCGGTGTGGGGGTGCTTGCCTCGCTATCCGTCGGCAGCGCACTCGGTGCCCCTCCCGGCACGTTGCTACCGCCCGGCACGGTACCGGAGCTGCGTGGCGTGGTAAGCGGTGCACTGGTCACGGCGCCGGTTCCGACGTCAACCGGCAACCTGCTCACGATCAACCAGACCCTGCCGCGCGCCATCATCGACTGGAACACGTTCAATATCGGTTCGGGGAGCGAAGTGCGCTTCGTCCAGCCTAGTGCAAGCTCGGCTGCGCTCAACCGGATCTTCGGGCTGGACCCGTCGATCATTCAGGGGCGCCTAACTGCCAACGGGCAGGTGTATCTGCTGAACCAGAACGGCATCCTGTTCGACCGCGGCGCACAGGTGGACGTGAACACCCTCGTGGCGAGCACCCTGAACATTACCCAGGAGCAATTCCTCGCCGGCCTCATCTCGGGACTGGATCGACCCGCGTTCAGCGGAACAAGTCCCGGCAGCTCGATTCTCGTCGGCGCATTCGGTCCCTCCGACGCAGGGGCTCCGGTGTTGCGGGCCAACGCGGGTGGATCCATTCTCCTCTTCGCTCCGCGCGTGGAGAACAACGGCGTCATCACGGCGCCGGGGGGGCAGGTGATCCTCGCCTCCGGCAACCGGGTGTTTCTTGCCTCCAACGACCCGGCTGACTTTTCCATGCGGGGGCTACTCGTCGAGGTCCAGGCGGGAACCGGCGATGTCAACCTGTCTAGCCTCATTGCGAACCGAGGTCAAGTCTCCGCAGACCAAGGCAACGTAACGCTGGCCGGTCTTGCAATCAATCAGACCGGCCGCGTCTCCGCATCGACCGCGCTGCTGCTCAACGGTTCGGTGTATCTGCAGGCTAGAGAGAAGCCGGTAGGGCCTCTCGACCCGGCAGGCTATACGCCGCGAGCGGGGCGCATCGAGCTCGCGCGTGGCAGCGAGACGGCCACGCCCCAGGATCTCAACGACCGAACGACGTTCACCAGCGACCAAGACTACGGCCCCTATCGCCCCGTCGTTCGCCTCGAAGCACAAACGATCAACTCGGCGGGATCCATCCTGTCGCCGAGCGGGCGGGTCATCCTTCGCGCGTTCGACCCCGCCCGTCCCGACCAAATAAACGACAGCCGGATTTATCTCGGGCCCGGTGCCCGGATCGACGTTTCTGGCTCCGTAGCGGAGCTACCGGCATCAGCCAACCTGGTGAACGTGCCGCGCCTCACCAGCAACGACCTGCGCGATTCACCGCTACAGAGGGGCGGCATCTTGCAGGGCATGCCAGTTGTCATCGATGCCCGGCGAAGCGCCTTGCTCTTCGACGTGGCTCCGTACCGCGACGGTATCCGCAGAACGCTGCCGGAGAAGGGCGCGTCCGGCGGCTCCATCTCTATCGCTTCCGGCGGGGACTTCATTCTCCGTGCGGGCGCGGAGCTCGACGTACGGGGAGGAGGAATCGACTACTCTGCAGGTACGCTCCCGGTCACTTATCTCGTGTCTGCTGATCGGCGCGTGTTCGACGTCCATTCGGCGCCCAAGGAATTGCAGTACATCGGGATTCTCGACCGCTTCGAGAGAAGCTACGAGCGGTGGGGAATCACGGATGTCTTCAAGAGCACCCTGCTCGGTGCGCGGGTGCCGGCGTCCTTCGAGGGACGGCCGGGTGGATCCATATCGATCGTAGCGTCCGGCGGTACTGTCTTGGACGGGCGTCTGGTCGCCGGCTCACGGACGTCACGGGAACAGCTCTTGAGCGGGCAGACGCTGTCCTCCGGGAGTCTCACGTTGGGAGCAGTGCGGCGTCCCGGCCCGAATCCGGATTTTCAGAATGAGAACGTCGTATTCGCCGACGCTCCGCCGCTCGCAGACGATTTCAATGCGACCACACCGCTCGGTGCGCGCCGTGAGACGGTGCACGTTCCTGGGGATCTGTTCGAACCCTCCTTCTCGAGTACGACAGGCGAGTTGATTCAGCCGGGGTTCAGTGCGGTGAGCGTGTTCGCGAACGGCTCTGTGAGCGTGCCTCGCGATACAGTGTTGGAGGTACCGCCCGGTGGAGCTGTTTCAATCGCCGGGAACCGGGTTCGCGTAGAGGGGACGATTGGCGCGCCCGGCGGCTCCGTGAACATTGCGGCGACAACTACGGCTCGTGCAGGGGAGGCATCTGCCGTGGTGGCGTCGGGGGCAACGGTCTCCACCGCGGGCCTTTGGGTCAATGAATTGCTGGATGGAGCAACCGGGCCGATACTGGCCAGGGAGCGCCGCATCGACGGCGGTAGCGTCGTACTCAGTTCCTCTTTCCGCGCAGCAACCGAACCCGGATCGCTCCTGGACGTATCGGGCGGCGCGCGACTCGATGTAACCGGGCGCTTAGTTGCCGGGAACGCTGGATCGATACTGGTCGAAGGTGGTGTTGGCGTCCGCGATGACCTTCTGTTCGGACCGGTGAGCGTTCAGGGCGAGATGCGCGGCTTCAGTGCAGTCCGTGGAGGCACGCTGAGCGTACGGGCGGCGAGCGTCACCGTGGGGCAGTCCGGAGCCGGCGACCTTGCTCTGCCGGCCGATTTTTTTCAGCGCGGTGGATTCACGACCTACAACGTTTCCGGACGTCGCGGCGTCGCCGTGGCGCCGGGGACGGCGATCGGCGTGGTTGCCGACTCGCTCGTGCTCGATTCAAGCCGCGCGGCGGGCGTTCCAAGTGGACGGGCGGTCGGGCAGATCGGCAGCGTGGAGCGGCTGGGTGTCGATCAGCGCCAGCCCGCGAGCCTTTCACTCTCTGCGCCCGGTGCGAATGAAGGTAATCTCGCCACGGGCATCGGCAGCAGCATCGAGGTTGATCCTCGCGGATCGGTCAGCTTGGCCGCAGGTACCTCGCTCGATCTCGCAGGGCGAGTGCGAGCGCCTGGCGGCACTATTTCGGTCTCGCTGGCTACTTCCGGAGAGGGCATCGTCGGCAGTGGAGAACTGAGGCTGAGAGGTACCAGCGTTCTCGACACGTCCGGGCTTCCGCTCATCACTCGCAACGCTTCTGGGCAGCGCTCCGGTGAGGTGCTCTCCGGGGGCAGCGTCACGCTGTCCGCGTTCAAGAACGCGCTACGCACGGACCAAGGTTCCCTGATCTTGGTGGACGGCGCGTCCGGCGTTGTCGATGTGCCTACTACGCTAGGCGGCGCCCGGTTCGTATCCGTACCGGTAGCAAGCGATGCCGGCACGATCCGAGTCACGGGCACTGAGCGGATGACCCTGCTTGGCGGCTACTCCGGGCGCGCACCGTTGGGTGCCGCCGGGGGAGCGTTCGCCATCGAGATCAACCGGAGCGGGGATCCGCTGTTCAATAGCCCGCGCGTGCTCGCCGTGACCCAGGCAGCAGCGGCGCCGGTCGAGGCCGCGAACCGTGTGGTGGCGGGCGTGGCTGTCGAGCCGCTTGTGGCCGCTGGAATGGACCGCCTCCGGCTTTCGGCAGAAGACACGGTGGAGTTTGTCGGGACGGTCGATGCCCGGTTCCCGAGAGGGCTGAGCGTCGACGCGCCCTTGATCGCCGCCGACGGGACTAACCCGGTGACGCTGCAAGGCGCCACAGTCACGCTTGCGAACACCTACACCGTGCCAACGGCTGGAGCAGCAACGCCGCCCGCTGGAGCGTCCCGCCTGGTGGTGGAAGCGGGCAACTTGGACGTGTTGGGTGCGGTTCAAGTGGGTCGCGTGAGCGAACTCACCCTCGGCGCAAACGCCGACGTGCGGCTGAGTGGTCGGCCGGCGAATGTGGTTGCGGACCCAGACGCGCAGAATGACTCGCTCGTCGGCAGTCTTGCAGTGGCCGGCGACCTGCGAATCCGCGCCGCGCAGGTATATCCGACGTCGTACAGCAATTTCACAGTAACCGCAGTGGGGACGGGGCGGGGCATATCAATCCTTCCTTCCGGCACCGCGCCAGGCGCCGCGCTGTCGGCTGCAGGAAGGCTAACGCTCACCGCCGGCGAGATCGTTCAGGGCGGAACCGTAAAGGCTCCCCTCGGCGAGATCAGCTTGGTCGGCCAACGAATCGTCGCCGGCGAGGGAAGCCTGACATCGGTCGCGGGAGAGGACCGGACCTATCTCCTCGGCAGTACGCTGGGCGGGCAGGTGTGGACTTACGCCGGACTCGCCCCGCTTTCGGGACTGCCCGACAAGCGAGTGAGCCTACAGGGCGGGGACATCCAGATTGCTTCGACGGCGCGGATCGACGTTTCCGGGGGCGGCGACGTCCAGGCCGTCGAGTTCGTCGCCGGGCCCGGAGGATCGCGCGACCTCCTCGTCGCCGAGAACACCTTTGCCATCCTGCCCGGTGTGACGTTTGGCACGACCCCGTTCGATACCGACCTTGCACTGCGCCGGGATCTCGGTATCGGGCCGCTGAGCCGTGCCGACCGCGGTGTCTTCGACAGCATTACGATTGGCCCGGGAACGTCCGTGGCGCCCGGAACGTACACCCTCCTCCCGGGCTATTGGGCAACGGTGCCGGGCGCGTATGCAGTGCGGCTGCAGACAGGCACTGCGTTCCGGGACTTGCAGCCCGGCGACACGCGCGCACTTGCCGATGGTAGCGCCGTAGCCTCAGCATACCGGACCCTCGCTGGCACCGGGGTTCGTGAGTCGCGATCGCTCGGCGTCACCGTAACCTCTGCTGAGGCGCTGCAAAGGGAGGTCGAGTACGCCAAGCAGGACGCGTCTTTCTTTACTCGCCAGGCAATTGCGCAAGACCGCGCGCCGCCCCGCCTGCCAGATGACGCGGGCAGCCTTGTCCTAGCTGCGACCGAGGCGCTCAGGCTCGACGGTGCGATCGAGGCCCGCCGCGGAGGGCCCGGTGCGCGCGGGGCACGAGTGGATATTGACTCCCGTTTCCTTGCGGTGGTGGACGACACGGCGCAGCCGCTAGCGCCACGCTTTCTGAGACTGCCTGCGGACCGGCTCTCCCGCATAGACGGCAGCATCGTGTTGGGCGGATCCCGATCCGCGACCGCCAGCGGAGATGTGCTGTCGGTGCGCGCCGAAGAGGTCTTGATCGCGAATACCGCCGCGAACCCGCTGACGGCCAGCGAACTCATCATGGCCTCGCGTGGTGAAGTGCGATTAGCCGCCAGTTCCCGCGTTGTCGCTGCCGGAGACGCGAGCGGCTCCGCGCCTCTGCTGGTGGCGGGCGACGGCGCGCTGGTCATGGCAGCAACCGATCCGACTGCGAACGTTGTGCGAAGCGGTACGAGCACTGGCGGAGGCACGGGCCGCGTAACGCTTGAGGCAGGGGCGGTGCTCTCCGCCACCGGCGCCTTGCATATAGAAGGCACCCGCGAGGCCGTCATCCGCAACGTCCCCCAATTGGCCGATGGCGGCCGACTGACCTTGGCCTCCAGCAGAATCGCGCTCGGCTCTGTCGCAACAGAAGGCATGCCGCTCGGGCCAGACCAACTTGGCGCCATACGAGCGGGGAGCGATGTCCGCCTGATCGGCTACCAGTCGATCGATGTTGGGGACTCCCTTGTTCTGCGTCGTGGTGTGGGCTCCAGCTTGGAGCTGGACACCCCGCTACTGCGCGGACGTTCGTCGGGCGCCGCCGTCTCCCTCGCCGCGGATGATGTCACGTTGCGCGCTTCGAGCGGCGTTCTGCCACCCACCGCATCTGCGCCCGGATCCGGGACGCTCTTCCTCCTTGGGAACGAGGTGGTCCTCGGACCCGGCGAGAAGGCGATTGAGGGGTTCTCGACAATCGCACTGCGCGCAGAGGGATCTGTGATCGGGGAAGGGACGGGGTCGCTTCGTACCGCGGGCGAGCTCGCGATCTCGACCCCGCTCGTATCCGCGCGGACCGGCGCCGATCAATCGTGGAGCGCGGTCAACGGCGCCGCCTCGTACCCGGTCACTCTGGTCGGCATTCCCGGCATGTCGCCGGGCCTCGTCGAGGAGGACGCCGGCGCTCGCCTCGCTCTCTCGGGCCGGAGCATCGTGCAGGGCACGAGTGTGGTTTTGCCGAGCGGCTGGCTGTCCCTCCGTGCGCTGGGAACCGATGCGCAGGACGGAATCGCCTTTTCGTCCGGCTCTAGCACTGTGCTTGAAGGTTTCTCGCGCGCATTTTCGTTGGAACACGCCGTGCTTCCCGGCGGCGCGCTCGAGGCGCGGGCCGTAGGCGGGGACATCACTTTGGCGTCCGACGCGCGCGTCTCCGTGGCTGGGCGGGCCGGTGGGGCGGATGCGGGAAGCGTACTGTTCGAGGCCGCCGCTGTGCGGCTGGATGGGGCAGTGGACGGTCGAGCCGGTGCGGAGGGGCGCGGCGGCATCGCGACAGTCGACGTTCGCGCGCTTCCCGTGTTCGGCGCAGCAAATGCGGCGCTCGAATCCGGAGCATTCAACGGCTCACGCAGATTTCGCGTACGCCAGGGTGACGTGTCGATCGCGGCGGCGGACCGCGTGACAGCTCAGGAGGTGGGAATCGTCGCTGACGGCGGTACCCTCTATATGCTCGGTCACATCGACGCGTCGAGTCCCCGAGGGGGCGGCTCGGTTGAGATTGAGGCGCGCAACGGCGTCGTTCTCGGCGCCGGATCTGCCATCGCGGCAGCGGGCACGTCGGCGGGTGCACCATCGACTGACGCAAACGCACCCGGCGGCCGCGTCGTTCTGTCCGCTGCGGAAGGGCTCGTCACGATGATGCCCGGCGCCGTCGTCGATGTCTCCGCTGGCGCCCGTGGGGACGCGGGCAGCTTGGTCGTTCGCGT
Organism: uncultured Enterobacteriaceae bacterium; assembly: GCA_964552535.1. Taxonomy (GTDB): domain Bacteria; phylum Pseudomonadota; class Gammaproteobacteria; order Burkholderiales; family SG8-39; genus CAZKHE01. Next base: position 7,895 of record CAZKHE010000021.1, on the reverse strand, counting down.
GCCGCGCACGGCAGGCAATGATGGCGTCCACGCGGACCTTCGCGGCGAGGTGAAGGGACGATCGCCCGCCGGCAAGACCGGCCGCATCATTGTGGAAGGCGTGCGGGTTTATGACGAGTCCCTGGCCGATACGTCGAGTTCCTCCTTGTACGCGGCTGACTTCCAGACTTTCACTGCAACAGTGGATCCAGCCGGGGTTCGCGCCGGCCTGGTTCTGGACGGCATTTCCCCCGGAGACGTGCGCGTGCGCGGCGGAGTGGAGTTGCGGAGCGCAGGCGATCTGGCCGTTGTGGATCCTTGGGACCTGACCGACCCGTTCAGTTGGTTGGTGACCGGCGAGCCGGGGACGCTGACGCTGCGCGCGGCCGGCTCGGTGCGAATATCCAACAGCATCGGACTGCCGCTCGACGACTTCGTCCCGGTGGGCGAGACCTGGACGCTGCGCATCGGCGCGGGCGTCGATCCCGCGGGCGCCAGCCTGCGTTCGTTCCGGCCGTTGGACACGCTGATCACCGCCAACACCGGCGACGTGCGCCTGGAGACCGCGGACAGCCGGGTCCGCACAGGCACCGGGTCCATTGCAGTATATGCAGGACGAGATGTGCGGATTTCCCATCCGCAGGCTGCCTTCTACACAACGGGGGAATCGGGCCCCTCGGCAGACCCCTTCGAGCGCTTCGCGCGCAACGGTGGCGACATTACCCTGCTGGCGCAGCGTGACGTCGCCGGTGTGGACCTCCGTGGACAGTGGGTGAATGGTTGGCTTCGCCGGACCACCTACGCGACGCAAGCCGAAGCAGACCAGTCGCGCTCGGCCGAATGGTGGCCGACTAGAAACGACTTCGCGCATCAAGTCGGAGCGCTTGCCGGGGGCTCGGTGAGCGTTGCCGCCGGCCGAGACGTTGTGCATCTCGGCGCTGTGACCCCGACGTCCGGGGAAGTTGCGCAGGGATCGGATGGTCGCGAGCTCGTGGTGCGGGGCGGCGGCGATCTGAGCGTCCGTGCCGGCCGGGACATCGTCGGCGGCGAGTTTCTGCTCGGGCGTGGAGAAGGATCGATCGTAGCGGGACGGACGGCCGGTGCGGGGACCGCCATCACGGCGTTCGTCATGGGCGCTAGCGGGGATCCGCGCGACGGTGGCGCGGACCTGCGCGTATTCGCAGGCCGCGACGTGCGGATACAGAACGTCGGCAACCCCACTGCCTTGACCGTCACGGGGCCGACGTCCAGCGAGCCGGGATTCCAGAACGTCCGACAGTTCCTCTACACCTATGCGGACGACTCATCGTTCACCGCTATTGCCGCAACCGGCGGCATCGATGTCTTTGGAATGTACCGCAACGTCGTGCCGGGGCTCGGTGCGGGCGCCACTGTCGGAGGCCCCGCCCTGTTTCCGCCGAAGGTCGCGCTAATTGCCCCCAATGGATCCATCCGAGCAGCGGATCCCTCGCTGCTCGTGAGCGAAACTTTCGGGCTCTATCCATCTTCCAGTGGAACGCTGCGCCTGCTGTCCCAGGGCGACATCGAGCGCATGCGGGTCGTCGTTTCCGATCTGCAGGCGGCTTATCTGCCGAGTTGGGACAACACCAGTACGCCGGATTCGTCGGGCAACGCATTCGTTACGCGCGGCATTGGACGTCCGCAGTTGCCGCAGCCTATTGCCCGGGGTGGTCTGGCACGCGAGGGGGCGGTGACCGCCGTCGCCGGCTATCCCTACGTGATCGAGTCGGCGCAGGGGACGATCTTTGAGTCTCAGTTCTACCTGCCGCAGCGCTCCTACGTGCGCGCCGGCCGGGATATCGAGAACGTCCGCCTGGAACTGCAGAATGTCGTGGACACTGACGTCACGATCGTGCGCGCAGCAAGGGACATCAAGTACCCCGACCAGCTTCGCACGGGACAGCTGCAGTTCGACCCGCTGATCCGGGCCTCCATCGGCGGGGGTGGCATCCTACTCATGCAAGCCGGTCGTAACGTCGATATGGGCGGGCGGACGCAGGGCATCCTTGGCGTCGCTCGGCAGGACAACCCGAACCTTCCCTCGTCATCGAGTGCGCAATTGATCGTTGCCGCAGGTGTCACGGGCGACCTGCGATTGCCGGCTCTGGAAGGCTTTTTCGCCGAGCTGCTGGCGTCCGGGCTTGCGAACGACCGCGCCGGTGGCGATTCCGCGATCGCCAGGTTCTTCGCGCCGGGCGCGGTAGGGCAGGGCAGCATCAATACGGCCTTCTCTCCGATCCAAACACTGGGGGGAAGTACGGTGACGCTGCTTGCGCCCGCCGGCGACATCGTGGCCGGGCTGACCACGCCGCCCCGGCGCCCTATCGGAATCCAGACGCTTCGCGGAGGCGCCGTGAGGGCATACCTCGATGGCGACCTGAGCATCAACCAGGGCAAGGTGCTGACCGCACAAGGAGGGGACATCCTCCTGTACACGAGCGGCGGCAGCATCGATGCGGGTCGCGGCGCGCTGACGTCGCGAACGACGACGCCACCCCGCGTAAGCCGAGACGCGCAGGGCAACCTGGTGTTCGAGTTTTCGGTCGACGTTGCGGGGAGCGGGATTCGTTCGGCCACGTCAGACCCGGACGGTCCCGGGCCGCTGGGCCCGCCTCCCGCCGGAGATGTGTATCTGTTCGCACCCCGCGGCGTCATCGACGCGGGAGAGGCCGGCATCGCTTCGGGCGGGAACCTCGTGATTGCGGCGCTCCAGGTCGTCAACGCAGCCAACATCAGCGCCGGCGGGACATCGGTAGGGGTGCCTCAAGCTCCCGTCAGCCTTGCAGCGGGACTGACCGGGGTAACGAACGTCGCCGCTGGCGCTGGAAAGGCGGCGGAGGACGCCACGCGCGAGGCGACTCGCAAGGCGCAGGAAAACGTAACCGCCGACACCTTCCGCCCCTCCTTCATCACCGTCGAAGTCCTCGGCTTCGGCAACTAGCCGGGCTCTCGATCCATCACAGGCGACGCGATCCCTCACGGGCGCGTCGCCTGTGGCATTTGTGCTTCCACGAAGGCCCGAACGGGCTATCCGCGCCCGTCGAGCCGAACATATTGACGTAACCCCCCCAATGCATCCTCTCCGCTTCCGGCCCCTGAGCCGATCGCGATTCGAAACAACCCCCTCATGATCCGGCTCCTCCTCGCCTTCGCCCTGCTCGTTCCCTCGTTCGCCCACGCCTGGTGGAACGCCGAGTGGAAGTACCGCAAGCAGATCACCGTCAACGCCGGCGCGTCCGGGGTGAAGGAGACGCTCACCGGCTTCGCGGTGCCCATCCGCCTGCACACCGGCAACCTCGCCTTCGCCGACCTCACCGGCGAGGGCAACGACCTGCGCTTCATCGCCGCCGACGACAAGACGCCGCTGCGGCATCACGTCGAGTCGTTCGACGCGGCCAACGAGATCGCCATCGTCTGGGTGCAGCTCCCGCGCCTCACCGGCACCGAGACGATCTGGATGTACTACGGCAACCCCAAGGCACCGAAGGCCGAGGACGGCAAGGGCTCGTACGACCCCACCTCCGTCGCGGTGCTGCATTTCGGCGAGAAGGAGGGCACGCCCAAAGACGTGACCGCGTACGGGAACAGCGCCGCGGACTCCACCGCGAAGCTCGGCGTGCCGTCGGCCGTCGGCAACGGCGTGCAGTTCGACGGGCAGGGGCGGATGACGCTCCCCGCATCGCCCACACTGAAGGCAGCCGGCGCCGTGGGCTTCACCTTCTCCGCGTGGGTGAAGCCCGCCGGGCCGCAGAACGCCACGCTGTTCTCGCTCGGCGAGGGGCCGCGCTCGATCGCAGTCGCGCTCGCTGGCTCCCGCGTCGCCGCGCGCTTCGTGCCGGAGAAGGGCGCGCCGGCGGAAGCGAGCGCCGAGATGCCGCAGGGCGCATGGACGCATGTGACCGCGTCGTTCGCGCCGACGGGCATCACGCTCTTCGTGAACGGTGCGCAGGCGGGCGCCGTCAACATGACGCTCGTCGATGTGGCCGGCGCGGCGGTGCTCGGCGCGGGCTTCACCGGCGAGATGGACGAAGTGCAGCTCGCGAACGCGCCGCGCTCGGCCGCCTGGGCCCTCGCGCAGCAGGCCTCGCAGGCGCCCGATACGCCGATGATCGAGTACGGCCAGGACGAGGAGGCGAGCGCGGGCGGCCACTCGTACTTCGGGATCCTCATCGACAACCTCACCGTCGATGCGTGGGTCGTCATCATCATCCTGATGATCATGCTCGTCATCAGCTTCATCGTCATGGGCATGAAGGCCATGCTGCTCTCGCGTACCGAACGCGCCAACGAGAACTTCCTCGACGCGTTCGCCGAGACGAACGATCTCTTCGCATTCGAAGGCGGCAAGGTGCCGGCCGGCGGGAGCGTCGGCGCTGCGTCGTCGAAGTCGCTCGACGTGGGGAGCTCCACCGCGTATCGGCTCTACGCCATCGCGATCCGCGAGCTGAAGAAGCGCCTCGATGCAGCCAAGGCGGCGGGGGAGCAGTTCTTCCTGTCGCCGCAGGCGCTCGACGCCATCCGCGCCAGCGTCGATGCGGGCTTCGTGCGCGAGAACGCGAAGCTCAACGCGAAGATGGTGCTGCTCACCATCTCCATCTCCGGCGGGCCGTTCCTCGGGCTGCTCGGCACGGTCGTGGGCGTGATGATCACCTTCGCGGCCATCGCCGCGGCCGGCGACGTCAACATCAACGCCATCGCACCCGGCATCGCTGCTGCGCTGCTCGCGACGGTAGCCGGTCTCGCCGTCGCGATCCCGTGCCTCTTCGGCTACAACTGGCTCGCCAGCCGCATCAAGCAGATCGGCGCGGATACGCAGGTGTTCGCCGACGAGCTCATCACCAAGTTCGCCGAGCGCTACGCGCCGTAACGCTTCCCGGAGACCGTCATGGCAGGCAAGGTCCAGGCCGAGAACGAGCCGTACGACGAGATCAACATCACGCCGATGCTCGACCTCGCGTACGTGCTCCTGGTCATCTTCATCATCATGACGACGGCCTCCGTGCAGGGCATCAAGGTCAATCTGCCCAAGGCTTCCAACGCGCCGAGCCTCGCCAAGCCCACCACCAAGGCGGTGACCATCACCGAGACCGGGCAGATCTTCCTCGACGCCTACCCGGTGACGATGGAAGAGCTCGAGGCGCGCTTGCGCCAGCAGAAGGCCGTCACGCCCGACTTCCCGGTGGTGATCAAGGGCGACGCGCGCATCCAGTACGACAAGGTCATCGAGGTGCTGGACCTGATGGGGCGGCTCGACATCACCCAGCTCGGTCTCGTCACCGCGCGCATCACGAAGTAGCCATGTCCGCCGAACAGCACCGGCGCCAGCACCTCGTGCGCAGGATCGCGTTCTGGAGCGTGCTCGCGCTCGCGGCGGGCGTCATCGCGCTGATCGTCTGGCAGATGAGCACGCAGACGAAGAGCACCAAGAAGCAGAACGTGCAGCAGATCACCATGGTCAAGCCGCTGCCGCCGCCTCCGCCCAGGCCGCCGGAGCAGAAGCCGCCCGAGGTGAAGAAGGAAGAGGTCAAGATCGAGGAGAAGATCGAGACCCCGAAGGACGAGCCGCAGCCGCAGCAGCAGCAGGCCGAGCGTCCGCTCGGCATCGACGCCGACGGCGCGGCCGGCAGCGACGGCTTCGGGCTCGCCGCCAATCGCGGCGGGCGGGACATCACCACGATCGGCGGCACCCAGTCCGGCGGCGGCAACCGTCAGGGCTACTACGCGGGCATCGTGCAGCGGCACATCCAGGATTCGCTCCAGCGCGACAAGCGGCTGCGCGGCCAGGAGTACCGCGCCGTCGTGCACGTGTGGTTCCGCGACGATGGCCGCGTGCAGCGCACCGAGGTGGTGGGCTCCTCCGGCAAGCCCGACACCGATCAATCGATCATCGCCGCGCTCGCGGAATCGCCGCCGCTCAAGGAAACGCTGCCGAGCGACCTGCCGCAGCCGGTGAAGCTGCGCGTGACGAGTCGTCTCTAGGCGCATACCGACAAGAACCGGAACCAGGGAATCGCAGCATGAACAAGAACGGCATCGCGGCCGCGGTTGTGGCCGCTTTCCTGGGGAGCATGCCCGCGTCCCAGGCCCAGGCGGGGGAGCGCGAGGACATCGAGGCGCTGCGGCAGACCACCATGCGGCTGCTGCAGCTCATGCAGGAGCGTGGGCTTCTGCCCCGCAACGAGGTGGACAAGCTGCTCAAGGAGGCTGCGGCCGCCGCACCCTCGGGCGGGCCGGGCAGCGCTGGCGGCGCGCCCGCGGGCGCGGCTGCCGGTGCAGGCGCGGCGGCAGGCGCTGCGGCAGCCGGCTCGCGCACCGTGCGCGTGCCCTACGTGCCCGAGACGGTCCGCAACCAGATCAAGGAAGAACTGCGTCAGGAGATCGTGTCGCAGGCACGCGCCGAGCGCTGGGGCGAACGCGGCGCGCTCCCGGAGTGGCTCGATCGCTTCTCCTTCGAGGGCGACATGCGTGTCCGCGCCGAGTTCCAGTATCTCGACGAGGCCAACGCGTTCTACATCGACCCCCAACGCACCAACCAGAGCCGCAGTCTGCAACTGCTCAACACCACCGAGGACCGCACACGCTATCGCGTGCGGGCCCGCTTCGGCATCCAGGGCCGCCTCACCGAGACGGTGAGCACGGGCTTCCGGATCGTCACCGGGAGTCTCATGGATCCCGTGTCGTCCACGCAGACGATGGGCAACTACTTCAACAAGTACACCATCTCGTTCGACCGGGCGTTCCTCGACTGGCGGCCGTACGAGTGGGTGCAGCTCCTCGGCGGACGCATCGGCAACCCGTTCTTCGGCACCGATCTCGTCTGGGCCGACGACCTGAGCGTCGACGCGGGCCTGCTGCGGCTGCGCACCGATCCCGCGTACGAGAGCGCAAGCCTTTCGCTCACGCTCGCCGCGATGCCGCTCCAGGAGGTCGAGCTCTCCAAGGACGACAAGTGGCTGTACGGCGCGCAGCTCGCGGGCGAATGGCGGGTCGGCCTGGAGTCGCGGGCGCGCCTCGGGGTGGGGTACTACGACTACCAGAACATCGTCGGCATCGCGAACGCGCCGGGGCTGTCCACCAACGACTTCACCGCCCCGCTCTTCCTGCAGAAGGGCAACACGCTGTTCAACATCTCGTCGGACCCGACGCGCCCGCTGCTCGCGCTCGCCTCGGACTACCAGCTCATCAACCTGACCGGTCAGTTCGAGATGCCCGCCTTCGACGAGAAGCGCTGGACGTTCACCGCGGACTGGGTCGAGAACCGCGGCTTCGACGCGGGGCAGGTGCAGGCGCGGGTCGGCACGCCGGTCGATGCGCGCACCAAGGGCTGGCAGGTGCGCGCCCAGCTCGGCACGCCGCGCCTGGTCAATCCGCGCGACTGGCAGGCGTTCGTCTCCTACCGCTACCTGGAGCGCGACGCGGTGCTCGACGCTTTCACCGACCCGACGTTCCGCCTCGGCGGGACGGACGCGAAGGGCTACGTCCTCGGCCTGAGCTACGGCATCGACCGCAACTTCTGGACGCAGGTGCGCTGGTTCAGCGCCGACTCGATCGACGGCCCGCCGCTGAAGGCCGACGTGCTGCAGGTTGACCTCAATGCGCGCTTCTGACCTCCCCCAGTTCCTGGCGGCTGCGCTCGCCGCGTGCCTGCTCCTCATGCTCGCGGTCGATGCGCGCGCACAGGCGAAGCCCGACCAGAGCCGCGACCGCGAGACCATCCGCCGCCTGCAGCAGCAGCTGTCGAGGGTGCAGCAGGACGTGGTCGCGGTGCGGGGCGAGAAGGAGGCGCTGGAGAAGCAGCTCGCCGCGCAGAAGGACGAGCTCGAGCAGCAGCGCGCCGAGCTGCCGCGCGCGCGGGCGGCCGCGGGGCGCGAGCGCAAGGAGAAGCTCGCCGTCGA
>CAZKHE010000020.1:0-49403 GCA_964552535.1 uncultured Enterobacteriaceae bacterium | reverse complement strand
CCTCCGCGAGGGGCGGAGGCGGTGCCGCGGTTGGCGGTTCGACCGCCGGCGCGGCCGGCGGCTTGCGCGGGGACGGGGGGCGCCGTGTCGCGACGGGCGGCGCCGGCGGCGGGTCGGCGCGCGGTCGAGCGATCGGCGGTTCGGGGACCGGCGGCGGCGGGGGCGGCAGCAGCCGCGCCTCGAGCGGGAGGATTTCGTGCTCCGGTGCGGGCTCGAGGTCGAATGCGGGTACGCCGACGAGGGTCGCCAGGTGCAGCGCGAGCGAGGCGACGAGCGCGCCGACGAGCAGCCGGTTCGTGCGTCGCATGGACCTCACCCGAACACCAGCGCCACGCCGTGGGCCCGGTCGGCGCCGACGGCGATCGATCCGTCGGGCATGCGCTGCGGCCGCATTCCGCCGGCGCGCAGGACCGTGTCGACGGCATCGCGGTCGGCGACGTGCAGGAAGAGCACGGCGGCGGCGGGCGCGGGATGCGCCCCGAGCACGACATCGGGCAGGCGCGCGGCGAGCGCTGCGGCGTTCATGAAGGCGATCGGCGCGGTGCCGGTGTTCACCAGCAGCCCTTCGTCGATTTCCACCGGACGCGTGTCGAAGAGCCGCGCATACGGATGTGCCGAGAGCGCCACGTCCTCGACGAGCATCGCGATCGCCGCGAGCGCCCGCGCACCGTTGGCGTGCTGCTGCCACGCCGGGCGCCACACCAGCTCGCGCGTGCGGTGCTCGCAGGCGAAGACGCTCACGCCGGGCGTCTTGGCCGGGTCGAGCTGGGTGATGCAGAACCGCGCTTCGCGCGTGCCGTCGTCCCATGCGACCGGACGCGAGAGATCCAGCGGGTCCGCGGGGGCGAACCCGGCCCACAGCATGTCGGTGTAGAGCCGCCTGGCGCTGTCCGTCGCGAGCGCGATGCCCGCGAGGCCTTCGCCGGCGGCCAGGTAATCCGTATAGAACTGTCGCCAGGGATGCGGCGGCTCGGCCGGACTGGCGAGCAGCTCGAGGTAGTCGGCGCCGAACATGATGCAGTGATTGCTCGAGCCGATGCTGTGGTGGCCGCGCGGCGTGAGGGTGAAGCCCATCCGCGCATAGTCGGCCTGCGCGGCGTCGAGGTCCGCGACGGCGATGACGACGTGATCGAGACCGAGCAGGTGATGGCGCATTGCAAAAGTATAGTCCGGGCGCCATGACGGCCTTGCGCGCGGGCCGGCCCCTTACAATGCCGCCATGAAGACCATCGAACGCCTGGCGCCGCTGCACGCCGACATGACGGCATGGCGGCACGACCTGCATGCGCACCCGGAAACGGCCTTCGAGGAAGTGCGCACCTCGGCATTCGTCGCCGACAAGCTGGCCTCGTTCGGCATCGAGGTGGCCCGCGGCATCGGCCGCACGGGGGTGGTGGGTACGCTCCGCGCCGGGACGAGCACGCGGTCCATCGGCCTGCGCGCCGACATGGACGCGCTGCACATCGCCGAGAAGAACACCTTCGCGCATCGCTCGCGGCACGACGGCCGCATGCACGCGTGCGGCCATGACGGCCACACGACCATGCTGCTCGGCGCAGCCCGCCACCTGGCGCAGACGCGCGCCTTCGACGGCACGGTCCAGTTCATCTTCCAGCCGGCGGAGGAGAACGAGGGCGGCGGACGCGCGATGGTGGAGGACGGGCTCTTCACGCGATTTCCGTGCGACGCGGTGTACGGGCTGCACAACTGGCCCGGGATGCCCGCGGGAGAGTTCGCGGTCATGCCCGGGCCGATGATGGCGTCGTTCGACATCTTCGAGATCGTCGTGACCGGCCGCGGCGCCCACGCCGCCATGCCGCACATGGGCATCGATCCCATCGTCGCGGCGAGCGCGCTCGTGCAGGCGCTGCAGACCATTCCCAGTCGCACGGTGAGCCCGGTGGATGCCGCGGTGGTCAGCGTGACCCAGTTCCACGCCGGCGACACCTGGAACGTGATCCCCGGCGAGGTGACCCTGCGCGGCACCACGCGCGCCTTCCGCCCGGACGTGCAGGACGCCATCGAAGCCGGCATCCGCCGCGTCACGGCCGGCATCGACGCCGCGCACGGCACGACCAGCACCGTGCGCTACGAGCGCCGCTATCCGCCCACGGTGAACACGCCGGCCGAGGCGGAGCGCGCCGCGCAGGCGATGCGCTCGCTGGTCGGGGCGGCGAACGTCCACACCGCGCTGCCTCCCACCATGGGCGCGGAGGACTTCGCCTTCATGCTGCAGGCCCGACCGGGGGCCTATGCCTGGATCGGCAACGGACCGGGCGAGGGCGGCTGCGTGCTGCACAACCCGCGCTACGACTTCAACGACGCGATCCTGCCGCTCGGCGCCGCCTACTGGGTGACGCTCGTCGAGCAGGAGCTCGCCCCCAACGGAAAGGCCTGACCAGGACATGCGCTACATCGACCACGGCGCCGGCGGTGCGCCGGACAGCATGAAACTCGCGGAAGGCCCGCGCCCCGCGCCGAAGGCAGGCGAGGTACTCATCGAAGTGCACTACGCGGGCGTCAATCGGCCCGACGTGCTGCAGCGTGCCGGCGCGTATCCCCCGCCTCCCGGCGCGTCGCCGGTCCTGGGGCTGGAGGTCGCGGGCACCGTGGTGGAGACCGCGCCCGACGTGACCGCGCCGAAGGTGGGCGACGTCGTGACGGCGCTCACCCCCGGCGGCGGCTACGCCGAGTACTGCACGGCGCCGGCTCCGCACTGCCTGCCGGTGCCGAAGGGCATGACGCTGGAGCAGGCCGCCTCGCTGCCGGAGAACTTCTTCACCGTGTACGACAACGTGTTCAATCGCGGCCGGCTGAAGGCCGGCGAGTCGTTCCTCGTGCACGGCGGATCGAGCGGCATCGGCCTCGCCGCGATCCAGCTCGCGAAGGTCTTCGGCGCCACCGTCTACACCACGGTGGGCAACGAGGAGAAGGCCGCCTTCGTGAAGCAGGCCGGCGCGGACCACGCGTTCAACTACGCCACGCAGGACTGGGCGGGCGAGCTGTGGAAGCTCACCGCCAAGCGCGGCGTGGACGTGATCCTCGACATGGTGGGCGGCGACTACGTGGCGAAGAACCTGCGCTCGCTCGCGCTGGAAGGCCGCCTGGTGCAGATCGCGTTCCTCAAGGAGTCGAAGGTCGAGGTGGACCTGATGCCGGTGATGCTGAAGCGCCTCACCTTCACGGGCTCGACGCTGCGTCCGCGCAGCGTCGAGCAGAAGGCGGCGATCGCGCGGCAGCTGCGCGACGCCGTGTGGCCGCTGTTCGAGTCCGGGCAGCTGCGCACCTTCGTCCACCGCACCTTCCCGCTCGCCGAGGCCGCCGCCGCCCATGCCCTCATGGAGAGCTCGCGGCACATCGGCAAGATCATGCTGGCGGTGAAGCCCTGAGGACCGATCAGAACGTGGGCGCGCTCTCGCTCGGCTCGGCCGCGAAGCTGACGGTCCGGAACAGGTCGGGGAAGTACCCCGTGGGCCCGTTGTCATAGGCGGCGGCCTGCGGTTCCGGGTCGGCGGCGTACACGCGCTCGACCGGCGCCGAGTACCCGACCAGGAGGATGCCGATGGCGACCGCCACGGCCGCAAGCGCACGCGCGGCGACGGCGAAGCGATACGCGGTGGGGATGTTGTTGGCGCGAACGTTCATGGCTGTCTCCTTTGCGGTGGACCGATCGACGTGATCGGCATGGAGACAGGTTAGGGAGCGAGGCCCCCGCGTTGCGGCGACTACTACCGCGCGGCTTGTGCGGTATTCACCAGGCCGGCGGCAGCTTCTTCAGGAGCGTGATGACCCGCCCTTCCGAGGCGAGATAGCCGCCGCGCTCGAGGTCCTTGAGCAGCCGGCTGATCATCTCGCGCGAGGAACCCACCCGGTCGGCGATCTCCTGGTGGGTGAGCTTCTCCGGGATGCTGCGCACGCCATCGCGCTCGACCGCCAGCTCGTCGAAGAGATGGCGCACGCGCCCGTACACGTCGAGCAGCGCGAGGTTCTTGACGTTCGCCGTCGCGCGTCGCGCGCGGCGGATGACGCGTGCGAGCAGCTCGAACGCGAACTCCGGGTGTCGGCCGATGTGATCGCGCAGCGTGATGCGCGTCACCACCGCACAGACCGTCGGTTCGAGCGTGATGACCGAGGCGGACCGCGGCCCGCCGTCCAGCGACATCTCGCCGACGTACTCGCCCGGGCCGTGCGTGTCGATCACCACCTCGCGGTCGTTGTCGCCGCTCGCGAAGACCTTGACGCGGCCGGCGAGGAGGATGAAGAGCGTGTCCCCGAGGTCGCCCTCCTGGATGATGACGACGTCCTTGCGGTAGCTGCGCGTGGTCCCGCGTGCGGCGAGCTCGCGCAGGGCGGGATCGGGCAGCGCCTCGATCAGCGCTTCGGACGTCGGCGTCATGCGGGCATTCTATGCCCGCTTGTTCCATGCGGGCATGAAGCGCCGCTCAGCGAACCTGGTCGAGCGTCTTGAGGAAGCGGTCGGCCGGCTGGTAGCCGATGACGCGCAGGCCCGGGATCTCGCGGCCCTGCGCGTCGAAGAAGATGATGCCCGGCGGGCCGAACAGGCGGAAGCGCTTGAGCAGCTCCTTGTCCTGCGCGTTGTTGGCGGTGACGTCCGCCTGCAGCAGCACCATCCCGGCGAGGCGGGCCTGCACCTGCGGGTCGGCGAACGTGAACCGTTCCATCTCCTTGCAGGACACGCACCAGTCGGCATAGAAGTCGAGCATCACCGGAGCCGAGACGTTCTTGAGACGCGCGTCGAGCTCGGCCACGCTGCGCACACGCTCGAAGTGGACCTCGCCCTTCGCCGGCGCGCCGCCTTCCGCCGACGCGAGCCGGAACCCGGCGAGCGGCTGCAGCGGGTCGCGGCTCCCCGCCAGCGCGCCGACCACGAGCGCGACGCCGGCGACCAGCGAGATCACGCCCACGCCCTTCCAGAAGCGCACGAACCCCGAAGCCTCCTGTGGCAGCGGGTCGAGCGCGTGCAGGTACATCGCCGAGATGATGAGCAGCGCCGCCCAGGCGAGCATCACCACGAATTCGGGAATCACCGGGGAGACGATCCAGATCGCCACGCCCAGCAGCAGCACCCCGAAGAAGTGCTTGACCGACTTCATCCAGTGCCCCGACTTCGGCAGGAAGGCGCCTTCGGAGACCCCCACGGCCATGAGGGGCACGCCCATGCCGAGCGCCATGGCGAACAGCGCGAAACCGCCGAGCATGACGTCGCGCGTCTGGCTGATGTAGAGGAGGGCGCCGGCGAGCGGCGCCGCCACGCAGGGGCTGACGATCGCCGCGGAAAGAATTCCCATCACGGCGACCGCGCCATACTGCCCGCCCTTGAGCCTGCTGTTGGCCGAATGCAGCTGCGACTGCACCGAGGACGGCAATTGCAGGTCGTAGAACCCGAACATCGACAGCGCCAGCGCGACGAACACGAGGGCGAAGGTGCCGAGCACCCACGGGTTCTGCAGCGCCGCCGAGAGCAGGCTGCCGGACAGCGCCGCGGCGATGCCGATGGCGGTGTAGGTCACCGCCATGCCGAGCACGTACGCGCCCGACAGCGCGAACGCGCGGCCCCGCGTGATGCTGCGGCCCTCGCCGACGATGATGCCGGAGAGGATCGGGATCATCGGCAGCACGCAGGGCGTGAACGTGAGCAGCAGCCCGGCGCCGAAGAACCCGGCGACGATCAGCCAGAAGCTGCCGGAGGCGAGCAGCTGCTCGAAGCGTCCTTCGTCGCTGACCAGCGCCGGTTCGCGCACCGCGCGTCCGCCGAAGTCGAGTCCGCCCGCCGGGGCCTGGGAAAACAGCCCGCCCGTGCCCGCAATGGTGCCCGTGGCCCCGCTGGCCAGCGCCACCTGCACCGTGCGCGTCTCGGGCGGATAGCACACGCCGACGTCGGCGCAGCCCTGGGAGGTGATGTCGAACGCGAGCTTGTCCTGCCCCGCGCTCACCGGCACGCGGATGGCGATGTCGCCGCGGTAGATCTCGACGCGGCCGAAGAACTCGTCCTGCTTCGGCTTGCCCGCCGGGAAATCGGCCTGACCGAGCGTCGCGCCGGGCGTCTGCGGCTCGAACGCGAACTTCTCCCGGTACATGTAGTAGCCGTCGGCGATGGCGTAGCGCACCTCGACGGTCTGCGGGTCCACCGCCTGCACCGACAGCCGGAACGCCTTGTCGTACTCGAGGAGATCCTTCTCCGACAGCGCGTACGCCGCCGGCAGGGCGGCGAGCCAGGCGAGGATCAGGAGGAGGAGGCGCGTCATGGCGTCGAGACGGGCGGTCGCGTCTCCGCCGCGACCCAGTCGAGATAGCCGGGCAGCCCGGCGCTGAGTGGGACCGCGACGATTTCCGGAAGTTCGTACGGGTGCAGCCCGCGGATCGCTTCCTCCAGGGCCGCGTAGCGGTCGGCAGTCGTCTTGATCAGGATCGGATGCTCCTCGGCGCTCTCCACCGCGCCCTGCCAGCGATATACGGAGCGGCAGGGCGCCAGGATGTTCACGCACGCCGCCAGGCGGCGCTCGACCAGCGCCTGTGCCACGCGGTCGGCGCTGGCCCGGTCAGGCAGGTTGCTGAGGACGAGCAGCGTGTCCATGCGGGACGCCTTCGAAGACGGTGGGATAGGCGAGCACGACGCCGAGCTCGCGCTTCATGCGCGCGTTGACGAGTCGGCGCGACTCGCTCATGAACGAGAGCAGCATCGGCGGGATCACCCGTTCCGCCTCCGCACGCCGGATGCGCGGCGGGCGCGGGAGGTCGAAACGGTCGGCGACGAGGTCGAAATAGTCGCCCATGCGCAGCTCGGAATCGTCGGAAGCGTTGTAGATCGCGCCCGGGGTGGCGCGCTCCAGCGCGGCGACGCAGATGGCGGCGAGATCGTCGGCGTGGACATGGTTGGTGAACACGTCGTCCTCGCACGCCAGCACCGGCGTGCCTTTCTTCAACCGCTCCAGCGGCAGGCGGTCGGCGGCGTAGATCCCCGGCACGCGCAGCACCGCGACGTTCACGCCCTGCGCCGCGCCCCAGTCGAGCAGCAGGCGCTCCGCATCGACGCGCCGCTGGGCGCGCGCCGTTCCCGGATTCGGGGCGCGCGTCTCGTCGATCCGCGCGCCCGCGCAGTCGCCGTACACGCCGCTCGTGCTGATGTACACGAAACGCTCTGGTAACATGCCCTGCGCCGACAGCGCGGCAACGAGATGGGCCGTGCGCGGGTCGCCCGGGCCGCTTTCGGGCGGGGGGGCGAGATGCAGCACCGCGTCGAAACCCGCCCCAATCGGGACGAGCGTTTCGGGCCGGTCGAGATCGCCGACGATCTGCGCCACGCCGCGCTGCGCGAGGTCTGCGTCGGCGCGGCGCACGAGCGCGCTCACCCGCCAGCGCGCAACCAGCGCGGGCAGTGCGCGGCGGGCGACGTCCCCGCAGCCGACGACCAGCAGCGTCTTCATAACTCCCGGATTTTACGACACCCATGACCGCGCAAGTCACCATCCAGCCGAGCGGCAACACCTTCCGCGTGCCCGAGGGCGAGACCATCCTGCAGGCCGCGCTCGCCGAGGGCTTCCACCTCCCCTACGGTTGCCGCAACGGGGCGTGCGGCTCGTGCAAGGGCAAGGTCGTCGGCGGTGCGGTGGACTACGGCCACTACCAGCTCTCCGCGCTGTCCGAGGACGAACGCGCCGCCGGCTATGCGCTCTTCTGCTGCGCCAAGCCGCTCGGCGAAGTGACGATCGAGTGCCGCGAGATCGGCGCGGTGAAGGACATCGTGGTCAAGAAGCTGCCGTGCCGCGTGGGCCGGATGGAGCGCGTCGCCGACGACGTCATCGTGCTCTCGCTCAAGCTCCCGGCGAACGAGCGGCTGCAGTTCCTGCCCGGGCAGTACATCGAGTTCATCCTCAAGGACGGCACCCGCCGCAGCTTCTCGATGGCGAACGCGCCGCACGACGACGAGTTCGTGCAGCTCCACGTGCGCCACGTGCCCGGCGGCGCGTTCACCGACCACGTGTTCAACACGATGAAGGAGCGCGACATCCTGCGCTTCGAGGGCCCCTTGGGTTCGTTCTTCCTGCGCGAGGACAGCGACAAGCCGGTGCTGCTGGTCGCGAGCGGGACCGGTTTCGCGCCGATGAAGGCCATTCTCGAGGCCGCCTTCCGCAAGGGCATCGAGCGGCCGATGACGCTGTACTGGGGCGGGCGCCGGCCCAAGGATCTTTACATGTCCGCGCTCGCCGAGCAGTGGGCGAAGGACCATCCGAGCTTCAAGTACGTGCCGGTGATCTCCGAGGCGAAGCCCGAGGACGCCTGGACCGGCCGCACCGGCTTCGTCCACCGCGCGGTGATGGAGGACTTCCCGGACCTCTCCGGCCACCAGGTCTATGCGTGCGGCGTGCCGGTGATGGTCGACTCCGCCCGCCGCGACTTCACGCACGCGTGCGGCCTGCCGATCGACGAGTTCCACGCCGACTCCTTCACCACCGCCGCGGATCTGGCCAAGGGCCAGACGGTCTAGATCCTGTCCCGGAATCCCACGCGGCCGATGCCCGCCGGCCCGCTCGCGGACCGCGCCGCGCGGGTCCTGCACGAGGTCTTCGGCCACGCGTCGTTCCGCGGGGCGCAGGGCGACATCGTCGCGCACGTCGCGGAGGGCGGCGACGCGCTCGTACTGATGCCCACCGGCGGCGGCAAGTCGCTGTGCTACCAGGTGCCGGCACTGCTGCGCGAGGGCACCGGCGTCGTCGTCTCCCCGCTCATCGCGCTGATGCAGGACCAGGTGGCCGCGCTCACGCAGGCCGGCGTCCGCGCCGCCTTCCTCAACTCCACGCTCGACCTGGATGCGGTGCGCGACGTCGAGCGCCGGCTGCTGCGCGGGGAGCTCGACCTGCTCTACGTCGCGCCCGAGCGCCTGCTGACCGAGCGCTGCCTCGCGCTGCTGGACCGTGCGCGGCTCGCGCTCTTCGCCATCGACGAGGCGCACTGCGTGTCGCAGTGGGGCCACGACTTCCGCCCCGAGTACCTGCAACTCGCCGTGCTGCACGAGCGGTATGCGGACGTGCCGCGCATCGCGCTCACCGCCACGGCCGACCCGCAGACGCGCGCGGAGATCATCGAGCGGCTCGCCCTCGGTGCGGCGCGCGTGTTCCTCTCGAGCTTCGACCGGCCGAACATCCGCTACACCATCGTCGACAAGCGCGACGCGCGCGCGCAGTTCCTCGCCTTCTACCGCGAGGAGCACGCCGGCGACGCCGGCATCGTCTATTGCCTCTCGCGCCGCAAGGTGGACGAAACGGCGGCCTGGCTGCAGGACGAGGGCGTCGATGCCCTGCCCTATCACGCCGGCATGGACGCGGCCACGCGCGCCGCGCACCAGGAGCGCTTCCAGCGCGACGACGGCATCGTCATGGTGGCGACGATCGCGTTCGGCATGGGCATCGACAAGCCCGACGTGCGCTTCGTCGCGCACCTGGACCTGCCCAAGAGCATCGAGGGCTACTACCAGGAGACCGGGCGGGCGGGCCGCGACGGCGAGCCCGCCGATGCCTGGATGGCGTACGGTCTGGCCGACGTGGTGCAGCAGCGGCGCCTCATCGACCAGTCGGAGGCGAGCGACGCGTACAAGCGGGTGAGCACCGCGAAGCTCGACGCGCTGCTCGGCCTCTGCGAGACCGCGGGCTGCCGGCGCGTGCGGCTGCTCGCGTACTTCGGTGAAGCCAGCGCACCGTGCGGCAACTGCGACACCTGCCTCGCGCCGCCCCAGACCTGGGATGCGACCGTCGCGGCGCAGAAGGCGCTCTCGGCGATCTACCGCACCGGGCAGCGCTTCGGCGCGGTGCACGTGATCGACGTGCTGCGCGGCAAGTCGGGCGAGCGGACGACGCGCTGGGGCCACGAGTCGCTGTCGGTGTTCGGCGCCGGGGCGGATCTCGACGACAACGAGTGGCGGAGCATCTTCCGGCAGCTCGTCGCGCTCGGCTTCGTCACCGTCGATCACGACGCCTATGGGGCGCTGAAGCTCGCCGAGCCGGCGCGCGCGGTGCTGAAGGGGGAGCGCACGGTGGAGCTGAGGCGCACCGTCGCACCTGCGCCGCGGGGCAAACCGATCAAGCGCGGCACCGCGCTGCCGCCGGCCGACGCCGCGCTCGCCGAACGCCTGCGCGCGTGGCGGCGCACCGAAGCCCAGGCGCAGGGCGTGCCCGCCTACGTGATCTTCAGCGATGCGACGCTGGTCGAGATCGCCGCCCTGCGTCCGGCGTCGCGCATGGCGCTGGCAGAGGTCAACGGCATCGGCGCGAAGAAGCTGGAGCGCTACGGCGAAGCGGTGCTGGCGGTGGTGGCGGCCGAAGGCTGAGGCGGGCACGCGCGCGTTGCGCCGCCTGGGCGTTCCGCATAGGCTATCGGCCGATTCCCCGGCCCCGCCCGATGGTTCCGATGCCGACTCGCAAGCTCTTCGTCGATGGCTGGTTCTACCGTGTCGCCCGCCACGCGCGCGTCGGGCTGGTGCTGGTCGACGGCACGCAGCAGGAGGACGTGCCGGAGCACATGGTGCGCGCCTTCCTGCTGGAGACGCGCCAGACCGCGCGCTTCGACCGCGAGGAGTTCAAGCGCCAGATCACCGCGGACGTGTCCAACGACGACTGCGCCGGCCTGCTGGTCCGCTATCGAGACTTCAAGCGCAGCATCGGGCTGCCGGAACAGGCGCCGCCGGAGATCGCGCACGCGAGCCTCTTCCGCCGGCGGGGCCTGCCCGTCCCGGCGCTGCGCGCGCGTGCGTCCGACGCGGTGCCGGCCGAGGGCACGTGCTGGCAGTGCCGGCGGCCCCTCGACGGGGCGAGCGCCCTGGAATGTACGCAATGCGGGCGGGTGGTATGCCGCTGCGGCGCGTGCGGGTGTCACGCGCCGGGGTGACCGCCGGCTCCCCGCCGTATGCCGGGGAGAGGCCGGCTCAGCCTTCCCGCGCCTCCGCGGGTCCCGGGTCGGGCTCGCGGCCGGCGGTGCGTCGCCATCCCCCCGCGAGCGCCGCGAAGAACATCGGAACGAACAGCGTGGCGATCACGGTCGCCGCGATCATTCCCCCCATCACGCCAGTCCCCATCGAACGCCGCGCCGCTGCCCCCGCGCCCGTCGCGATGGCGAGCGGCAGGACGCCGAGGATGAACGCCGCCGAGGTCATCACGATCGGGCGGAACCGCAGCCGCGCGGCCGCGAGCGCAGCCTCGGCCGCCGGGAGGCCCTCGCGCTGCTTCTGCGCGGCGAATTCGACGATCAGGATGGCGTTCTTCGCGGCGAGCCCGATGAGCGTGACCAGTCCGATCTGGAAGTAGATGTCGTTGTTCATGCCGCGCAGGAGCACCGCCACCAGGGCACCGCCGACGGCGAACGGCACGGCGAGCAGCACCGCGATGGGCAGCGACCAGCGCTCGTACTGCGCGGCGAGGATCAGGAACACCATCACCAGCGCGAACCCGAAGGCGAGCGTGGAGGCCTGCCCCACGCGCTTTTCCTGGAAGGCCTGTCCGGTCCAGGCATAGGCGTAGCCCGGCGGGAGCGCGGCCGCCGTCGCCTCCTCGGCGGCGGCGATGGCCTGCCCCGAGCTCACCCCCGGCGCCCCGCTGCCGAGCACGCGCGCGGCCAGGAAGCCGTTGAAGCGCTCCAACTGCTCGGCGCCGACGATCTGCTCCGCCTGGATGAGCGTCTTCAGGGGCAGCATCTCGCCCGAGGTGCCGGAGCGGACGTAGACGTTGCCGAGATCCTCCGGGTCCGACCGGAACGGCGCCTCGGCCTGCAGCTGCACCCGGAACGTCCGCCCCGAGCGGTTGAAGTCGTTCACGTAGAGCGAACCCATCGTCCCCTGCAGCGCATCGAAGACTTCTTCCACGGGAACCCCGAGCGCGAGCGCCTTCTCCCGGTCCACCTCCACGAAGATCTGCGGCACGGTCGGGCGGAAGAAGCTGTTGATGCCGCCGAGCTCGGGGCGCTGGCGCATCGCGTCGGTCACCTGGGCCACCGCCTGCGCGAGCTTGCGCGGGTCCGCCGCCGCCCGATCCTGCAGATAGAGCTCGAAGCCGCCGGCCGTTCCCAGGCCGCGGATCGGCGGCGGATTGAAGGCCAGGACGAGGCCCGAGCGCTGCGCGGCGCCCTGTGCGAGCACGTAGCGCGTGAGGTCCTCGGCGGTCGCCTCGCGCTCGTCCCACGGCTTGAGCGTGATGAACAGCGTCGCCGCGTTGGTGCGGTTGCCGCCGCCGATGAGGTCGAATCCGCTGATGACGAAGACGTTCTCCACCGCGGGGTGGGACGACAGCACCTGCTGGATCGCGGCACCGGCGTCCTGCGTACGGCGCAACGTGGCGCCGTCGGGAAGCTGGATCGAGCCGAAGATGTAGCCCTGGTCCTCCGGCGGCACGAATGCCGTCGGGACCGCGCGCAGCAGCACCGCGACGAGGGCGACGACGCCCAGAAACAGCAGACCCGCGCCCACTCGGTGGCGCAGCACCAGTCCGACGCCGCGAACGTACGTGTCGGTCACCCAGCCGAAGCCGCGATTGAACGGCCGGAAGAGGCGCGGCTCGCCCGCGTGGGGCTTCAGGAGCAGCGCACACAGCGCCGGCGTCAGGGTCAGTGCGACCACGCCCGAGATCACGACCGCGATGGCGATGGTGACCGCGAACTGCTGGTAGAGCCGCCCGGCGATGCCGCCGAGGAAGGCGACCGGGATGAAGACGGCACAGAGCACGAGGACGATGGCCACGACCGCGCCCGACACCTCGCGCATCGCCTCGATGGCCGCCGCTCGCGGGGCCATCCCCTCCTGCGACATGAGCCGCTCGACGTTCTCGAGCACGACGATGGCGTCGTCGACGACGATGCCGATGGCGAGCACCATCGCGAACAGCGTGAGCGTGTTGATGGAGAAGCCGAAGGCGTAGAGGCCCGCGAAGGTGCCGATCAGGGAGACCGGCACGGCGATCATCGGGATGAGGGTGGCGCGCCAGTGCTGCAGGAAGAGGAACACCACGAGGACCACCAGGGCAGCGGCTTCGAGCAGCGTCTGGGTCACCTCCGCGATGGAGGCCTGCACGAAGCGCGTGGTGTCGAACGGGATCAGGTACTCGATGCCTTCCGGGAAGTTCGAGCTCATGTCGCGCAGCGTCGCGCGCACCGCGTCGGCGACCTCGAGCGCATTCGCCCCCGACTGCAGGTACACGCCCACGCCGACCGACGGCCGGCCGTTCACCGCGGTGGCGGCGTCGTAGGTCTGCGCGCCCAGCTCGACGCGCGCGACGTCGCGCAGCCGCAGCACGCCACTCGATCCGCCCGAGCGCAGGATGATGTCGCCGAACTGCTCGGGCTCCAGCAGCCGGCCCTGCGCGGTGACCGCGTACGAGAGCACCTGCCCGGGCGGGGCCGGCTCCTGCCCGATGCGCCCCGCCGCGTACTGCTGGTTCTGCCCGCGGACCGCGTTGGCGATGTCGGTGGTGGTGACGCCGAGTTGCGCCATCCGGTCGGGGCGCAGCCAGATGCGCATCGCGTAATCGCGCGCGCCGAAGATGGTGGCGTCGGCCACGCCGGGGACCCGGCGCAGGGCGTCCAGCACGTTGATGGTGAGGTAGTTCGAGAGATACAGCGTGTCGTAGCGTGGATCGCCGGAGACGAAGGTCACCACCAGCAGGATGTCCTGCGAGCGCTTCTGCACGATCACGCCGGTGCGGCGCACCTCGTCGGGCAGCCGCGGGAGGGCGCGCTGTACGCGGTTGTTCACGTTGATCGTGGCCTGGTCGGCGTCGGTGCCGACCTCGAAGGTCGCGGTGATGGTGAGGGTGCCGTTCGACGAGCTGGCGGTGGAGCTGAAGTAGATCAGGTCCTCCACCCCCGAGAGCTGCTCCTCGATGGGCGCCGCGACCGTGCGGGCGAGCGTTTCCGCGCTCGCGCCGGGATAGGTCGCGGTGATCGTCACCGTGGGCGGCGCGATCTCCGGGTACTGCGCGATCGGCAGCACGTACGCGGCGACGAGGCCCGCGAGCGTGATGACGATGGAGATGACGGCGGCGAAGATCGGCCGGTGGATGAAGAAGCGCGACACGCGGACGGTCCTACCTGGCCGCCGGCGCCGGCGTTCCCGGCGCGGCCTTCGCCACCGGCGCGTCGTCCGCCCCGACGGCCTTCACCGGCACGCCGGGACGGATCTTGAGGAGGTTGTCGACGATCACGCGGTCGCCCGCGTTCAGGCCGCCGCGCACGATCCAGTCGGCCCCGCGCCACGCGCCGGTCTCGATCGGGCGCATCGCGGCCTTGCCGTCGGCGCCCAGGACGAACACGAAGCTCCCCTTCTCCGTCTGCATGACCGCGCTCTGCGGCACGAGGAAGACGTCCTGCAACTCGCCAGCGCTCAGCTCCACGCGCACGAACTCGCCGGGCAGCAGCGTCTCCTCCGGATTCTCGAACTCGGCGCGAAGCTGCTGCGTCGCGAGCCTGGGATCGATCTCGCTCGCGGCGAAGTTCACGCGACCGGGCAGCGGATAGCGACGGCCGTCCTGCTGCACGAGCCGCACCTCGGCCGTGCGCAGCGAGGGCAGGCGCGCGCCGGGCAGCCGGTCGACGTCCGATTGGGAGAGGCTGAAGCGCACCCAGATGGGGTGCACCTGGTTGATGGTGGTGAGCAGGCTCGCCTCGGCGGTCGTCCCGACGAGCGTGCCCTCGGAACGCAACGCCCGTCCGGCGATGCCGCGCACCGGCGCGGTCACCAGCGTGTAGGACAGGTTGAGCTCGGCTTCACGGACGGCCGCCTGCGCCTGCTTGATCTGCGCGGCGGCGAGTTCGACGGCCGAGCGCGCGTCGTCGTAGGCCTTGCGGCTCACGTACCCCTGCGCCACCAGCGGGCGAAAGCGCTCCTCGTCGCGGCGCGCCTGCGCGAGCCGCGCCTCGGCCTCCGACACCTGCGCGCGCGCCTGCCCGAGCGCGATCTCGAACGGCGCCCGCTCGATGCGGAACATGGGGGCGCCGGCGTCGATGGGTGCGCCCTCCTGGTACAGACGCTTTTCCAGGATGCCGGACACGCGCGAGCGCACTTCCACCTCGCGCGAGCCCTCGGTGGTGCCGACCGCCTCGAGCACGATGGGCACGCGCTGCGGCGCGACCTCGACCACCGCGGCGGGAACCGCTTGTGGGGACGCGGGTGTGGCGGCCTGCGCCGGGGGCGAGTCGCGATCGCACGCGGCGCACGCCGCGACCAGCGCGGCGACGACCACAGCTCGAGCGAGACGGGGAACGGATGGCACGGTGGAGCGCGGGGGAAACCAGACGGCCTAGGTCTGCAAGACCCGTGCCGATGCCGGCCGCGCCCTCGCGGCCCCGGACCGCTACTCGCCGAGATAGGCGGCGCGGACCTTCGGATCGTTGGCGAGGTCCTGCGCCGGTCCGGCCAGCGTGATGAGACCGCTCTCCAGCACGTAGGCGCGGGTCGCCACCTGCAGCGCGAGGTTGGCGTTCTGTTCCACGAGCAGCACCGTCACGCCGGCCTTGTTGATGTCGCGCACGACCTCGAAGATCTTCTGCACCACGATCGGCGCGAGCCCCATCGACGGCTCGTCGAGCAGGAGCAGGCGGGGCCGGCTCATCAGCGCGCGGCCGATGGCGAGCATCTGCTGCTCGCCCCCGGAGAGCGTGCCGCCGGTCTGCGTGCGCCGCTCCCGCAGGCGCGGGAAGAGCGTGAACATGCGATCGCGGTCGGCTTCCACCTCGGGGCCGCTGCGCGTGTACGCGCCCATCGCGAGGTTCTCGTCCACGGTGAGCTGCGGAAAGATGCCGCGCCCCTCGGGCACCATCACCAGCCCCGACCGGGCGCGCAGGTGCGCGCGCACGCCGGCAAGGTCCCGGCCGTCGTACTTCACCTGGCCCGGTGCGGGCTGGATCAGGCCGGAGATCGCGCGGAGCGTGGACGATTTGCCCGCACCGTTCGCGCCGATCATGCAGACGAGCTCGCCTTCGTCCACGTGGAGGTCGATGCCCTTCACGGCGCGGATGCCGCCGTAGCGGACTTCGAGCTTGCGGATCTCGAGAAGGCTCATTCGGTTCAGTGCGCCGGTGCGCCGAGATAGGCTTCGATGACCTTCGGGTCGCGCTGCACGTCGGCCGGCAGGCCTTCGGCGATCTTCTCGCCGTGGTCGAGCACCAGCACGCGGTCGCAGACGCCCATCACCAGCTTCACGTCGTGCTCGATGAGCAGGATGGTGACGCCGCCGGCGCGGATGCGCTCGAGCAGCGGCTTGAGCGCCGCCGTCTCGGTGGAATTCATGCCCGCGGCCGGCTCGTCGAGCGCGAGCAGTTGCGGGTCGGTGGCGAGCGCTCGCGCGATCTCCAGCCGTCGCTGGTCGCCGTACGGCAGGCTGCCCGCCTGGTCGTTGGCGCGGCGTGCGATGCCGACATAGTCGAGCAGCTCCGCGGCGCGCCGCTCGATCGAGGCCTCCTCCTCGCGCGTGGCCCGGTTGCGCAGGATCGCGCCGAGCACGCCCGCGCGGGTGCGCACGTGACGGCCGATCATCACGTTCTCCAGCGCGGACAGGTTGGCGAACAGACGGATGTTCTGGAAGGTGCGCGCGATGCCGCGTGCCGTCACCTCGTGCGGCTTGAGCCCCGCGAGCGGCGCACCGTCGAACGTGAAGCGGCCTGCGTCCGGGGCATAGATGCCGGTCAGCACGTTGAACAGCGTGGTCTTGCCGGCGCCGTTCGGTCCAATGAGGCCGTAGATCTCGCCGCGGCGGATGGTGAAGCTCACGTCCGACAGGGCCTGCAGGCCGCCGAAGCGCTTGCCGATCCCCTCGGCGGCGACGAGCTCGCTCACACCGCCTCCCCGCGTCCCGCGGCGAGCTCGCGCCGGCGCACGGCGGAGGGCCACAGGCCGCCGGGCCGCAGGATCATGATGAGCACCAGCGCGAAGCCGAAGATCAGCATGCGGATCACCTCGGGCTCGACGATCTGGCGGCCGAACACGCTCTGCTGCAGCGGCTCGACGGTGAAGCGCAGGATCTCCGGCACGAACGACAGCAGGATCGCGCCGAGGATGACGCCCCAGATGTTGCCCATGCCGCCCAGCACCACCATCGCCAGGACCATGATCGACTCGACCAGGATGAAGCTCTCCGGGCTGATGAAGCCCTGGATCGCCGAGAACATGCCGCCGGCGACGCCGCCGAAGGAGGCGCCCATCGCGAACGCGAGGAGCTTCATGCGCGTGGTGTTGATGCCCATCGCGCGTGCCGCCACCTCGTCCTCGCGGATCGCCTCCCACGCGCGCCCGATGCGGGAGTTCTGCAGCCGCACGTTCACCAGGATCACCACCAGCAGCACGGCGAGCAGCAGGTAGTAGTACTTGATCGGCCCGCTGAAGGCGAGCCCCAGGAAGGTGTCCGGCCTGGCGAAGCTGAACGACCCGATCGAGAACGGGTCGATGCGCGAGACGCCCTGCGGCCCGTTGGTGATGTTGATCGGCTTTGAGAGGTTGTTCAGGAACACGCGGATGATCTCGCCGAAGCCGAGCGTGACGATGGCGAGGTAATCGCCGCGGAGCTTGAGCGTCGGCGAGCCGAGCAGCACGCCGAAGAACGCGGCCACCGCCGCACCGATGGGCAGGATCACCCAGAACGGCAGGTGCAGGCCGAAGTGCGGGCTCGCGAGCAGCGCGTACACGTATGCGCCGACGGCGTAGAACGCGATGTAGCCCAGATCCAGCAGGCCGGCGAACCCGACCACGATGTTCAGGCCGAGCGAGAGCAGGATGAACAGGATCGCGAGGTTGGTGATGCGCACCCACGTCGTGCCGACCGACGCGAGGGCGAACGGCAGCGCGATGAGCGCAAGGCCGATCAGCGCCGTGCCGATCCAGACGGCGGCGGGGTGGCGCTTGAGGGTTTCCAGCGTCATCGCTGGAACCCCGGAGGGAGAGGGAGCATGCCGGCGCGTGAGAGCAGGCTTCGGGCGCCAAGCGCCACCCTTTCCTCTTCCCTCTTCCCCCTTCCCGCCTCTGCACTCACGCGCGATCCCCCACCCGCTCGCCCAGGAGGCCCTGCGGCCGGAACACCAGCACGCCGATCAGGACCAGGAACGCGAACACGTCCTGGTAATTGCTGCCGAACAGCACGAAGTGCATGTCCGGTCCGCACTTCTCGCCCAGCCAGCCGCTCACGACCGGCCAGCGGCAGAGATCGGTGAGGTCGCCGATGTAGCCCGCGCCCAGCGCTTCCACGATGCCGAGCAGCACGCCCCCGAGCATCGCGCCCGGCACGTTGCCGATGCCGCCGAGCACCGCCGCGCAGAAGGCCTTGAGGCCGAGGTTCGCGCCCATGGTGTAGTGGGCGATGCCGTAGTACGTGGCCACCATCACGCCGGCCACCGCCGCGAGGCCCGCACCGATGATGAACGTCATCGCGATGATGCGGTTCGAGTCGATGCCCATGAGGCCCGCCACCTGTGCGTTCTGTGCGGTGGCGCGCATCGCCGCGCCGAGCCGGGTGCGGTAGATCATCCATGCCAGCGCGGCCATCATCGCGACCGAGATGAAGATGATGCCGATCTGGATGTTGGTGATGGTCGCCTCGCCGACGTGGAACGAGACGGTCTTCACCGGCTGCGGGAAGGCGAGCGGATTGCGGCTCCAGATCATCAGCGCGAGGTGCTGGAGGATGATCGAGATGCCGATGGCGGTGATGAGCGGCGCGAGACGCGGCGCATTGCGCAGCGGCCGGTAGGCGACGCGCTCCATCGTGTAGCCCACTGCCATGCACAGCGGAATGGCGCACGCCGTGGCGAGCACGACGATCACGATCGGCGGCAGGCCGCTTCCGCCGAGGAGGTTCACCACGCTGAAGGCGATCATCGCCCCGATCATCACGACTTCGCCGTGCGCGAAGTTGATGAGCTGGATGATGCCGTACACCATGGTGTAACCGAGCGCGACGACGGCGTACACCGCGCCCAAGGTCAGACCATTGATGACCTGCTGGATGAAGATATCCATCAGCGGGGATGCTTTCGGCCGGCTCCAAACGCAACAAGGGCCGGCACGAGGCCGGCCCCTGATGCGCGTGGCTGCGAGTGTATTACTTCTTCGGCTCTTCGGCGGCCGGCTTCGGCGCGTCGGCCGGAGCCGCGGCGGGCGCCGGCGCGGCGGCCGGCGCTTCGCCCGCAGCGGCCTTCATGAAGTCGGCGAAGCTCATCGTCTTGCCGCTCTGGACGATGGCGATCGGCTCGACCTTGTTGCCCTTCAGCGTGAAGATGGTGATCTCCGCGTTCTTGCGGTCACCCTTCTCGTCGAACTCGATCGTGCCCGTGGCGCCCTTGTGGCTGATCTTGGCGAGCTCCGGCAGGTACTTCGCCGGGTCCGCCGAGTTGGCCTTCTTCATCGACTCGATGAGGAGGTTCGTGGCGTCGTAGGTGAACGGCGAGTAGAGGATCGGATCCTTGTTGAACTTCGCCTTGTAGCCGTCGAGGAAGGTCTTGCTGGCCGCCTGCGGGGGGATGCCCGCTTGCGAGCACAACAGCCCCTCGGCGGCGGTGCCGGCCAGCTCCGCCATCTTGTCGGTGCACGCGCCGTCGCCGAACGCGAACACGGCCTTCAGGCCCAGCTCGCGCGCCTGCTTCAGCATCGGGCCGCCGGTGGCGTCCATGCCGCCGTAGAACACGGCGTCCGGATTGCGGCCCTTCAGCTTGGTCAGGATCGCCTTGAAGTCGGTGGTCTTGTCGGTGCCCTTCTCGCGCGGCAGCACCTTGATGCCCGCTTCCTTCAGCGTCTTCTCGACCTCGTTGGCGAGGCCCTCGCCATACGCGGTGGCGTCGTCGACGATGGCGACGAGCTTCGGCTTGTTGTTGGCGGCGAGGAAGCTCGCGATCGCCGGACCCTGCTGGTCGTCACGCCCGACCACGCGGAACTGGGTCTTGAAGCCCTGCTCGGTGAGCTTCGGGTTGGTTGCCGAGCCGGAAATGACCGGGATGCCCGCCTGGCTGTAGATCGACGAGGCGGGGATCGACGTGCCGGAGTTGAGGTGTCCCACCACGCCGGCGACCTTGGCGTCGACCAGCTTCTGCGCCACCGTCGTGCCCACCTTCGGATCGGCCTGGTCGTCCTCGGCGACGATCACGAACTTGGCTTCCTTCCCGTCGATGGAGACCTTCGCGGCATTGGCCTGCTCGATGGCGAGGCGCGCACCGTTGGCGTTGTCCTCGCCGAGGTGCGCGATGCCGCCGGTCATCGGCGCCACGTGGCCGATCGAGACCGTGATGGTGGGCGGCGGGGGCGGCGTCGCCGGGGCGGCGGGGGCGGCCTGCTGCGCGGGCTTGGGCGGCTCTTCCTTGCCGCACCCGACCAGCGTGAGCGCGGCGACGGCGGCGAGCGCAATGGCGTTCATGCGCGGTTGCATGGAGGTCTCCGGTTCGTTGAAAAGGGGATTCGGCTGCTGCGTGCAGCGCAAAAACGCGCGGATTATGGTGACCGCGTCCTCGACATGTCAATTCGATGAAGCGAAAAGAAAAAGCCCCGCGTAGCGCGGGGCTTTCGAGCAGTGAAATCGGCCGGCTACTTCAGCGCCAGGATGTACTTCACCATGGTGGCGATGTCCGCATCCTTCACGTGCGCGTTGGGCGGCATCGGCACCTGACCCCAGACGCCGGCGCCGCCTTTCTTGACCTTGTCGATCAGCTTTGCCTCGGCGTCCTTCTGACCGCGATACTTGGCGGCGACGTCCTTGTACGAGGGGCCGACGAGCTTCTTGTCCACCGCGTGGCACGAGGTGCAGGCGTTGGACTTCAGCAGGTCCTCGGGGTTCTGCGCAAGGGCGGGACCGGCGACGAGGGCGGTGGCGGCGACGAGGCCGGCAAGCAGCGTCTTCATTCCTTCTCCTGGACTTTGGTGACGGGGCGAACGATCAAACGCCGGGATTCTAACCGGTCTGTCCGGCGTCGCGCGGGGCGGCCAGCACGGCCTCGAGGGCCGGAACGTCGGCCACCGGCGGCAGGCAACTAACGCCCTGGCACACGTAGGCGTTGACGCCCTCGCCGGGGACCGGCTTGTCGAGCACCGGGGAGAGCCGGCCCGCCCCGGCGGGCACGGCGATCGCGACCGTGTCGGGGCGGTAGCGGGAGGCGAGCGCTTGGCGCCAGCCGGGCAGCGCGCCACCCGGCCCACGCATCACGACCACCCGCGGCGGCATCAGCACTTCGTCGAGCCCGGCGAGGAGTGTGCCGAAGCCCGCGGGGGACTGGCTCATGGCGGGATAGAAGGCCGCGATGGTGCGCTCGGCCGCCAGCACGAAGCGATGCTCGCCGGTGAACTGCCCGAGGCGGTTGAGCGCGAACGCGGCGACGCCGTTGCCCGCCGGGGTGGCGTTGTCGTGGCCCGGCTTGGGTCGATGCAGCAGGCGTTCGTGATCGTGGCTGGTGAAGAAGAAGCCGCCGGCCTCCGCGTCCGCGAAGCGCTCCAGCAGGATTTCCGCGAGGTCCTCGGCGAGCTCGAGGTCGGCCGGATCGAAATCCGCCTGCAGGAGCTCGATCAGCGCGTCGAGCAGGAAGGCATGGTCGTCGAGATAGGCGTTGAGATGCGCGCGCCCGTCCTTGTACGTCGCCAGCAGGCGCCCGCCGTCCCACAGCGTGCCGCGCACGAAGCCGAGCGCGCGGCGGGCCGAGTCGAGCCAGTCGGCGCGCCCGAACACCCGCGCCGCCCGCGCCATGCCCGCGATCGCGAGGGCGTTCCAGCTCGTCAGGATCTTTTCGTCGCGGCCCGGATGCACGCGGCGCTCGCGCGCGGCGAAGAGCTTGGCGCGCGCGCGGCTGAGCGCACCGGCGCAGTACGCTTCGCTCCGTCCGAGCCGCGCGGCCACCTCGGCGATGGGCCGGGCGACGCGCAGGTGCCAGTGGCTGCCCTCGAAGTTCGCCGGCTGGTCGAGACCCCAGTGCGGCTCGGCCACGGCCCACTCGTCGGCCTCGAGCAGCGCCTGCACGGCATCGGGCGTCCAGACATAGAACTTGCCTTCATGGCCCTCGGAATCGGCATCGAGCGTGGAGTAGTAGCCGCCCTCCGGCGACTGCATCTCGCGCACGATCCACGCCGCGGTTTCCTCCACGACGGCGGCAAAGCGCGCATGGCCGGTCGCCGCGTAGGCGTCGGCGTACACCCCGAGCAGCGGCCCGTTGTCGTAGAGCATCTTCTCGAAGTGGGGGATGGTCCACTCCGCGTCGGTGGAATAGCGGCAGAAGCCGCCGCCGAGATGGTCGTAGATGCCGCCCTCGGCCATCCGCGCGAGCGTGGTCACCGCGATGTCCCGCGCCTGCGCGTCGCCGGTGGCCGCGAAGCGGCGCAGACAGAAGGCGAGGTCGGTGACGTGCGGGAACTTCGGCGCGCCGCCGAAACCGCCCCAGCGCGGGTCGAACGCCTCCTTGAGGAGATCGAGCGCGACGTCGAGCACCGCGCCGTCGAGCTCGCTGTGATGCGCCGGTGCGGCCGCCGCCCCGATGCGCGCGAACGCGTCGCGCACCGCCTCGTTCTGCTTCGCCACGTCCGCGCGATGGTCGCGATAGAAGGTCGCCACGCGCTCGAGGATGTCCACGAAGCCCGGCAGGCCGTAGCGGGCCTGCTTGGGAAAGTACGTGCCGCCGAAGAACGGCGTCTGGTCCGGCGTGAGGAACATCGTGAGGGGCCAGCCGCCGGCGCGCTGGTTGAAGAGCTGGTGCGCCGTCTGGTAGATCTGGTCGATGTCGGGCCGCTCCTCGCGATCGACCTTCACGTTCACGAAGTGGCGGTTCATCACCGCGGCGACGTCGGCGTCCTCGAACGACTCGTGCGCCATCACGTGGCACCAGTGGCAGGCCGAGTAGCCCACCGACAGCAGGATCGGCTTGTCCTGGGCCCGCGCGAGCGCGAGCGCCTCCTCGCCCCACGGATGCCAGTCCACGGGATTGTCGGCGTGCTGCTGGAGATACGGGCTGGTTTCCTGCGCGAGGCGATTGGGCATGGCGCGCTCCGGTGGCGTGCGCGGATTATCGAGTCACGCAGGAAGCGGGCCAACCCTTCCGCCCGCGGGGTCGTGCCCTCAGGCGTGGCGGGCGATGAAGCGGCGCATCGCGGCCCCGAGGACGTCCTCCTCGGTGTTGACGTGCGCGATGATGGAGATGTGGTTGTGATCGGCGAAGCGCATGAACTCCGGCGCGCGGCCGGTGGCCGCGCCGATCCGGTAGATGAGCTCGGCGCCGTACACGTCGAGCCAGGGGTTCTCGAACTCCGCCACCGCCACCTGCACCGGCACTGCGGCCCGCGCGGCATGGCTGTTCGGCGAGCGCTCGTCGTACGCGGACTCGTCCGCGCCGAAGTACGCCCGCACGCCGTGCGCATTGGGGTTGTCGGCGCGCACGTCGGCGCGCAGCCGTGCGCTGATGAGCATCAGGCCACGCACGCCGGTGAGGTCGCCGTTCAGCGCGGGATCGAAGGCATACGAGGCCACGTGCGTCCCGCCTGCGGAGTGGCCCACGAGAAAGAGCCGCGCCGGATCGCCGCCATGCTCGCGTGCATGCGCGCGGGCCCAAGCGACGCTCGCCGCGATGTCCTGCGCCCCGCCCGGGTAGGGCGCCGCGTCGGCCAGGCGGTACTCCACGTTGAGCGCGACGTGGCCGTGACGCGCGAAGTAGTGGCAGACGTTCGCGTAGATCTCGGGCGTCGAATCCTTCTCGCCGCGCACGAACGCGCCGCCGTGCACGAACAGCACCACCGGCAGGCCCTCGGCACGCGCCGGGCGATAGACGTCGAGCACCTGGCGCGGATGCGGGCCGTACGCGAGGTCGCGCTTCACCTGGTTGTCGCCCTTCGGTGCACGGGCGAGCAGCGGAGCGTAGGCGGCGAACACCACCTCGCGGTGGCCCTGCACGTCCTGCGCCCAGCGCGGGCCGATGTCGAGCAGCGTCCGGCGGTCGGCTTCAGGCAGATTGAACAAGGCTTCAGGCATCGGCAAACAGGAAGTGGACCGCGAGCGCGAGGCCGATCGCGGCGAGGAGATAGTTGATCCAGACGGTCGGCGCGACCCAGTAGCCGCGCGGGATTTCGGCGGCGCCGAGCGCGCGCACGACGCGGCGGAACTGCACCGCGGCGATGATCGCGCTCGCCGCACCGAGCAGGATGAGCGCGATGCCGAGCCACAGCGAGAACCCGCGCTGCATCGGCGAGAGCGGCTGCCCGGTGACCATGCGCAGGAACAGGCCGAAGCGCTCGACGACGAAGCCGAAACCCATCAGCGCGACCGCGGTCCGCTGCCACGCGAGCAGCGTGCGCTCGGCGGCGAACAGGACGCGGGGATCGTCGAGATAGGACACGGACGGCTGGCGCGCGCTAGTTCCAGTCGGTGATCGCGCCCTTGCTCGCCGTCGACACGAGCTTCGTGTACTTCGCGAGCAGGCCGCGACGGTAGCGCGGCGCCGGCTGCTTCCAGGCGGCACGGCGCCGGGCGAGTTCCTCGTCGGACACGTTCACCTGGATCAGCCGCTTGTGCGCGTCGATGGTGATGGAGTCCCCCTCCTGCACCAGCGCGATCGGACCGCCCTCGAACGCCTCGGGGGCGACGTGGCCGACCACCATGCCCCACGTGCCGCCGGAGAAGCGGCCGTCGGTGAGCAGGCCGACGGACTCGCCGAGGCCCTGGCCGATCAGCGCCGCGGTGGGCGCGAGCATCTCCTGCATGCCGGGACCACCCTTGGGGCCCTCGTAGCGGATGACGATCACGTCGCCGGCCTTGATCCGCTTCGCCATGATCGCTTCCATCACCTCGGGCTCCGAGTTGAACACCCGCGCCGGTCCGGTGATGGAGGGATTCTTCAGGCCGGTGATCTTCGCCACGCACCCCTCGGGGGCCAGATTGCCCTTCAGGATGGCGAGGTGGCCTTGCGCGTACATGGGGTTGTCCCACGGGCGGATGACGTCCTGATCCTTGCGCGGGGCGTCGGGCACGCCCGCGAGCTCTTCGGCGAGCGTGCGGCCGGTGACGGTCATGCAGTCGCCGTGCAGCAGGCCGTGCACCAGCAGCATCTTCAGCACCTGCGGCACGCCGCCGGCCTTGTGGAAATCGGTGGCGACGTACCTGCCCGAGGGCTTGAGGTCGCACAGCACCGGCACCTTCTGGCGCACGCGCTCGAAGTCGTCGATCGTCCACTCGACCTCCGCCGCCGCGGCGATGGCGAGGTAGTGCAGCACCGCGTTGGTCGAGCCGCCGGTGGCCATCACCAGGCTGATCGAGTTCTCGATCGACTTGCGCGTGATGATGTCGCGCGGGCGGATGTTCTTGCGGATGGCGTTCACCAGCACGTGCGCAGAGGCGGCTGCGCTGTCGGCCTTCTCCCGGTCGGGCGAGGCCATCTGCGACGAGCCGAGCAGGCTCATGCCGAGCGCCTCGAAGGACGAGCTCATCGTGTTGGCGGTGTACATGCCGCCGCACGCGCCGACGCTGGGGCAGGCGTTCTTCTCGATGCCGATGAAATCCTCGTCGCTCATCTTGCCGGCGGCGTACGCACCCACGGCCTCGAACGGGCTCACGATGGTGAGCGCCTGGCCCTTCCAGGTGCCCGGCTTGATGGTCCCCGCGTAGACGTAGATGCCGGGCACGTTCATGCGCGCCATCGCCATCATGCCGGCGGGCATGTTCTTGTCGCAGCCGCCGACCACCAGCACGCCGTCCATGCACTGGCCGTTGACGCTGGTCTCGATCGCGTCGGCGATGACCTCGCGCGACACCAGCGAGTACTTCATGCCCTCGGTGCCCATGCCGATGCCGTCGGTGACCGTGGGCACGCCGAACACCTGCGGCATCGCACCCGCCTCCTTGAGCGCGGCCATGGCGCTGTCCACCAGCGGCTGGATGCCGGCGTTGCACGGGTTCATGGTGGAGTGGCCGTTGGCGACGCCGACGATGGCCTTCTCGAAGTCGCCGTCGCCGAAGCCGACGGCGCGCAGCATCGCGCGGTTGGGCGAGCGCGCGACGCCCGCGGTGATGAGCTTGGAACGCCAGTTGTCGGCCATGGAAATCTCCTTCGTGTTCTGGATGCGCGGGCGCAGCAGGGAGCCCGCGACGATAGCACCCGGTCCGCGCCCCGACAACTTCAGCGCGGCGCCGACAGCGACGAGACGATCGCGCCGCCGGCGACCAGCAGGAATCCGATGCCGTGATAGGCGCGCAGCGGCTCGCCGACCAGCAGCGCGGCGAACAGCGCGCCGAACACCGGCACGAGGTGCGTGAAGATGCCGGCCTGCACCGGCCCCACGCGCGGCACCGCGTGGCCGTAGAGGATCATCGCGATCAGCGTCGGGCACGCGGCCACGTACAGGAATGCCGCGACACCGAGCGCATCCAGCGCGGGCGGCGCCTGGAGCACGGCCGAAGCCGCGATGAACGGCAGCGTGACGAGATTGCCCAGCACGCCGCCGACGAACAGGAATGCCGGCAGGGACAGGCCCTCCGGGCGCTTGCGCAGCCGGATGGTGTAGAGCGCCCACACCATCATCCCGGCGAGCATCAGCAGGTCCCACGGATTCACCTCGAGGCGCGCGAGCTGCATGAAGTCGCCGTGCGACACGATGAGCAGCACGCCGGTGAGCGACAGCACCAGTCCGACGCCCTCCATGCGCTGCGGGGTGCGCGCGTACCAGAGCCAGCCGATGAGGATGATGAGCACCGGGATCGCGGAGTTGAGCAGCGAGAGGTGCATCGCCGAGCTGCCGGAGAGCCCGAAGAAGATGAGCATGTTCTGCGGCGCGAAGCCGAACAGCGCGAACGGCAGGAACGCGCGCCATTCGGTACGCAGCGCGCGGGCGATCGCCGCGCGCTCCGGCCACACGAACGGCACGAGCATCACGAGCACGATGAACCAGCGGCCCCACACCAGCAGCATCGGCGAGATGCGCTCGAGCAGGAGCCGCGACACCGCCGGATTGGAGCCCCAGAACAGCGTGGTGAGCACGAGCGCGGCGTAGGCGCCGGCGCGGGAACGGGAGAAGGTGGCCATCGGACGACCCCGAATCTACCGCGCCGCGACCGATCCCATACAATTCGCACCCATCCGACGGTTTCACCCTTCCCCCTCCCCCTGCGCCCTTCGCACGCTTGCTGACCCATCCCGGCTTCGACCCCATCGCGCTGCAGATCGGCCCGCTCGCCATCCGCTGGTACGGCCTCATGTACCTGGTGGGCTTCGGCGTGGCGTACGGGCTCGGCCGCCTGCGCATCGCACGCGGCCGGTCCGGCCGGGTCACGGTGGAGGTGCTCGACGACCTGCTGTTCTTCGTCGTGCTCGGCGTGATCCTCGGCGGGCGACTGGGGTACGTGCTGTTCTACAAGCCTGCGTACTACCTCGCCCACCCCCTGGAGATCCTCGCCGTCTGGCAAGGCGGGATGGCCTTCCACGGCGGCTTCCTCGGCGTGCTGGTGGCGGTGTGGTGGGTGGCGCGCAAGCACCGCTTCCGCTGGCTCGAGCTGACCGATTTCGTCGCGCCGCTCATTCCGCTCGCGCTCGCCGCCGGGCGGCTCGGCAATTT
Source organism: uncultured Enterobacteriaceae bacterium (assembly GCA_964552535.1). GTDB lineage: Bacteria > Pseudomonadota > Gammaproteobacteria > Burkholderiales > SG8-39 > CAZKHE01. The sequence continues at coordinate 21,862 of CAZKHE010000020.1, read as the reverse complement.
CATCAACGCGGAGCTGTGGGGCCGCGTGACGGACGTGCCGTGGGCGATGGTGTTCCCCGCGGCGGGCCCCGATCCCCGCCACCCCTCGCAGCTCTACCAGTTCGCGCTCGAAGGACTGCTGCTGTTCGCGCTCCTGTGGCTCTACTCGGCTCGGCCGCGCCCGATTGGCGCGGTCTCCGCGGTGTTCCTCATCGGTTACGGCGTGCTGCGCGCCTTCGCGGAGCTGTTCCGCGAGCCCGACGACTTCCTCGGCCTCCTCGCCCTCGGCCTGACGATGGGGCAGTGGCTGTCCCTGCCGATGGTGCTCGCCGGCATCGCCATGCTGGCGTGGGCGTACCGCGGACGGCCGGGCGGGATGGCATAGAATCGCGGCCGAGGACGGGGCCCAACCATGAACGACGGCGTGCGATGACCGGCGAGATGGACGACATCGAGCGCGCGATGCTCGAGCAGCGGATCATGCAGCTCAAGATCGAACACCGCGATCTGGATGCCATCATCGGCCGCCTCGGCGAGCAGCCGGTTTCCGACCAGCTTCAGATCCAGCGCATGAAGCGGCGCAAGCTGCTGCTGAAGGACCAGATCGCGTGGCTGGAGCGCCAGGTGGACCCGGACGTCCCCGCATGATTCCGGAAGGCGCCGTCCGCCCGCTCACCGAAGCGGAGCTGGACCGGCTGGAGGCGCTGCTCGACACGCCACCGCTCGCCGAAACGGCGATGCGCACCGACGCCCTGCACGGGCTGCTCGCCGCGGTGGCCAGCGCCCCGGCGACCATTCCCGCGGAGCGCTGGCTCGCCGAAGCGCTGGGCGATCCCGCGGCGGACGCGGACGATGCGCACGCCGAAGCGCGCGCGCTCCTGCGGCGGCTCTACGCGGAGGTCGCACTGCAGCTCCTCGAGGGTCACGGCGTCGATCCGCTGCTTTATCCGCTCGATCCCGAGAACGACGAGGACGACGCACTCGACTACGCCACGTGGTGCGAGGGCTACCTCGCGGGCATGGCGCTCGCCGATCCGCCGTGGAGCGAGTTCGCGGACGGCGACGAGCTGGCGATCCGCCTCACGCCGTTCTTCGCGCTGGCGCTCGACGGCGTGGAGCCGGACGACGAGGCCCCCGGCCCGCTCGACGAGCTCTCGCCGGAGGAACTCGCGGCGTTCGTGCGCGCCTCGCGCCAAGGCCTGCCGGAGGCCGTTCAGGATGTCTACGACTATCTCGCCGCGCACCGACCGAAGGCCGAGCCGGTGCGGCGCGAGGCGCCCAAGGTCGGGCGCAACGACCCGTGTCCCTGCGGCAGCGGCCGCAAGTTCAAGCGCTGCTGCGGCGCCGGCGCCTGAGGAGACCCGGGCTAGAAGCGGTCCGGGAACAGCAACGCGAGCGCCCGCACGAGCCCGTCCTCGGGGGCCCGCCTCGGGAGCATGGCGTCCGCGCCGGAGAGCGCAGCGGCGTGACGATGGTAGAGGTCGTCCTCGGGGACGACCACGATCACCTTGGGTGCGAGCAGCCGGACCTTGATCACGTGGCACACGTGGCTCGCCGCGGCCGCGGCCAGCTGCCAGTCCACCACCACGAGCTCCGGGGTCTGGGTGCGCAGCGCGAGCTCGACACGATCGAGCGTCCACACCGTCCCGATGACCGCCATGTCCTTCCGCGCCGCCACCGCGTCCTGGACCGGGCGGTTCGCGGGAATTCGATCGTGCACGAGCAGGGTGCGGATGGGGGCGGCGACCAAGGACGGCGCTTCGACGGAAAGGACGCCGGAGCGTAGAGGCCGCCCACCCCCCCGGGCCATCGGGGAAACCCGGAATTTTCATGATGTTGCGGCGTCTGCCGCAGCCCCGCCCGTCAGTCGGGGCTGACGATGCCCATGCGCAGCGCGTAGCGCGTCAGGCTCGCCACGTCGCGGATGCCCAGCCGCTCCATGATCTGGGCGCGGTGGGTTTCGATGGTCTTCACCGAGACGGTCAACTTGTCGGCGATGGCGCGCGTGCTGTGGCCCTCGGCGATGAGCTGCAGCACCTCGCGCTGGCGCGGCGTGAGCGGCGGGCGCTCCACGATCTCGCCCGCATCCACCTGGTCGAGGTACTGCGCCAGCGACGGGGCGACGTAGCGCTCGCCGCGCAACACCGCGCGCAGCGCGTGCTCGAGCTCGTCGATGCCCGATTCCTTGAGCACGTAGCCGGAGGCCCCGGCTGCAAGGGCGGCGCGCACGTAGCCGCCGCCCGAGTGCATCGAGAGCATGACCGCGCGGGTGTTCGGCGGACCGTCGCGCGCGATGCTTGCCGCGGCGTCGATGCCGTTCAGCTCGGCCATGGTCACGTCGAGCAGCGCGATGTCGGGCGCGAGCTCGCGCACGAGGCGCACCGCCTCGCGGCCGTTCGCGGCCTCGCCGACCACTTCGAAACCCTCGACCGCCTGCAGCAGGACGCGCAGTCCGCTGCGCACCATGGCGTGATCGTCGGCGATGATGATGCGTACCTTGTTCATGATTCTCCTGCTTCGCGCGGGAACACCGCGCAGACTTGCGTGCCGTTGCCGGCGGTTGCGTGAATCTCCAGACGTCCGCCGGCGAGGCGGGCGCGCTCTTCCATGCCGGGAACGCCGATCGCCTCGCCGCGGCGCGCGCGGGCGTGCACGGCACCGACGTCGAACCCGGTCCCGTCGTCGGCGATGCGCAGCACCACCGTTCGTTCGTCGACGGACAGCGACACGTCGACCCGCGTCGCGTTGCTGTGCCGGGCGGCGTTGGTGAGGGCCTCCTGCGCGATGCGGAAGCACGCGACGCTGATGGCCGGGCCGATCTGCGCATCGTCGACCGCGACGTCGGCGTGCAACGCGAGGCCCGATCGTTCGCGCATCCGCTCGACCAGCCAGCCGAGCGCCTGCGCGAGGCCCAGATCGTCGAGGATCTGCGGACGGAGCGAGTAGGCGAGCGTCCGCACTTCGCGGATCGCCCCCTCCACCAGCGCGATGCTGTCGTCGAGGGAGGACTTCCCGTCCTCGGGCGCGGCGCCCCGGCGCAGCGCCTCCAGATTGAGCTTGATCGCGGTGAGCGCCTGCCCGATGTCGTCGTGCAGCTCGAGCGACACCGCGCGCCGCTCCTCTTCCTGCACGGCGAGAAGTTGCCGCGACAAGGCCTCGAGCCGCGCCTCTGCCGCCCGCTGGCGCGTGACGTCGATGCCGACGCCCCACGAAGACCAGCCGGGAATGGCGACCCGCTCCGAGATGCTCGACCAGGCGATGACGCGCTGCGTGCCGTCCTTGCAGGTGAAGCTCCATTCCCAATCGCGGTAGCTGTTCCCGCGGCGCTGCCATTCGGCCATCATGCGGCTGCGGTAGCGCGGGTCGGGATACACGGCGGCGAAGAAGTCCGGGTTGCCGATCACCTCGCCCTTCGCATAGCCCGTCACCCGCTCCGCCTCGCGGTTCCAGAACACGACCCGGCCGTCCTCCCCGAACGCGTCGAGGATGACCGGCATCTCCTCGATCACCGTTCGGAGGCGCGCCTCGCTATCGCGTAGCGCGCGCGCGGTCGCGTTGACATGCGTCACGTCGAACATGGTGGCAAGCCGGCACGCGCGTCCCGCGAAGGGGACGTCGACGGTGTGCACCTGCATCTCCATGAGCGTGCCGCCTTTCTTCCAATGGACCCACGGTCCGAAATCGCGGTCGGGCCGGTCGAAGTTCTGGACATATCGGCGCAAGCGCTCGTGTTCCGCAGGGGGCCGGACGTCGTACAGCGTCATGCCGAGGAACTCGTCACGGGTCCAGCCGTAGTGGCGCACCGCGGCCTCGTTGACGTCGTAGAAGCGCAGGGTGCGGCGGTCGAACAACCAGGAGGGCAGCACGCCCTTCTGGAACACGAGCGCGCCGTCGAGCGCGGCGGCGGACCCGTTCTCTGCTTCGCCCATGCCGTCAGCGTCGGGCGGGGGCCGGTGAAGGCTGCGCGGGCTCCGGCGCGGAGGAGGGCAGCTGCATCGGTCCTCCGCCCGGCGAATCGAGATAGACCACACTCGGGCGCCGCGAGGCGGCCTGCGGATAGAGCTCCATGATCCCGTACACCGCGCGCGGCATCTCGGTGGACACCTTGAAGCCGAGGCCCCGCGCGGTGCGCACCGTGATCGGGAAGTCGTGGGTCCAGCGCCCCTCGGTCATGACCTTCGCCGCCTCAGCGGCCTTGTCGGGCGGCATCTGCCCGCTGTCGCTCAGGAGCTCGGTGACGATGTCGCGCACCTGCGCCTGGGCCTTGCGCGCCATGTCGGCGAGCACGATGGTCTGGTCGGACACGCGCTCGACCGGCTTCACCTGCTGCACCAGCATGATCGAGGCCGCCGGCATGCCGCCGAGCTGCGGATCGACCGGGCCGAGCACCGCATTCGGGTCCATGACGATCTCGTCGGCGGCCATCGCGATCAGGGTTCCGCCGCTCATCGCGTAGTGGGGCACGAACACGGTGACCTTGCCCTTGTGGTCCAGCAGCGCGCGCGCGATCTGCTCGGCGGCGAGGACCAGCCCGCCCGGCGTGTGCAGGATGAGGTCGATCGGCGTGTCCGGCGGGGTGAGGCGGATGGCGCGCAGGATCGACTCGGAGTCCTCGATGCCGATGAAGCCGCCCACCGGCGCCCCGAGGAAGCTCACGCGGTCGCTCCGGTGGATCATCACGATCACCCGCGACTTGCGTTCCTCCTGGAACTTGCCGAGCGCCTGGGCGCGCTGCACCTGCAGCTGGTTGGGCGCGAAGAACGCCTGCGCGGCGACGTAGATGAGGAGCGCCCAGAACAGAAACCGCGCCACCCCGGCAAGGCGGGCGAACAGGGTGGGCTTGGCCTCGGCCACGCGGAGCTCCTCTAGTTGCAGAACGCCCAAGTCTACCTGCGAGGCGGCTCGCTCAGCGGGCCCCGCGCGGGAACTGGGGGAATCTCCGATCACGAAGCGGCCGCATTTCACGCCGCCGGGCGTCAGCGCGCGAGCGCCCGCTCCAGCACGCGCGCCACGTGCACCGCCTCGCGCCGAGCGCCGTCGGCGATCTGGTGGCGGCAGCTCGTGCCATCGGCCACGAGCAAGGTGTCGGCGCCGGCGGCGCGCACCGCCGGCAGCAGCGCCGCCTCGGCCATCTTCATCGATACCTCGTAGTGCGCCGCTTCGAAGCCGAACGCACCGGCCATGCCGCAGCACGAGGATTCCACCGCCTTCACCTCGAGTCCGGGCACCAGGGCCAGCACGCGCTGCACCGCGCCCATCGCACCGAACGCCTTCTGGTGGCAGTGGCCGTGCAGCAGCGCGCGCGGTTCGGGCAGGGCCTGCAGCGGCAGGCGCAAGCGCCCGGCGTCGGCCTCGCGCGCGAGAAACTCCTCGAACAGCAGCGCCTGTCCGGCGAGACGGTCGGTGGCGTCGCCGGGCAGCATCGAGCGGAACTCGTCGCGCAGGCCGAACAGGCACGACGGCTCGAGGCCGACGATGGGCACGCCGCGCGCGACGAACGGCGCGAGCGCGTCGAGCATGCGGCGCGCCTCGCGCTTCGCCTCGTCCACCATGCCGGTGGCGAGGAACGTGCGGCCGCAGCACAGCGGCCGGCCCCCGCCCTGCGCGACGTGCACGCGATACCCGGCCGCCTGCAGCACGGCGAGCGCGGCGCGCGCGTTCTCCGGCTCGTGGTGCCGATTGAACGTGTCCACGAACAGCACCACGTCCGCGGTGTCCGCGCTGCATCCGGAGGCATCGAACGCATCGGACCGCCAGCGCGGGAGCGAGCGTTCGCGCGCGATGCCGAGGAGGCCCTTGCCCAGGGCGCCGAAGGCGTTGGCGAGCGGCGCGAGGCGGGCGGCCCAGGGCGCGTAGCGCGGCAGGTAGGCGACCGCCTTGTCGCGCAGGCTGCGCGGATGGCGCCGATGCCACTGGTGCAGGAATTCCACCTTCATCCTGGCCATGTCGATGCCGGTCGGGCATTCGCGCTTGCAGCCCTTGCAGGAGACGCACAGCTCGAGTGCTTCGCGCACCGCTTCCGAGGCGAGGCCGTCGGCCCCGAGTTGTCCGGAGACCGCGAGCCGCAGCGTGTTGGCGCGGCCGCGCGTGAGGTCCTTCTCGTCGCGCGTGGCGCGATACGACGGACACATGGTGCCGGCGTCGAACTTGCGGCAGTGGCCGTTGTTGTTGCACATCTCCACCGCCGGGGCGAAGCCGCCCCATTCGCTCCAGTCGAGCGCGGTGTCGAGCGGCTGCGTCGCGTAACCGGGCTTGAAGCGGAACAGCGTGCGGTCGTCCATCTTCGGCGCACGCACGATCTTGCCGGGGTTCATCAGCCCGCGCGGGTCGAAGAGATCCTTGATCTCCTCGAGCGTGCGCGCCAGGCGCGGCCCGACGATCGGCTCGATCCACTCGGAGCGCACCAGGCCGTCGCCGTGCTCGCCGGAGTAGGCGCCCTTGTACTCGCGCACCATCGCGCACGCTTCCTCGGCGATGGCGCGCATCTTCGCCGCGCCGTCGCGGCGCATGTCGAGGATCGGCCGCACGTGCAGCGTGCCCACCGAGGCATGCGCGTACCAGGTGCCTTCGGTGCCGTGCTTGTGGAAGACCTGGGTGAGGCGGTCGGTGTAGTCGGCGAGGTGCTCCAGCGGCACCGCGCAGTCCTCGATGAAGGACACCGGCTTGCCGTCGCCCTTCATCGACATCATGATGTTGAGCCCCGCCTTGCGGACCTCCCAGATGTCCTTCTGCAGGCCGGGGTCGATCACTTCCACGACGCTCCCCGGCAGGCCGAGATCGCCCATGAGCTCGACCAGCCGCGCGAGCTTGCGCACCTGCGCGTCGCGGTCGTCGCCGGCGAACTCCACCAGCAGGATGGCGTCCGGCTCGCCGCGGATGAAGCGCTCGACGATCGGCCGGAACGCCTTGTTGTCGCGGGCGAGCCCGATCATCGTGCGGTCGACCAGCTCCACGGCGTCGGGATCGAGCGTCACGATGTGCTGCGCCGATTCCATCGCCCGCCGGAAGGTCGGGAAGTGGCACACGCCGAGCGTCTTGTCCTTGGGCAGCGGCGCGAGCCTGAGCGTCAGCGCGCGCGTATAGGCGAGCGTGCCCTCGGAGCCGACGAGCAGGTGCGCGAGGTTGGCGGCCGCCATGTCGAGGTTGTAGCCCTGCACCCGGCGCAGCACCTGCGGCCAGCGCGCGGCGATCTCCTCCGCCTCCCGGGCAACGATCTCGCGCACCTTGCGGGCGAGCGGGAAGTCGCTCGCCGGGTCGAAGCGCGCCGCGGTGCCGTCGGCGAGCACCGCGTCGATGGCCAGCACGTTGTGCACCATGTTGCCGTAGCGGATGGAGCGCGAGCCGCAGGAATTGTTGCCCGCCATGCCGCCGAGCGTCGCCTGCGCCGCGGTCGAGACGTCCACCGGGAACCACAGGCCGTGCGGCCGGAGGTACGCGTTGAGGTGATCGAGCACCATGCCGGGCTGGACGGTGACGGTGCGTGCGGCGGCATCGAACGCGAGCACCTGGTTGAGGTGCTTGGAGTTGTCGATGACCAGCGCCGCGCCGACCGTCTGGCCGCACTGGGACGTGCCGCCGCCGCGCGGCAGCACCGGCACGCCGGCATCGATGGCGATGCGCATGGCGGCGAGCGCGTCGGCCTCGGTGCGCGGCACCACCACGCCGACGGGGTCGATCTGATAGATCGAGGCGTCGGTCGCGTAGCGCCCGCGGGAGGCGGCATCGAACAGCACGTCTCCCTGGATCTCCGCACGCAAGCGCCGGGCGAGCGCGGCGTCGCCCGCCTTGGGGTGGAAGGCGACGGTGAAAGCTTGCTGCGGGAGTCGGTCCATGTGGGGCTATGCCTTCGGCTCGGGGCGACGGCTTCGGCCGTTCACGCCTGCTGCGCCTCGGTCATCGCCTGCAGCAGCGTCTCCGCCGGGTGGGCGCCGGACACGGCGAGGCGGCCGTTGAAGATGAAGAAGGGGACGCCCGATACGCCGAGCTCGCGCGCCCGCTCGTCTTCTAGCGCGGCGGTCTCGCGCGCCTCCGGCGAATCGAGCACCGCCTCCGCCTGCTCGCGCGTCATGCCGACGTTCGTCGCCACCTCGAGTAGCGTCGCGCGGTCGGTCATGTCGCGCCCGTCGAGGAAGTACGCCCGGAACAGCGCCTCCACCATCGCGTCCTGGATGCCCAGTTCCCCGGCAGCGCCGATCAGCGCGTGCGGCGCCAGCGTGTTGGGCTGCCGCTCAATGGCATCGAACGCAAACGGAATGCCCACTTCCTTCCCGACGGCCGCTACGCGCGCGTAGTTGGCCGCCCCCTGGTCGCCGAACTTGCGCTTCACGTACTCGCGACGCGACATGCCCGTGTCCGGCAGCGTGGGGTTGAGCTGGAACGGGCGCCACTGCACGCGCGGCGCGGGCGCCTCGGGATGCGCCGCGGCCCACTGCGCGAGTGCGCCCTCGAGGCGGCGCTTGCCGATGTAGCACCACGGACAGACCACGTCCGAGATGACGTCGATGGTCAGCGTGCCCGCAGGCAGTTCCGGTGCAGCGTCAGTCGTAGGGTCCATGCGAGTCTCCTGAAGCCGATTGCAGCGCGGTGAGCACCGCGACCATCTTGGCGCCGAGATGGTCGACGAGCAGCCGCTGCAGGCGCGCACCATCCCGTGCGGCGAGCGCCGACAGCATCTCCTCGTGCTCCGCGACCGCCTTGTCCCAGCGGGTGCGGGAGAGGTTGGCCATGTAGCGCGCACGCCGCACATTCGCGTTGAGGTTGCGGTAGGTCGCGGCGAGCGTCGCGTTGCCGCTCGCCGCGACGATGGCGAAATGGATGGCCTGATTGTCGGCGAAGTATTGCGCGAGATCGCCGCGCGCATGCGCCGCCAGCATTTCGTAGTGCAGCGCGCGGATCTCCGCGAGCTGCGCGTCGGTGATGTTGCGGCAGGCGAGCTCCCCGGCCAGCGCTTCCAGCGCCCCCATCACCTCGAAGACCTCGCGCACGGTGGCGAGCGTCAGCGGCGTGACCATCGCGCCGCGGTTCGGGAGGAGCACCACGAGCCCCTCGGAAGCAAGCGTCTTCAAGGCCTCGCGGAGCGGTGTCCGCGAAACGCCGAGGCGCCCGCACAAGACCCGCTCGTTCAGCTTCTGGCCGGGTCCGAGCTCGCCGCGCACGATCAGGTCGCGCAGGCGTTCCGTGGCGTCCTGGTGCAGCAGGCGGCCGGCGAAGTCCGGTCGGAGGTCGACGAGATCATTCATTTGCATACATTTTAGCCGGGTTCTCTGCTGTTGCACAACAAGCGGTTATGCCCTTCTTTTGGGGCTGTAGATGTTTTGTATGCAAAAAGGCTTGCGCGACGGGGCGGCGCCGACTAGCATGAGGACTCCTCGAGGAGTCGCCATGACCTACCGCAGCGGACGCCATTTCCTGCAGATCCCCGGCCCGACCAACGTCCCCGACCGGGTGCTACGGGCCATCGACATGCCGACCATGGACCATCGCGGTCCGGAGTTCGGCGTGCTCGGCCGCGAAGTCCTCGACGGGTTGAAGGCGGTCTTCCAGACCCGATCCCCGGTGATCATCTACCCGGCCTCCGGGACGGGCGCCTGGGAGGCCGCGCTGGTGAACACCCTCTCCCCCGGGGACCGCGTCCTCATGGTGGAGACCGGCCACTTCGCGTCGCTGTGGCAGAAGATGGCAACGAAGCTGGGCCTCGTGACCGAGTTCCTGCCGACCGACTGGCGGCGCGGCGCCGATGCCGCAGCCATCCAGGCGGCGCTCGCCGAGGATCGCGCGCACGCCATCAAGGCGGTGTGCGTGGTGCACAACGAGACGTCGACCGGGGTGACGAGCAGGATCCCGCTCGTGCGGCAGGCGATCGACGCGGCCGCGCACCCGGCGCTGCTCCTGGTGGACACGATCTCCTCGCTCGGCTCGATCGACTACCGGCATGACGAATGGGGCGTCGACGTCACCGTCGCCGGCTCCCAGAAGGGCCTGATGCTGCCGCCCGGCCTGTCGTTCAACGCGGTGTCCGACAAGGCCCTGGCCGCGACGAAGCAGTCGCGGCTGCCGAAGTCGTTCTGGGGGTGGGAGGAGATGCTGGCCGCGAACAGGACCGGCTACTTCCCGTACACGCCCTCCACCAACCTGCTCTACGGCCTGCGCGAGGCGCTGTCCATGCTGCAGGAGGAGGGCCTCGCGAACGTGTTCGCACGCCACGACCGCCACGCGGAGGCGACGCGCCGCGCCGTCCGCGCCTGGGGCCTCGAGATCCTGTGCGCGGTGCCGGAGGAGTATTCGTCGTCGCTCACCGCGGTGATGACGCCGCCCGGCCAGGATGCCGACTACGTGCGGAAGACCATCCTCGAATCGTTCGACATGTCGCTCGGCACCGGCCTCGGACGCCTGGCCGGCAAGGTATTCCGCATCGGGCATCTGGGCGACTTCAACGACCTCACGCTGATGGGCACGCTCGCCGGAGTGGAGATGGGCCTCGCCCTGGCCGGCGTTCCGCACCGCAAGGGCGGCGTACAGGCGGCCATGGACTACCTCGCGGCGTGCGCACAAGCGCCGTCGCGGAAGGCGGCCTGAGGAGGCGGTTCGAGCATGGCGGACGTCCTCGTCGAGCGGGGCGACGACGGCATCGCGACCGTCGTCCTGTCCAACCCGGGGCGCATGAACGCCCTCTCGCGGCCGATGTGGGAGCGGGTGGCGGCCGTGTTCGCCGAGCTCGACGCCGACGCGTCGCTCCGCTGCATCGTCATCCGCGGCGCGGGCGAACAGGCGTTCGCCGCCGGCGCGGACATCGCCGAGTTCGCGACCGAGCGCGCGAACGTCGAGCAGGCCCGCGCCTACGGACGCGTGATCCAGAACGCCATGGATGCGGTCGCCCATTGCCGGCATCCGGTGGTCGCCATGATCCACGGCGTGTGCGTCGGGGGCGGGCTCGAGCTGGCGGCCATCTGCGACATGCGCATCTGCGGGGAGTCGAGCCGCTTCGGGGTGCCGGTGAAGAGCCTGGGCCTGGTGATGGCCTACGGCGAGCTGAAGGGCCTCATCGATCTGGTGGGGCGCGCGACCGCCCTCGAGATCGTTCTCGAAGGCCGCGTGTTCGGCGCGGCGGAAGCGCGCGAGAAGCGGCTCGTGAATCGCGTGGTGGCGGACAAGGACGTCACCGGCGAGACGCTCGCCGCGGCGCGCCGCATCGCGGAGGGCGCTCCGCTGGTGCACCGATGGCACAAGCGGTTCGCGCGGCGCCTCGCCGATCCGACGCCGCTGAGCGAAGCCGAGTACGACGAGAGCTTCGCCTGCTTCGGCACGGAGGATTTCGAGATCGGCCGCCGGGCCTTCCTGGAGAAGCGCAAGCCCGTCTTCAAGGGCCGTTGAACGGGGAGTGGCGTCGGGCCTTCCCCGATGGCACACTTCATCGCGGCCAGCCGGAGCCGCCACACAACAGCCGGCACGAACCCAAAGGAGCGAACATGTCATTCATCCGCCGCGCGGCCGTGGCCGCGGTCGCTGCGCTGTCGCTGGTCTCGTTCACCGCGTCCGCGCAATCCAGCTGGCCGAACCGCCCGATCAGGATCATCAACCCGTTCCCGGCCGGCGGCGGCACGGATACCTTCGCGCGGCCGCTCGCCGCGCAGCTCACCAAGCAGCTCGGCCAGACCGTGGTGATCGAGAACATCGGCGGCGCGGGCGGCACGCTGGGGGCGGCCCGGGCGGCCAAGGAGGCGCCCGACGGCTACACGTTCTTCATGGGCGCCACGCACCACACCATCGCCGAGACGCTGTACACCAAGCTGCCCTACAGCCTGGAGAAGGACTTCGCGCCGATCAGCGTGGCCGCGTTTGTACCCAACGTCGTGGTGATGCATCCCAAGCACGACTTCAAGACGCTCGCCGACATGATCGCCTTCGCGAAAGCCAACCCCGGCCGCCTCAACTACGGCTCGGCCGGGAACGGCACGACGCACCACATGGCGGGCGAGCTCTTCAAGCAGCAGACCGGCATCAACCTCACCCACGTGCCCTACAAGGGCGCCGGGCCGCTGATGCAGGACCTCCTCGCCGGCCAGGTGGACATGGCGTTCGACGGCATGGGCACGTCCGCAGTGCAGATCAAGGCCGGCAAGCTGAAGCCGCTCGCCGTCACCTCCGCGCAGCGCTCGCCGGTGATTCCCGAGGTACCGACGGCCACGGAGGCCGGCGTGAAGGACTTCCAGGTGACCACCTGGTATGCGCTTTGGGGGCTGCGCGGCACGCCGCAGCCGATCCTCGACCGGATGTACGAGGAGATGGCGAAGGCGCTGCAGACGCCGGAGATCAAGGAGATCTGGGCCACGCAGGGCGCGACCTTCGGCGGCATGCCGCCCAAGGAGTTCGAGGCGCTGGTGAAGAGCGAGATCGCGCGCTGGGGGCGCGTCGTGAAGGAAGCCGGGGTCAAGATCGATAACTGAAGGACCGGGCCGGCTGCTCCGCACCCTCGCCGGCCCTGCGGACACTCTCCCTTCGAGCGGCGCCTCCTAGTAGGGGCGCCGTTTTCTTTCGGGCCGCCCCAGCCTCTTCGGCAAGGCAGCGGGTCTCCGACTGATCGGGACGGCTGCTCCGCACCCTCGAAGGCCCTGCCAACACTCTCCTTTCGAGCGACGCCTCCTGGTAGGGGCGCCGTTTTCTTTCGGGCGGCCCGTGCCGCCTCGGCAAGGCCAGCGGGTCTCCGACTGATCGGGACGGCTGCTCCGCGCCTGCGGTAAAGTCGCGGACGTTCGACGTCCGGCTGTTTCCTTGTTCCCATCCTATTCGAATCCCCGCGCGGCCTTCCGGGGCGGCGTGCGCGAAGCGCTGGGCGTGCCCGCGCTGGTGCTCGGCGCGGGCTACATCGGCTTCGGCGCGTTCGCGGCCGACACCGGGTTCTCGCTCGTGCTGGCCGTGCTGTGCACGGTGACCGTGTGGGCGCTCCCGGGTCAGCTCGTCCTGCTGGAGATGTCGAACCTCGGCGCGCCGGCCTTCGCGATCGTCACGACGGTCATGCTCACCGCCGCCCGCTTCCTGCCGATGACCGTCTCGCTGATGCCGATGCTGCGCTGGCCCGGGGAGCCCGCGTGGCGCTACTTTCTTGCCGCGCATCTGCTCGCCATGACGGGGTGGGCGGTGGCGATGCGCCGCTGCCCGGACCTGCCGCCCGCGACGCGGCTGTCGTACTTCCTCGGGTTCTCGGCGACGATGGTGCTCGCGGCCGCCGTCGCCACCGCCATCGGGTTCGCCGCGAGCGATCGCCTCGGCACCACGCTGAAGCTCGGCTTCGTCTTCATGAACCCGGTGTTCTTCATCATCGTGCTCGCCGGCGACATCCGCGGCCGCATGATGGGTGCATCGCTCGCGCTCGGTGCGATCGCCGGGCCGCTCGCGTATCTCTACACCCCGCAGTGGAGCGTGCTGGTGGCCGGCCTGGGGGGCGGGACGCTCGCGTTCGCGCTGGCGCGCGCGCGGGGCGCGCGGTGAGCGAGCTCGCGGTGGCCGGCGTGATCCTCGCCGCCGGTCTGGGCACCTATCTCTGGCGTGCGCTCGGCCTGGTGCTCTCCGACCGCATCCGCACCGACGGGGCACTCTTCCAGTGGGTAGGCTGCGTGGCCTACGCGATGATCGCCGGCCTCGCGGTCCGCCTCCTGCTGCTGCCCACCGGCACGCTGGCGATGGCGCCGCTGCCGGATCGGGTCGGCGCGTGCCTGCTCGCGTTCGCCGTGTACATGGCGAGCCGGCGGAACCTGCTCCTGGGCATCGGCAGCGGCTTCGCCGCGATCACTTTGCTGCAGGGGCTGCGCGGCTGAGCGCGCCGCGCCAGGCGCCGAGGCGGGTCACCAGGACGTCGACGCGCGCCTCCACCAGCCGATAAAACAACGCGCCGACGGCGACGCTGCCCGCCCACGCGAGGAGCAGCCCGGCCGCCGCGCTCGCAGCGCCGTGCGGAGCGAAGCGCACCCAGGCCGCGTTCGCCACCATGCACACCGGGAAGTGCACGAGGAACACCGAGTACGCGATGCGTCCGAGCCCGGTCACGCCGGGCGCCGGGGACCACGCGAGCTCGCGCCTCACCGAGAGGAACAGCAGGGCGGCGACGACGAGCGCGGCAGCGAGGCGCACCCGGAAATCCAGCGCGAGCGCCAGAGTCGTCACGGCGACGAGCGCGTATCCCCAGGCGGGCCGGCACGCGGCGCGCCCCAGCCACCATGCGAAGGCGCCGAGGGCGTACGAGCCGAAGAAATACGGCGCCCAGGCGTCCCATTGCGGCAGACGGTTGACGGCGAGCAGCGAGACGCCGGCGAGCGCGGCGACGAGCGCGAGCGCATGCCGGCGCGGAACGGCGAGCAGCACGAGCAGCAACGTGAAGAGCTGGAAGTCGATGGCCACGTACCACAGGCCGGCCGAGAGCGACTCGTAGCCGAGCACGTCCTGCAGCAGCAGCGCGTGGGCGAGTAGCTGCGGCAGCGTCGGCCAGGCCGGAACCATCGGATCGCTCATCCAGGCCCGCGCGACGGCCGCGCCTGCGACCGCCAGCGCGAGGGCCGCGAGCGCGGGAATCGCCAGCCGTGCGTAGCGGCGCGCGATCGCGGCGAGCGGCGCGCGGCCCGCATACCGTCCGTCGGGCGCCAGCGCGCGCGCGGCAAGGAAGCCCGCCAGCACGAGGAACGCCTGGACCGCGATCCGCGCATGGTCGGCCAGCCAGCCCATGAGGTTCGGGGCAAGCTGGCGGGCCTGCTCAGCCATCGGACCGTAGAAGGCGAGATGGTGCAGGACGATGAGTTGGCTCGCGACCGCCTTGAGCGCGTCGATGGCGGGCAGCCGGGGCGACGGGGATCCGTTCATTCTGGTGTGCGGACTATACCGCGCCGTGCCGGCAAGCCGCTCCGGCAGGCTCGCCTGCTAGGATTGGGCCATGAACGCCTATGCCTACTTCGCGCGCGCGTTCGCGCCGCGCCTCGACGCCCCGTTGTTCGAAAGCGACCTCGGCGAACGCTGCACCTACGCCGATCTCGAGCGCGAGACGGCGCGCGTCGCCGCCTTCCTCACGCGCCTCGGACTCGTCCCCGGCGACCGCGTCGCCGCCCAGATCGACAAGTCCCCGCAGGGGCTCTTCCTCTACCTCGGTTGCCTGCGCGCGGGGCTGGTGTTCCTGCCGCTCAACACCGCGTACCAGCAGGGTGAGCTCGGCTACTTCATCGCCGACGCTTCCCCGCGGGTCGTCGTGTGCCGCCCGGCGATGCACGACACCATGAAGGGCCTGATGCAGCCCGGCATGACGCTGATGACGCTCGACGAGCTGGGGCGCGGCACGTTCCACGACGCGCTGTCCGGCGCCGCAAGCACGTTCGCGACCGTGGACGTTCCCGACGACGCGGTTGCGGTGCTCATCTACACCTCCGGCACGACGGGCCGCTCGAAGGGGGCGATGGTGACGCACGGCAACCTGACCGCGAACGCCCAGGCCCTGAAGGACACCTGGCGCATCACGGAGCGCGACGTGCTGATCCACGCGCTGCCCGTGTTCCACGTCCACGGACTGTTCGTCGCCTTCCACACGATCCTGCTCGCGGCCGCCAAGATCCTCTTCCACCGCAAGTTCGACCCGGCCGCGGTGCTTCGCGACGTCCCGCGTGCCACGATGCTCATGGGCGTGCCGACGTTCTACGTGCGGTTGCTGCAGGAGCCGGGCCTGACGCACGAGGCCGTGGCGCACATGCGCCTCTTCGTCTCCGGGTCGGCGCCGCTGCTGCTCGATACCTTCGAGGCGTGGCGCAGCCGCACGGGCCACACCATCCTCGAGCGCTACGGCATGTCGGAGGCGGGCATGATCACGTCCAACCCCTACGAGGGCGAGCGGCGCGGCGGAACGGTCGGCTTTCCCCTTCCCGGCAACAAGGTGCGGGTTCGGGACGGCGAGCGCGAGTGCGGCGCGAACGAGCCGGGCGGCATCGAGATCAGCGGGCCGAACGTGTTCGCCGGCTACTGGAACATGCCCGAGAAGACGAAGGAGGAATTCACCGCGGACGGCTGGTTCAGGACCGGCGACGTCGGACAGTGGAGTCCGGACGGCTATCTCTCCATCGTCGGACGCGCAAAGGACCTCATCATCTCCGGCGGCTACAACGTGTATCCCAAGGAAATCGAGCTCGTCATCGACGCGATGCCCGGGGTGGTCGAGTCGGCGGTCGTCGGTGTCCCGCACCCGGACTTCGGCGAGGCGGTCACCGCCGTGGTGGTGAAGACGCGCGACAGCGCGCTCGACGAAGCGGCGGTCATCGCCCACGTGAAGTCGCAGATCGCCAACTACAAGGTGCCGAAACGCGTCGCCTTCGTGGACGACCTGCCGCGCAACGCGATGGGCAAGGTGCAGAAGAACGTGCTGCGGGAGCAGCTCGCGGAGGACGCCGGATGACGCGGGCGTTGCGTCCCGCGTCGGCCCACGCTCCCCGCTAGCCGATGAGCGCCGTCGTCGACTCGGGGGCGGAGTCCGGCGCCGCATTGCCGGGGCGTGCCGCGGCCGCAAGCGGTATCCGTGCCGGCGTGCTCGCCGGCGCCATCGGCCTCGCCATCATCATCGCGACCGGGGCGCTCGCATTCGCCCCGCTGGGGCCCGACTACCTGGGCCGCGGGGTGTTCGCGGCCTTCGTGGCCGCGACCGTCGGGGCCATGGCGGCGGCCGCGCTGACGCGGGGTCCGCTCATCGCCCTGCCGCGCGCGCCGACGACCCTGGTGTACGCCGCGCTGGTCGCGCAGCTCGCCGCCGGCGCCCCGCCCGGCTGGACGTTCGCGGATCTTTATCCCTCGCTGTCGCTCACCGTGGTGCTCGCCGGCGCACTGCTGTGGATCGCGAGCCGCTCGCGGCTCATCGAGGCGCTGCGCTTCATGCCGTACCCTGTCGTGGCGGGATTCGTGAACGGCACCAGCCTGCTCATCATCTGGTCGCAGGTGGCGCCGCTGCTCGGCCTGCCGGGAAGCATCGGCTTGCACGGGGTGCGTTCCGCGCTTGCCGAGTTCCAGCCCGTGACGGCGGCGCTGGGGGTCGGCACCATCGCGCTCATCTGGGGACTGATGCGCTTCGCGCCGCGTGTGCCCGCGGCGCTGGTCGCAATGGCAGCGGCCACGCTCGCGTACCAGTACGTTGCCGCGGCATTCCCGCAGGCGCGCCTCGGCCCGGTGGTGGGCTACCTCGGGATTCCGGCGCCCGGAGACTTCCTCCTGCCGCTGATGTGGGAGCCGCTCCCTTCGCGGGCGTTCGTCGCGACGCTGTCCACGCTGCTGCCGCATGCGCTGCTCATCGCCCTGGTGAGCGCCTTGGAATCGGCGCTGTCGGCGCAGGCCGTCGGCGAACGTACCGGCTCGCGCCTGACGCTGCGGCACGTGCTCGCCGCACAGGGCGCCGGCAACCTGGCGAGCGGTCTCTGCGGGGGCCTGCCGGTGGCGGTCTCGCCGACTTCATCGATCATGGCCGCACGCACGGCACCGCACGGGGGATCGATCCCCGCCTGGGCGGCGTGCGGCGTCACCATCGCGGCGATCGCCCTCCTGCGGCCGCTGTTGCAGTACGTGCCGATGGTCGCGCTCGCGGCAGTGCTGTTCACCATTGCCGTCGCGCTGCTCGACCGGTGGAGCCGGCTGCTGGTCGGCCGAGTGATTCGCACGCGCATCTCCCAGGATGAGGTGCGCTGGAACCTGGCCATCGTCGTGATCGTCGCCGCGACCATGGTGCTGGGCAACGTGGCGGCGGCGGTCGCCGTGGGTGCCGTCCTCGCGGTGGTGCAGCTGGCGCGCGGAGTGGCCGATCGCACGCGCTTCGAATGGATCACCGGCGACGCCGTCCGCTCGGTGTGCGTGTGGCCGCCCCGCGACGAGGCCTTCCTCGCCGACGCGATGGGTGCAACGCGCGTGGTGCGGCTGCGCGGCGCCCTGTTCTTCGCTACCGCGGACGCGCTCGCCGACCAGGTGGACGCGGTAGGGCGGGACGTCCGGTTCGTGATCTTCGATTGCGCGGGCGTCTCGGTGTTCGACGCCACGGGCGCGCGGATGCTCGCTGCCTGCGTGCACCGGCTGCAGGCGCGCGGCATCCGGGCCGTGCTCGCCGGACTCGATCCGCTCACGGCGCGCGATGCCGCCGCGCGCACGCTCGGCCTGCATGCGGTCGACCTGCGCGACTGGTACCTCAACGTGGACGAGGCGGCCGAGGCGATCGAGCTCGCCATCATGAACGAGCGTGGCCCGGCTGACCGCATCCCCGAACACGTGGCGTTCCAGCGGTCCGCCTTGGCGACCGGCCTTTCGCCCGCAGACGTCGATCGCCTGCTCGCATTCATGACGCCGGTGAACGTGCGCGAGGGCGAGTACGTAATGCGCCACGGCGATGCCGGCGACCGCCTCTATGTCATCCTGCGCGGCAGGGTGGAAATCCTCCGTGCCGGGTCCGCACGGGGCGACATGCGGCTCGCGCTGTTCGGCCCGGGGTTGATGTTCGGAGAGATGGCCATGCTGACCGGACGGCCCCGAACCGCCGACGCCTTGTGCAACGTCGACGCGGAGCTGCTCGCGCTGGACCGGGAGCGATTCGAGCGGCTGGCGCACGAAGCGCCGGCCATCTACACCCATATCGTGCGCAACATCGCACTGCAGCTTTCCGACCGTCTGCGCGATACCACGCGCGTCGCGACCTTGTAGCGGCTCAGGCCAGCGCGACCAGCATGTGGGTCGCGAACGCCAGCAGCAGGATCGCGAACGCCTGCCTGAGGCGCGCGGTGGGGAGGCTGTGCGCCGCCTTGGCGCCGAGCGGCGCGAGCGCGACGCTCGCGAGGGACACGCCGAGCAGCGCGGGCAGGTACACGTAGCCCAGCGTTGCGTGCGGCAGCAGCGGGTTGCCCCAGCCGGCCGCGACGTAACCGATGGTGCCGGCGACCGCGATCGGAAAGCCGATCGCGGCGGCGGTGGCGACCGCGTGCAGGATCGGCACGTTGCAGAAGACCATGAACGGCACCGTCATCGCCGCGCCGCCGATCGCCACCATCGCGGACAGGAAGCTGATGCCGAAACCCGCCGCGGTCATGCCCGCTGCCCCGGGCAGCTGGCGCGACGGCGTGGGGCGGCGATTGAACAGCATGTTGACGGCGAGCGTGCACACCAGCAGCGCAAAGAAGAGTGCGAGCCCGAAGGTGCTGAAGAACTTCGCGACCCAGGCGCCGACGAGGCCGCCGAGCAGGATGCCCGGCGTGATGGCGCGGGCGATGTCCCAGCGCACCGCGCCGCGCCGCGCGTGCGCGACGACGCTCGACGCGGAGGTGAAGAGGATGGTCGCCATGCCCGTGCCGACGGCGAGATGGAGCAGGTGCTCGCGCGGCAGGCCCTGGCGCTCGAACAGCATCACGAGCAGCGGAATCATGATGGCCCCGCCGCCGATGCCCAGCATCCCGGCGAAGAACCCCACGAACGCGCCGACGGCGAGGTAGCCGGCGAAGTACAGATCGAAGGTCACCGCAGGCCGCGTCCGATCCGCTCGAGCACGCGATCCACGAAGGCCGCGTCGTGATACACCCCGAACCCGAATCGCAGGCGCGTCCCGCGCCGATCCAGCACGATGCCGGCAGCCGAGAGGCGCGACAGGACGCCGGCCGCATCGGGCACGTCGAACGCGAGGAAGTTGCCGCGCGGAGCGCCCACGGGCGGGGTGAGCGCCTCCGCAGGCAGGGCCGGGACCGACAGCGCGGCGAGCCCGTCGAGGAAGCGGCGCTGCAGCGCCGCGACGTGCGCGTGGATCTCATGGGCCGTGACGCCGAGGCCCGCGTACAGCCGCATGACCGCGTTGAGCCGGTAGAGGCCCGACGCGTCGAAGGTCGAGCCCCAGAAGCGCAGCGCGCCCTCGCCATAGCCGACCGGCACCGCACCGGAGCGCTCGCCCCCGTCCGAGAACCAGCCGGTGAGCGCGGGACGCAGGCGATCGGCCGACGGCGGCAGCGTCATGAAGCACGCGCCTTCGCCCGCCTGCAGGTACTTGTAGCCGCCGCCGAGGTAGAACACGCGGGGTTCGAGCGCGGCGAGGGACACCGGCGCGGCGAAGAAGGTGTGATAGCCGTCGATGGCGATCAGCGCCTGCGGCGGGGCGACCGCGAGGAGGGAGGCGAGCGATTCGACGCGGAAGCCGGAGTCGAAGAACACCTCGGAGAGATAGACGAAGTCGTGCGGCTCCCGCAGCGCCACGCGGAATCGGTCGGCGAACGACGCGTACGGCTCCACCGGCACGCGGGTCACGTCGAGCCAGCCGGTCTCCTCCAGCCGCCGCGTCTGCCGCTCGAAGCTCGCGAACTCTCGATCGGTGGTGAGGACCCGCAGCCGCCGCCCGGTGTCGAAGCAGGAGTAGAGGCGCGCGACGAAATCGTGCGCGCTCGGCGCAAAGGCGATGCGCGTGGCGTCGATGAGGTCGAGGTGGCGGGCGAGGTGACCGCGCGCCTCCGGGATCGCCTCCCCGAAGACCTTCAGGCGCCACTTGTCGCGGGTAAGGCGCGCGGAGTCGTCCCAGTACGCGAGCTGCGCGTCGCGGGTGACGTCCGGCCACGGATGATGGCTGTGCGCGGCCACGTGCAGCGCGTCGCCCTGCGCGTCGAGGAAGGTGCGGTAGTGCGCGGCGAGCATGCAGCAGTCTACAAAACAAAAAGGGCGGCCGGAGCCGCCCTTGGCCCGACCAGCGCCCGGTTACTTCCGGGAACGCAGCTTCCGGATCGCGGCGAGCTGCGCCGCCACGCTCGCGAGCTCCGCCTCGACCGCCGCGACCTCCTGCGAGTCCTGCGCCTTCGCGCGCGCTTCCTCGGCGGCCTTCAGCGCCGCGGTGGCCTTTGCCTCGTCGAGGTCGCCGCCGCGGATCGCGGTGTCCGCGAGCACGGTGATGACCTTCGGCTGGACCTCGAGCACGCCGCCCGCGACGAAGATGAGCTGCTCCTCGCCGCCGTCGGCGGGCTTGATGCGCACCGAGCCAGGACGGATGCGGGTGATCAGCGGCGTGTGCTGCGGATAGATGCCGAGCTCGCCGGCCTCGCCGGGCAGCACGACGAATTCCGCCTCGCCGGACCAGATGCTCTCTTCGACGCTGACGACGTCGACATGGATCGTATTTGCCATCGCTAGATCGGAGGCCGGAGCGGTTTCACCCTTCCCCTTCCCCCTTCTCCCTTCCCTTACTTGAGGGTCTTGGCCTTCTCGAACGCTTCCTCGATGCCGCCGACCATGTAGAAGGCCTGCTCGGGCAGCGCGTCGCACTCGCCGTTGACGATCATCTTGAAGCCCTTGATGGTCTCCGCCAGCGGGACGATCTTGCCCGGCGAGCCGGTGAACACCTCGGCGACGTTGAACGGCTGCGACAGGAAGCGCTGGATCTTCCGCGCGCGGGACACCGCGAGCTTGTCCTCGGGCGAGAGCTCGTCCATGCCGAGAATCGCGATGATGTCGCGCAGCTCCTTGTAGCGCTGCAGCGTCGCCTGCACCGAACGGGTGGTGTTGTAGTGATCCTCGCCGATGATGTTGGGGTCGACCTGGCGCGAGGTGGAGTCCAGCGGGTCCACGGCCGGGTAGATGCCCAGCGCGGCGATGTCGCGCGAGAGCACGACGGTGGCGTCGAGGTGGCCGAAGGTGGTCGCCGGCGACGGGTCGGTCAGGTCGTCCGCGGGCACGTACACCGCCTGGATCGAGGTGATGGAGCCGACCTTGGTCGAGGTGATGCGCTCCTGGAGCTTGCCCATCTCTTCCGCGAGCGTCGGCTGGTAGCCCACCGCGGAAGGCATCCGGCCGAGCAGCGCCGACACTTCCGTGCCCGCGAGCGTGTAGCGGTAGATGTTGTCGATGAAGAGCAGGATGTCGCGGCCCTCGTCGC
>CAZKHE010000019.1:0-49924 GCA_964552535.1 uncultured Enterobacteriaceae bacterium | reverse complement strand
CGAACAACTACGGGCCGTACCAGTTCCCGGAGAAGCTGATCCCGCTGATGATCGCGAACGCGCTCGCCGGCAAACCGCTACCGGTCTACGGCGACGGTCAGAACGTGCGCGACTGGCTCTACGTCGGCGACCACTGCTCGGCGATCCGCCGCGTGCTGGAGGCGGGCCGCCCCGGCGAGGTGTACAACGTCGGCGGGAACGCCGAGAAGAAGAACCTCGACGTGGTGAAGACGCTCTGCGCGACGCTCGACGCAGCGCGGCCGCGGGCGTCGGGCAGCTACGCGGATCTCGTGACGTTCGTGAAGGACCGGCCCGGGCACGACCGCCGGTATGCCATCGATGCGCGCAAGATCCGCAACGAGCTCGGCTGGTCCCCCGAGGAGACGTTCGACACCGGGCTCGCGCGCACCGTGGGCTGGTACCTGGATCACGCCGACTGGGTCGCCCACGTGCTGTCGGGCGAGTATCGCCACTGGATCGAGAAGAACTACGCACAGCGATGAAGGGCATCATCCTCGCCGGCGGGTCCGGCACCCGCCTCTACCCGGTCACGCAGGTGATCTCCAAGCAGCTCCTGCCGATCTACGACAAACCGATGATCTACTACCCGCTCAGCACCCTGATGCTGGCGGGCATCCGCGACGTGCTCGTGATCTCCACGCCCCAGGACACGCCGCGCTTCACGCAGCTGCTCGGCGACGGCAAGCGCTGGGGCATGAACATCGAGTACGCGGTGCAGCCGTCGCCCGACGGCCTCGCGCAGGCCTTCGTGATCGGCCGGCGGTTCGTCGGCGGCGATACGTCGTGCCTCGTGCTGGGCGACAACATCTTCCACGGTCACGACCTGTCGAGGGAGCTGCAGGGCGCGGCCGGGAAACGCGAGGGCGCGACGGTGTTCGCCTACGCGGTGCACGACCCGGAGCGCTACGGCGTCGTGGCGTTCGACGCGAACGGCCGCGCGGTCAGCCTCGAGGAGAAGCCCAAGCAGCCGAAGTCGCGCTACGCCGTCACCGGACTCTACTTCTACGACAACGACGTGCTCGACATCGCCGCCTCGCTCAAGCCCTCCGCGCGCGGCGAGCTGGAGATCACCGACGTCAATCGGATCTACCTGGAACGCGGCAAGCTCGACGTCGTGACGCTCGGCCGCGGCTACGCCTGGCTCGATACCGGCACGCACGAGTCGCTGCTCGAGGCGTCCGCGTTCATCGAGACCATCGAACGCCGGCAGGGCCTGAAGGTTGCGTGCCCGGAGGAGATCGCCTGGCGCATGGGCTATATCGACGACACGGCCCTCGACCGGCTCGCCGGCGAGCTCGGCAAGTCGAGCTACGGCGCCTACCTGCGCGAAATCCTCGCTGACCGGACGCTGAGATGATGAACGTGGTCGCCACCGCACTGCCCGACGTGAAGCTCATCGAGCCGCGCGTGTTCGGCGACGCGCGCGGGTTCTTCTTCGAGAGCTACAACCGCCGCGCGCTCGCGGCGCTCGGCGTCGACGCCGAGTTCGTGCAGGACAACCACTCCCGATCGGCGCGGAACGTCCTGCGCGGCCTGCACTACCAGATCCGCCAGCCGCAGGGGAAGCTGGTGCGCGTGGTGGCTGGGGAAGTCCTGGACGTGGCGGTGGACGTGCGACGCAGCTCGCCCACGTTCGGCCGCTGGGTGTCCTTCGTGCTCTCCGCCGAGAACAAGCGCATGGCGTGGATCCCGGCGGGCTTCGCGCACGGCTTCCTGGTGCGTTCAGAGTCGGCCGAGTTCCTCTACAAGACCACCGACTACTACGCCCCCGAGCACGAACGCAGCATCCTCTGGAACGACCCCGCGCTGGGCATCGATTGGCAGCTCGACGGCGAGCCGCTGCTCTCGGCCAAGGACCGCGACGGCAAGCGCCTCGCCGAGGCCGAGGTCTTCGCGTGAAGATCCTCCTCACCGGCCGCGACGGCCAGGTCGGCTGGGAGCTCGCGCGGCTCCTGCCCGCGATCGGGGACGTCGCCGCGTTCACGCGCGCCGAGCTCGATCTCGCCGACCCGGCATCGATCGTGGACCGCGTGCGTGCGGTGAAGCCGGACGTGATCGTCAATGCCGCGGCCTACACCGCGGTCGACAGGGCCGAGACCGACAAGGAGCAGGCGATGCTGGTGAACGCCGCCGGCCCCGGCTTCCTCGCGGCGGAGGCGCAGCAGCGCGGCGCGCTGCTGGTGCACTACTCGACCGACTACGTGTTCGACGGCACCAAGGCGGCGCCGTACGTCGAGACCGATCCGACCCACCCGCTCTCGGTGTACGGCGAGAGCAAGCTCGCCGGCGAACGCGCCATCCAGGCGATCGGCGGGCGCCACCTGATCCTGCGTACGAGCTGGGTGTACGCCGCGCGCGGGCGCAACTTCCTGCTGACCATGCTGAAGCTCGGCCGCGAGAAGCCGCAGCTGCGGGTGGTGGACGATCAGCGCGGCGCGCCGACGTGGGCGCGCGACATCGCGTCGACCACGGTCGAGTTGCTGAAGGCGCGCAGCGAGGCGAGCGGCGTGTACCACCTGACCGCGGGAGGCGCCACCACCTGGTGCGGCTTCGCGCGCGAGATCTTTCGGATCGCCGGCATCGCGACGCCGGTCGAACCGATCTCGACTGCCGAGTACCCGACGCCCGCGAGGCGTCCGGCGAACTCGGTGCTGTCGAACGAGAAGATGAAGAACACCTTCAAGGTGAGCCTGCCGAGCTGGGGAGAATCGCTCGAGCGCTGCCTTGCGGAGCGGACCGGCTAGCGCCGCCCTCGCCCCCGCGGCGTCCTCGCTCCCCGTCGTCCTGCTCCGGACGCCGTGGCGTCAGCGCGCGCTCGTCCTGCGGCTCATCCGGCGCGACGTCGTCGGGCGCTACCGCGGGTCGATGGCGGGGCTCGCCTGGTCGCTGCTGCAGCCGCTCGCCATGCTGGGCGTGTTCACCTTCGTGTTCGGCGAGCTCCTTGGAATGCGCTGGGGTGCGGCCACGGAGAGCCGGGCGGACTTCGCGCTGGTGCTTTTCGCCGGACTCATCCTGCACGGGTTCTTCGGCGAGTGCCTCACGCGGGCACCGATGCTCGTGGTGGGGAACCCGAACTTCGTCAAGAAGGTGGTGTTTCCGCTGGAGATCCTGCCGTGGGTGACGGTGGGCACCGCGCTCTTCCATGCGGCAGCGAGCGTGCTCGCCTGGGTGCTCATTGCCGCGCTCGGCGGGCGCGCCATTCCCGCCACGTTCGCCTACCTGCCGATCGTCCTCGCGCCGCTCGCCCTGTTCGCGCTCGGTGCGGCCTGGTTCCTCGCCGCGACCTCGGTCTACCTGCGCGACGTCGGCCAGGCCACCGGCCTCCTGAGCAGCGCCCTCCTGTTCCTGTCGCCGGTGTTCTACAGCGCCGCGTCGGTCCCGGAACGCTACCGCGCGCTGCTCGAACTGAATCCGCTCACCATCCCCATCGAGGAAGCGCGCCGGGTGATGCTGCTCGGCGAGGCGCCCGACTTCGCCCGGCTCGCGGTGCACGCCGCCGCGGGTCTCGCCGCCGCCCTCGCCGGCCTGTGGTGGTTCCAGCGTACCCGCCGGGGGTTCGCCGATGTCCTCTGAAACGCGCGACTCCGGACCGGCGATCCGCGTCGAGGGCGCGGGCAAGTGCTACGCCATCTACGACAAGCCGCACCACCGGTTGCTGCAGGGCCTCTTCCGCGGGAGACGGACCTTCCATCGCTCGTTCTGGGCGCTGCGCGACGCGAGCTTCGAGGTGGCGCGCGGCGAGACGGTCGGCATCGTCGGGCGCAACGGCTCGGGCAAGTCGACGCTCCTGCAGCTCATCGCCGGGACCCTCACCCCGACCGAGGGCGCGGTCGAGACACGCGGAAGGGTGGCGGCGCTGCTCGAGCTCGGTGCCGGCTTCAATCCGGAGTTCACCGGGCGCGAGAACGCCTATCTCAACGCCTCGGTGCTGGGGCTCGAGGAGGCGGAGATCGACGCGCGGTTCGACGACATCCTCGCCTTCGCCGACATCGGCGACTTCATCGACCAGCCGGTCAAGACCTATTCCAGCGGCATGTACCTGCGCCTCGCGTTCTCGGTGGCGACGAGCGTCGCGCCGGACGTCCTGATCGTGGACGAGGCGCTCGCGGTCGGCGACATGGTGTTCCAGGCGAAGTGCATGCTGCGCATCCGGGCCCTGATGCAGAGTGGCGTGACCGTTCTGTTCGTGAGCCACGACGCGGGCGCCGTGCGTGCGCTGTGCAGCCGCTGCGTGATGCTCGAGCGGGGCCGGGTGATCCGGGTCGGCCCGGCCGCACCCGTCCTCGACGCGTACGTGGCCTCGCTGCACCTGGAGAACGCGGCGCAGCTGCCCGCCCTCGCGCCGGCCTCCGCCGCGCCGGCCGAGGGGGCGGATGAGGCGATCGGGGCGGATCCGGAGGGCCGGCGCGCGCACGCGCGCGTGGCGCTCGAGCACGAGGCGGAGCTGCCGCAGACCGCGCACCGCTTCGGCCGCGGCGGAGCGCGCATTCTCGACGTGAAGCTGCTCGATGGCGACCGCCGGCCGGTGGAGAGCCTGCCCGCCGGAGCGCCGTTCGTGATCCAGGCGGCGGTGCGATTCGACCGCGACCTGCCGTCGGTGGTCATCGGCTACTCGCTGCGCGACAGCCGCGGACAGATGCTCGTGGGCGGGCTTTCGTCGTACGGCGGGGAGCCGCTGCCGGCACCGCGTGCGGGCGACGTGTTCCTGTACGAGATCCGGAGCGTCAACCGCCTGCTCGTCGGTCTCTACACCGTGTCCGTCGGCGTGGAGATCCCCGTGCTGCTGCACGAAAGCCACGATTTTCTCGACGTGGTCGAGCACGCGGCCGTGTTCCGCAGCGAGCTGCCCGTGCGCGTCGAAGACCGGTTCTTTTCGCTGGTCTCCGTGCCCGCCGAGTTCGATTGCATGCGCGTGGCCTCGACGCGGGCCACTCCGACGGGAGCGTTGCTGTGAAGGGCGGACGCTGGCAGTACGGCGCCATCGAGCGGCCGCGACTGGTCATCGTCGGGGCGGGCGAGTTCGCGGAGATCGCGTACGAGTACTTCACCCACGACTCGCCCTACGAGGTGGCCGGGTTCGCCGTCGAGCGCGAGTTCCTCGCGGCAGAGCGCCTCTGCGGCCGGCCGGTGGTGCCGTTCGAGGACGTGGCGCAGCACTTCCCGCCCGAGCGGCACTCGGCGTTCGTCGCCGTCACCTACACGCGGCTCAACCGCGTCCGCGCCCGGCTGTTCGCCGCCGCGCGGGAAAAGGGTTACGCCATGGCGCGCTACGTGAGCTCGGCCGCCTTCGTGTGGCACACCGCGAAGCTCGGCGAGAACTGCTTCGTCTTCGAGCACAACGTGGTGCAGCACGGCGTCGAGATCGGCGACGACGTGGTGCTGTGGAGCGGCAACCATCTGGGCCACCGCGTACGGCTCGCGGACCACTGCTACCTCACCTCGCACGTCGTGGTCTCCGGCTACTGCAGCATCGGCGCCTACGCGTTCCTCGGTGTCAATTCGACGCTGGCCGACAACGTGAGCGTCGGCGCCAACTGCCTGATCGGCGCCGGGGCCACCGTGCTGAAGGACGTGCCGGACAACGTGATCATGCAGGGCACGGCGGCCACCGCGTCGCGCGCAACCGCACTCCGTTTCTTCCGCGTGCCCGAGGCCGAGGGCGGGGGAGCGGCATGAGATGGCGGAAGCACGGGCGCGTCTATGCGCCGGACGGCACCGCGGCGTGGCGGCGCCATTCGGCGCTCACCCCGACCCCCGTCCTCATCGACGACCGCATCCGCGTGTTCGCCGGCTTTCGCGACGACGCCGGCGTGAGCCGCATCGGGTGGGTGGATCTAGACGCGGAGCGCCCGTCGCGGGTCATCGAGATTTCACCGCAGCCCGCGCTCGACATCGGCGCGCCGGGCTGCTTCGACGACAACGGCGTGATCCTCGGCGACGTGGTGCGCGCGGGCGACGAGTGGCGGCTCTACTACGTCGGGTTCCAGCTCGTCGCGCAGGCGAAGTTCCTGGCGTTTTCCGGTTGCGCGGTGAGCGACTCGCGGGCGCGCAGCTTCAGGCGCGTGAGCGCCGCACCCGTCCTCGACCGCAGCGAGGAAGGCCTCTACATCCGTGCCCTGCATACCGTGCTCGCCGAGGACGGCGGCTGGCGAGCATGGTATGCCGCCGGGCGCGGCTGGGAACTGATCGAAGGCCGCCCCTACCCGCGCTACGAGATCCGTCATCTGCGCTCGGCCGACGGCCTGCGCTTCGACCCGGAGGGCGACCCGTGCGTTGCGCCGCATGGCGCCGAGTACCGGATCGGACGGCCCCGCGTGCTGCGTGACGGCCATCGCTATCGAATGCTCTACACCCGAGGAGACGTCCATGGCCGCTATCTGCCGGGCTACGCTGAATCAGAGGACGGCGTCCGCTGGGAGCGTTGCGACGACCGGGCCGGCATCGCCCCCGGTCCCGAGCCCTGGGACGCGCGGGCTCTGTGCTACGTCGCGCCCATCGACGTCGCCGGACGGCGCCTCGCCTTCTACAACGGCAACGACATGGGCCGCGAGGGCTTCGGCCTTGCCGAGCTCATCGACGATTGACGCCGCGCCGTACGCGCCGGCGCATCGCGCCGCGTGGGACGGCCTGGTGAGCGTTGCGCCGCGCACCCACTTCTTCTTCCGTCGCGGCTTCATGGAGTATCACGCCGATCGGTTCCCCGATGCCTCGCTGCTGCTCTGGCGCAACGGACGGCTGCGCGCGGTGCTGCCGGCGAGCCGGGAGGGAGACGTGGTGACCAGTCACGGCGGACTGACGTTCGGCGGCGTCGTGGCGGCCGCCGACGTGACCGGGGTGGAGATGCTGGCGCTCGTCGAGCGGATGCTGGCTCACTACCGGGACGCCGGCGTGCGGCGGGTGCGATACAAGGCGCTGCCGTGGATCTTCGGCAATGCACCGCGCGAGGAGGACCTGTACGCGCTCGCCCGCTTCGGCGCGACGCTCGTTCGGCGGGAACTCTCGTCGGTCGTGCCGCTCGACGGGACACGGCGCTATTCCAAGGGGAAGCGGCACAACCTCGCAAAGGCTCGCCGCGCCGACCTGTGCGTCACGCGCAGCAGCGACTACGCCGGATTCATGGCGCTCGCCGCGGCCCGCCTCCAGTCGCGGCACGGCAAACAGCCGGTTCACAGCGCGGCCGAACTCGCCATGCTCGCCGACCGGTTTCCCGATCACGTGCGCCTGTACGTCGCCGTGCGCGGCGCCGAGCTGCTCGCCGGCGCGGTCGTTTTCGCCAATCCGCGGGTGCTCCACACGCAGTACCTCGCCGCCTCGGAAGCCGGGCAGGCGTGCGGCGCCCTCGACTGCGTGATCGACCAGCTCATCGCGACGGCCGGCCCCGCGGACGCCTGGTTGAGCTTCGGGATCTCCACCGAGGAGGGCGGCCGCGTGCTCAACGAGGGCCTGCTCCACAGCAAGGAGGCGTTCGGCGCGCACGGCCTGGTACACGACACCTACGAGGTGGCGCCGTGACCGACACGCCGACCTCCGAGACGCCCGCGGCGCCGACCGCCCGCCTGCAGCGCTGTCGGCTGCTCCTCTTCCCGAAGGTCCAGGATCCGCGCGGAAACCTGACCTTCGTCGAGGGCGGCCGCCACGTCCCCTTCGACATCAAGCGCGTGTACTACCTCTACGACGTGCCGGGCGGCGAATCGCGCGCGGGCCACGCGCACAAGACGCTGGAGCAGGTGCTGGTCGCGATGTCGGGCAGCTTCGACGTCACCCTCGACGACGGCTACGCGCGGCGGAAGTTCCACCTCAACCGCTCGTACATCGGGCTCTACATCCCGAGCCTGGTGTGGCGCGAGATCGACAACTTCTCCTCCGGCGCGGTCTGCATGGCGCTCGCCTCCGCGCCGTACGAAGAGGCCGACTACTATCGCGAGTACGAGGCGTTCCTCGGCGCGGCACGCGGCGCGGCGCCATGAAGGTCCCCTTCGTGGACCTCGCACCCGCGCACGGAGAGGTGCGGGCCGCGCTGGATGCCGCGTACCGGCGAGTTCTCGACCGCTCCACCTACGTGCTCGGCACCGAGGTGGAGACGTTCGAGGAGGCGTTCGCGCGCTGGTGCGGCGTGCGCCACTGCATCGGCGTGGGCAACGGGCTCGACGCGCTGACGCTGATCCTCCGCGGGCTCGGCATCGGGGCCGGGGACGAGGTGATCGTACCCGCGCACACCTTCATCGCCACCTGGCTCGCGGTCACCCAGGTCGGGGCACGGCCCCATCCGGTGGAGCCCGATCCCCGCACCCTGAACATCGACCCCCAGCGCGTGGTGGACAGCATCACGCCCCGGACCCGCGCCATACTCGCGGTCCATCTATACGGCCGCCTCGCCGACATGGCGGCGCTTCGCGACATCGCCGACCGCCACGGGCTGCGGCTCGTGGAAGACGCGGCACAGGCGCACGGCGCCCGTCGCGGCGGACGCGCGGCCGGCGCATGGGGCGACGCCGCCGCGTTCAGCTTCTACCCCACCAAGAATCTGGGAGCACTGGGGGACGGCGGCGCGGTGACCACGGACGACCAGGACCTCGCCGCTCGCATCCGGGCGTTGCGCAACTACGGCTCCACCCGCAAGTACGTCCACGACGTCGCCGGCGTGAACAGCCGGCTGGACGCGCTGCAGGCCGCCTTTCTCGCCGAAAAGCTGCCCCATGTGGAGCGTTGGAATGGAGTCCGACGACGCATCGCGGAACGCTACCGCGAGGCCCTGGACGGCGACGACCGGCTCATAGTCCCGCCGGCCGACGACCCGGGCGCGCACGTGTGGCATCTCTTCGTGGTGCGGCTGCGAGGGCGCGACCGCGTCGCCGCGGCGCTCGCCGAAGCCGGCATCGCCACCGGGATCCACTATCCCGAGCCCCCTCACCGGTCCGCGGCTTATGCAGGCGCGGCATGGCCGCCGCTGCCGCTCACCGAACGGATTGCCGACGAGGTGTTGAGCCTGCCGCTCTATCCCGGGATGGCCGAGACGCAGATCTCGCAGGTGATCCAAGCGCTTGTCGCCGCGCGCAATCGGTAAATCCTCCTCTCCTACCCCGCGCGCCGGCAACCGGGGAGCTCTGGCGCGCCGGCGGGCCGCGTCGAACACTGTAAGAGGCGTCGACAAATGCCTGAGGCTCAACGGAATCACACCCGGCCTCGACTTTCGGACCCCGGATCGCCGCATCGGGCTTCCGGCTTGCTTTGGTGTCACCCCGCGCTCCGTGCAGGCACGCAAGCGCCAACGCCCCCTGCCCGCCACCCGGAACTCATCGAAACCGCCGTGCCCCTTCGTCCGCCACGCGTCTCCGTCTGCATTCCCGCGTACAACCACGAACGGTACATCGCGGAGTGCATCGAGAGCGTTCTGAACCAGACGTTCCAGGACTTCGAGGTCCTCGTCACGGACGATCACTCGACCGACCGCACGCCGGAAATCATCGCGAGCTTCCGGGACGACCGGATCCGGGTCTGGCGGCATGCGCGCAACCTCGGACCGTCGGCCACGGCCAACAACAACATGGTGCACGCGACGGGTGAGTACCTGGCGTTCCTGCCGTCCGACGATGCATTCGAGCCCGAGAAGCTCGAGCGGCAATGCGCGGTCCTCGACGCGCGCCCCGAGCTCGGCGCGGTGTTCACGCGTCCCCTGCTGGTGGACGAGGACGGCCGGGCCATCGAAGGCGACGGCCACTTCGCCGCCCGCGTCTTCGAGCAGCCGAACCGGGCGCCGGAGGAGTGGCTGCGCACGTTCTTCTTGCAGGGCAACTGCCTCTGCGGCCCGACCGCGATGGTGCGGCGGCAGGTGGTCGAGCGCGTCGGGCTGCACGATCTCCGCCTGCTGCAGCTGCAGGACCTGGACTACTGGATCCGGTTGTGCCTGGACGGTCCCATCCACGTCATGGAGGAGCGGCTCACGCGCTTCCGCGTGCGCGCGGACGACGCGAACACGAGCGCGCCGAAGCCGGACGCGGTGGCCCGTCACCTGTGGGAGACGTCGAAGCTGCTGCACCGCTACCTCGCACTCGACGACCGCGAGCGCTTCGCCGCCGTCTTCCCCGAGGCGCGGCCATTGCTCGAGTCGGGCGCCTCGCTGCGCTTCGCGCTCGCGCGCACGGCCCTCGGCGCCGCGCTTCAGCCGGTGCGGGCTTTCGGGCTGGATCTGCTCTACGAGATCCTGCAGGACGCCGACGAGACCGAGGCCCTGGCGCGGCTCGGCTTTTCGGTGCCGGATTTCTTCCGGGAGGTCGCGAGCGTCGATGTGTACAACTGGCGCCGCATCACCGGACTGGAAGCCGAGGGAGAGCGGCTCACCGAGGCGCTGCGCGGCGCCGCCGAGGAGATCGATAGCACGCGCCGGCAGGGCGACGCCCGCGCGGAGGCGATG
Organism: uncultured Enterobacteriaceae bacterium; assembly: GCA_964552535.1. Classification (GTDB taxonomy): domain Bacteria; phylum Pseudomonadota; class Gammaproteobacteria; order Burkholderiales; family SG8-39; genus CAZKHE01. The sequence continues at coordinate 39,492 of CAZKHE010000019.1, read as the reverse complement.
GGGAAGGCCTTGCGCAACGTCGAGGAGCGCATGGCCGAGCAGCAGACGACGCTCGAGGCACGCATCGAGACGCTGGAGCGCCGGGCGAAGGCGGCCGAGGACGAGAACGCGGGCTTGCGGGACACGCTGCATCGACTGAATCGCGTGGCGCTCGCGCTCGCCGGGCCACGGTCCATGTCGATGCGGGAGCGGGCGCTGCGGGAGCACGGCCTGGTGAACGTGGTGGTCACTCCGCGGGGCATCGGACAGCTGCTGCCGGCGCACGACCTCGCCGTACTCCCGGACGGCCGTCTGCGTGCCACCGGGGTGGACCCGCAGCTGGTGCTCGATGTGCCTGGCGTGCTGCCGCAAGGCTGGTGCCGGCTGGGCGGGCGCATCCCAGCGGTGGAAGGACGCGTGCCGCTCGAGCTGTACTTCGACACGGGCGGTGGCTTCCACGTCGAGGCCCGAGCGTCCGTGTGGCTACCGAACGACGCCGAGGGGGAGGTCCTGGTCCGCCTGCCGGACGGCATCCGCCGTCTGCGCATCGACCCGCCGACCCTGGACACGCCCTTCACGATCGAGGCGCTGCGGATCGTTGCGATCAGTCGTGTTTCGGCGGGTCTGCGCGTCGCAGCAGCCGTCGTGCGCAGCCGGGTCCGCAGGCCCGGCGACCTCAAGCGCATTGCGCACAGCGCCGCGCGCCACGTGCGCGCGCACGGCGTGCGCAGTCTCAAGCGCCTGCTCTTCCAGATGCATCACCAGCGGCAGGTCGCGGAGGGCGACATCGCGATGCAGGCGCTGCTCAGCGGCGAGGGCTCGCGATGGATGCTCGCGCGCACCCGCGAACGGCTCGAGGACGCCCATTACCGGCCGGTGATCTCGATCGTCATGCCGGTGCACGACACTCCGCCCGCGCTGCTCGCCGCGGCAGTGGATTCGGTACGCGAGCAGATCTATCCGGACTGGGAGTTGTGCATCGCCGACGACGCGTCGACACGGGACGAGACCTCGGTCGCGCTCCGCCGCCTGGCGGCGTCCGATCCACGCATCCGGGTGGTGACGCTGCCGGCCAACCGCGGCATCTCCGGCGCGACCAACGCCGCGCTCGAGCTGGCGCAGGGCGAGTTCGTCGCGCTGCTCGACCACGACGACACGCTCGCACCCGACGCGCTCGCGGAGATCGTTCTCGCGCTGAACGAGGACCCGGAGATCGACGTCCTCTACACCGACCAGGACAAGATCGACGACGAGGGCCGCCGCAGCGAGCCGTTCTTCAAGCCCGACTGGTCGCCCGACTACTTCCTGCGCGTCATGTACGTCGGCCACCTGCTCGTGTTCCGGCGGGCGCTCGCCGCCCGCGTCGGCGGTTTCGACTCGCGTTTCGATCGCGTGCAGGACTACGAGTTCATGCTGCGGCTCTCCGAGCACACCCAGCGGATCCGCCACGTGCCGCACATCCTCTACCACTGGCGGGCCACGGCGGGCAGCATCGCGGCGGATGCCAACGCCAAGGGCGACGTGGAGAAGCTGCAGGTGGCGGCGGTGCGCGCGCATCTCGAGCGCAAGGGCGTCGCGGCGCGGGTGCACTCCGATCCGCACTTCCACCACCACGCCGTGCTCGAGCCGCCGCCACGGGCGCACTGGCCGAAGGTCTCCATCGTCATCCCCACGCGCGACGCCCCGCATCACATCGGGCGCTGCCTCGCCTCGATCTTCGAACGCACGACCTATCCGGACTTCGAGGTCGTCGCCGTGGACAACGGCACGACCGATCGCACCGCCCGCGCCATCCTCGAGCAGTACCGGATCCGGGTCGTGCCGTACGACGAGCCCTTCAACTTCTCGCGGGCCAACAACCTCGGCGTCGCGGCAGCCGCCGGCGAGTACGTGGTCCTGCTCAACAACGACACCGAGGTCATCACCCCCGACTGGCTGCAGCTCCTCGTCTTCCACCTGGAGCAGCCGGACGTCGGGGCGGTCGGCCCGCTGCTCCTCTATCCCGACGACACCGTGCAGCACGCGGGGGTGGTCATCGGCGCACGCGGCACGGCCGATCACGTGATGCGCCACTTCCCGGCAGAGACCGACGGCTACGCGGGCTCGCTTTCGTGCACCCGGGAGGTCTCTGCGGTGACCGGAGCATGCCTGGTCTGCCGCCGGCGCGACTACGAGACGCTGGGCGGGCTGTCGGAGCTCTACGCGACGCACTACCAGGACGTCGACTTCTGCCTGCGCGTGCTCGCCTCGGGTCGGCGGATCCTGTTCGTGCCCCAGGCGCGCCTGTACCACCACGAGAGCGCAACCCGCGGCACCTACTACGATTTCGTCGACCGCCTGCTCCTGCGCGACACCTGGGGCGATCTCATCACCCGCGGCGATCCCTACTACAACCGCAACCTTTCGCTCGCGCGGCTCGACTACACGCTGCGCGGCGCCGACGAGGTGACCGCATGAACCTGCTGTTCGTCGCCTACTCCGATCTCGACAACAACGGCGGCATCCACGTCTTCAACCTCGCCAACCGGCTCGCCGACCTCGGCCACGAGGTCGGCGTATGCGTTCCGGCGCGTCCCGAAGCCACGCTCCGGGTGGGCCGGCCGAAGTTCCGCACCCTGCTCCAGAAGGACGTGGTCGCGCAGGGCTGGCGGTTCGCCGACGGCCGTGGCCCCGACCTCGTGCACGCCTGGACGCCGCGCGAGGTGGTGCGTGAAGGCACGGAGCGCATCGCGGCGTCGTCCGGCGCGCCGTACTTCGTCCATCTCGAGGACAACGAGGCGCACCTGCTCGAGGCCTCGGTAGGACGGCCTTACGTGTCGCTCCACCGCATGAACGTCGCCGAACTCGACGGGCTCGTCCCGCCGCACCTCACCCATCCGCATCGGGGCCGCGCGTTCCTCGCGGGCGCCGCGGGGGTGAGCGCGCTCGTGGACGAGCTGCTGGTCTTCAAGCCCGAGGCAACGCCCGGCTGCGTCATCTGGCCGGCCTACGACCCGGACCTGCCGTGGGGCGAGCCGGCGGATCCGTCGCTGCGACGAAGCCTCGGCATCCGGGATGACGAGTACGTGATCGCGTACACCGGCAACGCGCACCCGGCGAACAGCCGCGAGGTCGCGAGCGTCTACATCGCGGTCGCGCTGCTGAACCGGCTCGGTCTGCCGACGCGACTGGTGCGTACCGGCAACAACCACGCGCCGCTCTTCGACCGCGACGCCGAGCGCGAGATCGGCCGCCACTGCGTCGAGCTCGGCTTCGCCCCGCGCGCCGAGATCCCGCGCATCCTTTCCCTAGCCGACGCCCTGGTGCAGCCGGGCCGGCGCGGGCAATTCAACGACTATCGCTTCCCGTCCAAGTTGCCGGAGTACTTCGCCAGCGGGAAGCCGGTGCTGCTCCCCGACACGAATGTGGGCCGGCATCTGGTGGACGGCCGCGACTGCGTTCTCCTGCGGCACGGCCATGCCCAGGAGATCGCGCTTGCGCTGTCGCGCCTGCTGCCCGACCGCGAGTGGCGCGAGCGCCTGGGACGGGCGGCGCGGGGCCTCGCGGAGACGCGATTCAGCTGGGGCCGCTCGGCGGAGCGGCTCGCGCGCTTCTACGCCGACGTCCTGGGGGACCACGGCACAGGCGAGGCGCGCCGCGAACGGGAGGTCGCGTGAGCGCGCTCGTCACCCGTTATGCCGGCTTCCGCGCGCCGCCGCTCGGCTATGCCACGGTTCGCGACTACTGCGACAGCCACGATCACCTCACCGACCTCGCGACCTGCGCCGGCGATTTGAAGGACGTCCAGCGACCGTGGATGGTCAAGGCGGTCCTCGGCCAGGTTCCGCCGGGCGCGCGCCTGCTCGAGATCGGCGCCGGCCAGCCGCTCGTCGCCGACCTGCTGGTGCAGCTCGGCTACCAGGTGACCGTCGTCGATCCTTACGACGGGTCGGGGAACGGTCCACGGGAGTACGAGATCTTCCGGCGCACCTATCCCGACGTGAGCTACGTGCGCGAGCTGTTCACCGACCAGCTCACGACTCTGGAGCCGAACTCCTTCGACGCCATCTACTCGATCTCGGTGCTGGAGCACGTCCCGATTCCCGACGTGCCGGCGGTCTGCCGGGGGATGCGTCGCTTCATCAAGCCCGGCGGCTGGCATCTGCACGCGATCGACCACGTGATGAAGGGCGCCGGCGACCTCCACCACCTCGAGCGCCTGTTCGTGCTCGCCGACGGCATGGGGTTGGAGAAGTCGGTGCTCGTCGACACCCTGCGCCGCGCCGAGGACGACGTGGAGACGTACTTCCTGTCCGCCGAGTCGCACAACCGCTGGCGCGCCCGCACGCCCTACGAGAGCTTCCCGATGCGAAGGTGCGTGTCGCTGCAGGTCGCGCTGGAGGAGCCGCGGTGAGCGGCGCGCCGGCAGCCGGCACGGCCGTCGAGCGGCGCACGCTGGAAGGCCATGTGGACTGCATCGCGCCCTCCGGCGTATACGGATGGGCCTTCGACCGACGTTTCCCCCACCGCCGACTGTCTGTCGACATGCGCGTCAACGGTCGCATCGTGGCGACGCTTCGCTGCAACGGGTTCCGCGCCGACCTGCGCGATGCCGGGATCGGCGATGGGCGCACCGCCTTCTGGGGCGACGTCTCCGCGCATCTGACCGAGACGGAGAACAGCGTGGAAGTGCTGTTCGGCGGAAGCGAGGTGGCGCTCCCGAACGGCAGGGCCAAGCTGCCGCGCGTCGAGCCGCCGCCGCCGGGCGACAATCCCTGGAACGCCCCTGCCCCGGTCTCCTACGACGCGATCTGGCTCGGCGCGCCCACCGTCAAGCGCGCCATCAACCGCAAGATCTCCGGGGACGAGGAGCGCGGCTGGCTGGAGCACGCGATGGCGCGCTATCTCGCGCCGGCGCTCGGGCTTGCGCCCTCGCCGCGGCGTCGCGAGGACTACCGTTGCCTGCTGCTGGGGGCCAACGAGGGCAGCATGGAGCGCACGCTGTGCGCCGCCGGCTTCCGCGGCCGCATTCTGGCGAGCGACATCGCCGACCGGGCGCTCGCCCGCGCGCGCGCCGCCGCCGTCGAACTGGGTTACAGCAACGTCGAACACGTCGTTGCGGATCTGAACCGCGACCGCTTCGACGGCCCGTTCGACTGGATCATCGCCGAGGGCGTCCTGCATCACATCGAGCGTATCGAGGACTGCCTGGCCGGCCTCAGGCACGCGCTGGCCCCCCGCGCCCTGCTGATCATGGTCGAGTACATCGGGCCGCGGCGGTTCCAGCTGTCCGATCTGCAGACCCGCTGGATTCGCGCTGCGCTCGACGCGATGCCCCGAGAACTGCGGCCGCTGCCGCGGGACGACGAAGGCCGCCATCCCGCGGCGGCGGACGAGCGCGAACGCATCCTGTATTCGCCGCCGACCGAGGCCGAGATGATTGCTCTCGACCCGTCGGAGGCCGTCATCGGACCGCGCCTGATCGCCGCCATCGAGGAGCGCTTCGAGATCGTCGAGCGGACGGGCTTCGGCGGCACGCTTCTTTCTTACATGACCGGCCACTTCGATTTCGCACGCGCCAACGAGGACGCTTTCGCCGACGACTGGCTGCGCATCCTGATGCAGATGGAGGACACCCTCATTCGCCATCGGGTGCTCGACGACGAGTTCGTCTTCCTCGTGGCGCGGCCGCGCGAGACAGGATAGCCGCCAGGAGATCGGGTCAACCGGCGAGGCGCCACCCATCGGGGGACGTGACATGGAGAACTGACGATGGCTTCTCTCTACGCCGGGCCGGGTTCGCTCGGCCTCGACATGACGCAGGCCGCAGTGGGCGGCTACTCATTCCTGACGGTAACGTCGCAGACGCCGGACCTCAACTCCGGCGACTTCCGCGCGTTGGGGGACGCCGACTACTACGTCGTCCTGTTCGGCAGCAATTTCGGGTACGGCGGCGGGCCGGTACCGACGAGCGGCACGATCAACCGGATCCTGGAGATCGACAACAACCAGGTCGTCTTCGACATGATCGACCTCTCGCTGCCCGCGTCCCAGTTCGCCGACTGGGTGTCCACCGGCAACACCAACGCCGCATACACGACCATCTTCGCCGGCAACGATTACCACCAGGGAACGGATTTCGCCGACACTCTGCGCGGCTACGGTGGCAGCGACGTGCTGAACGGACTGGGGGGCGACGACACCGCGATCTACGCCGGGTCGAGCAGCAACTACCGCCTCACGTCCTACAACGGCCTGGTCGCCGTCGTACCGACTTCGGGCAGCGAGGCCGTGGACCGCCTGGTGAACATGGAGAACGTGCTGTTCCAAGGCAACGGGACCTCCGTTTCCACCTCCACCGCAACGCCCTTCGACGCGCTGGGCTACATCGCCTCGTACAGCGACCTGCGCGCAGCCTTCGGCGCGCAGGGCCAGGGCGGGTTCGACCACTACGTCTTCTTCGGCGCGAACGAAGGCCGCACCACCAGCTTCGACGGCGTGCAGTACCTCGCCTCCTACGGGGACCTGATCCAGGCCTACGGCGATCGGGGCGCGGGGCGCAGCGCGTCCGACTACGACATGCTCGGTGCGCAGCACTACATCCAGTACGGGGCCGGCGAAGGACGGGCGGAAGGCTTCAACGCCGGGCAGTACTTCGCGAACTATCCCGACGTGGCCGCGGCGTTCGGCAGCAACGCCGACCTCGCCGCCTGGCACTTCGTGAACTGGGGCTACTTCGAGGGCCGCACGGACAACGCGTGACCATACCGGAGCGGGGCCGCGCGCCCCGCCCTCCATGAGAAGCGTTCTCCTCTCGCTCGCCGGACTCAGCGCCGTGTCCAATGCGCTGGGCCTGGCGAGTTCCCTCTTCGTGCTCCACGTGTACGACCGCGTGCTGTCGACGCGCAGCGGCCTCGCGCTCGTCGTGCTGGCGGCCGTCTTCGGGGCCATGGTGATCGTCGCGGGGGTGCTCGAAGCCCTGCGCGCACGGGTGCTGGTACGTGTCGCCAACCGGCTGGAGGCCGCGCATTCGGCCGCGCTCGCGCGCAACGTGCGCGAGTGGCGGGGGCTCACCGCCGGTGACGCCCCCCTCGAGCGCATGGGGGCCGCCCGCGCGGCGCTGGCGTCGCCGGCGGCCGGCGCACTGTTCGACGCGATCTGGAGCCCCATCTTCGTGCTCGCCGCGTTCCTGCTCCATCCCGCGCTGGGCTTCACCATTCTCGGCTGTGCCGCGGTACTCGTGCTCGTCCTCTGGGCCGGGCAGCACTTCGCGCGCCGCGCTCAGGACGAATCGCGGCGCGCCGCGGACGAGGACCGCCGCGCCACCGGCGCCATCGGTGCGGTGATGCCCGGCTATCGCCTGGCCGGCGCGCAGGGACGGCTGGCCGCTCACTGGCTGGACATGCGACGCGCCGCGCTGACCCCGCTCACCCGCGGCGCCGAAACGGCCATCGCGATGGTCTACGCGTCCCGCACGCTCCGCGCGCTGGTGCAGATCCTCGTGCTCGCGGTGGCGGCCTGGCTCGCCGTGGGGCAGCAAGTGACGCTCGGCGGGGTGTTCGCCGCATCGATCCTGGCGGCGCGGGCGCTGCTGCCAATCGAAATGATCGCATCCGCGTGGCTGCCGGCACGCGACGCGCTCGACGCCCTCCGCCGCGCGGCGGCGTTTCGCGACGCGCCTGGAACGCCCGCCACGGCAGCGGCCGACGGCGCACCGGTCGGCTCCCTGCGCGCCTCGCACGCCTTCCTGCCCGGCGGCGCCGACCGCCCGGCCCTCATCGACATCGACCTGACGGTCGCGCGCGGCGAGGTGCTCGGCATCATGGGGCCGCCAGGGGCGGGCAAGAGCGCGCTGCTCGCACTGCTGACCGGGCTGGCGGCGCCGGCGACGGGCACCGTGCGCTTCGATGATATCGACCCGGCGAGCCGCCTCGGCACGGCGCTCCCGACGCGCATCGGCTACGTCGAGCAGACGCCGGCCTTCCTGCCCGGGACGCTGGCCGACAACATCGCGCGCCACGCCGACCCCGTCGACGGCGAGGCCCTGCGCGACGCCTGCGCCCGCGCCGGACTCCTGCCGCTGCTCTCGCGCCTGCGGGAGGGCCTCGACACGCCCATCGAGGCCGATGGACGGCCGCTCTCCCCCGGCGAGCGGCGGATGGTCGCACTGGCGCGCGTGCTCTTCGGCCGCCCGTCGGTCCTGGCGCTCGATCTGCCGGAGACCGAGGTGGGTCCCGACGGCGAGAGCTGCGTGGCGCGCGCGATGGTGGAGACGGCCCAGGCAGGCGGCATCGTGCTGGTGGCCTCGCATTCGCCGCGCCTCATGCGCCACGCCACGCGCATCGCGCTGCTCGCCGAGGGCCGCATCGTGCGTCTGCTCTCGCCGCAGGAGCTCCTCGGCGTGCTGCGCGAGGAGCGGCGCGACACGGCGAGGTCGGCGTGAGCGCCGTGCTCACCGCACGCGAGGCGGCCAACGACCTGCTCTCGCCACGGCGCGAGCTGGCCCGTGCGTGGCTGCTCGCCGGCACTCTGCTCGTGCTGATCGTCGCGGTCGGTGCGCTGGTCGAACTGCCGGTCGCGGTCATCGCGCCGGGCAAGCTGGTGGTGGACGGGCAGCGCAAGCCGGTGCAGCACCTCGAAGGAGGGATCGTGCGCGAGGTGCGCGTGCGTGAGGGCGATCCCGTGCGCGCCGGCGACACCCTGATGGTCCTCGAGACCACGCGTGCGCAGGCGGAATCCGCCTCGATGGAACAGCGCCTCGTGCACCTGCGCGCGGTGGAGGCCAGGCTCGCGGCCGAGGAGCGGCGCGCCGCGCAGCTGACGCTGCCGCCCGGCCTGATCGACCAGGCGCGGCGTGCCGGTGCGACGCCGATGATCGACGCGCAGCGCGAGCTCTTCGCGAGCCGGCGGCGCGCGCTCGATGAGCGCCTCGCGGCGCTCGACGTCCAGCGCCGCGAGCTGGAGCGGCGCCGCGGCGCGCTGACGCGTCAGGCGGAGGCGGTGGAACGGCAGATTGCCCTCAGCACCCAGGAGCGGGACGACTACCGCCGCCTGATGGAGGGCGGGTACGGACTGAAGACGAAGCTGCTCGAGCTCGAGCGACGCATCGAGGCGCTGCACGCAGCGCTGAGCGAATCGCGCTCGGACGAGGCGATGGTCGCCGCGCAGCTGACCCAGACCACCCTCGATCGCGACCAGGCCTTGCGCGAGTACGTCGAGGCCGCCGCCGGCAAGCGTGCCGAAATCGCCCCGGACATCGCCACGCTGGAACAGCAGTCCGGCGTGGCGCGGGACCAGCTCGCGCGCGCCGAGGTTCGCGCGCCGGTGGACGGCATCGCGCACGACGTGCGCCGCCTCGGCGTGGGAAGCGTTGTCCAGCCCGGCGATCGCCTCCTCGACATCGTACCCGCGAGCGACGCGCTGATCGTCGAGGCGCAGGTCGATCCGGGGGACGTGGAGGACGTGCGCGTGGGGCAGGAGGCCTTCGTGCGGGTGCATTCGCGGCTGCGAAGCCGGACCATCGAGGTGCCCGCCACCGTCGCGATCCTTTCGCCCGACCGTTACGAGCCAGTCGACGGAGCAGTGCGCCAGCCGGGAACGCCAGCCGTGGCGCACGCGCATTACATCGCCAGACTGCGCATTGCCGAGGGTGACGCCGACGCGGCGAACGGCGGTGAGCTGCGGCCAGGCATGACCGTTGAGGCACATGTGGTCACCGGCAGCCGCAGCCCGCTGGGACTGATGATGCAACCGCTCACCGATGGCTTCACTCGGGTGGTGAGGCAGCGGTAGCGGCGGCGTTCCTGCATGACCTTCGGGCCGTGTGCCGACCCGACCGAGCGTGTCGCCTGAGTTCCCAGCTTGGCGAAGCACGGGCGCGAACGCCGTTTTCCGCGAGGTGGACGCGGCTGCGCGGAATGGCGGCTCGCCGGGTACAATTTCGGGAGTCTGCACGGCTTCTCTGCGGCCCGGTACCGACTTGAACAACAATGGCTGCGAAGTGCAGCTAGGGGGATTTCCTTGCTTCGCTTCCTTCCCGGAATCCGTCCCCGCGACGCAGAGTCGACGGGATTCCAGCCGGCCGACGCCCAGCGTTTCGAGTTCGAGTTCGCCCTCAAGACCATGGACGAGGGCTATCCGCGTCTGCTGCCGGCATCGCAGTCGGCAACGGCGTCCGGGGACTGTGGCAGCGCGCCGGCCACCAGTGGTGCCAAGGGAAAGGCGCTCAATCGCCGCAAGGTTCCGCTTGCAGTACTGGAGGACGCAATAGCGGAGTACGCGGCGCCCGGCTGCTTCCTCCCGCTTTGGACCGACCTATGGGACCTGCAGGGCCACGATGAGGGCCATCATGATCTCTTCTCTAACGCGCAGCGTCTGCCTCGTGGATAAGCCGCTGGACGATCTGGCCTTCGACGTCCTGAATACAGGTGCGCTGATCCGCAGCCCGAAGGAGTTCATCGAGCATGGAAGGCTTGCGGTCAAGCGTCGGCCCTAGCTCGGCGAACGGCTGCGATCACCCGCGATGCGGAAAGCGCGGCTTCGGACCAAACGCCGGTTGCGGCCCGGGGCGGCCTTTGATCAGCTGCGCATGAACTCGTCGCCGCAAAGGATGCCTCTAAGCCCCGAGGACGAGGTTTTCGTACTCGAGGCCGGCAGGCAAGATCGCCATTACTGGACCGACCTTTGGCGCTATCGAGAACTATTGTTCTTCCTTGCACGCCGCGACGTGTCCGTCCGCTACAAGCAGACTGCGATCGGCATCGCGTGGGCGGTAATCCGCCCGCTTGTCACCATGGTGGTATTCACCCTCCTGTTCGGGCGGATCGCGAAGCTACCCTCGGAGGGCGTCCCCTACAGCGTGCTGGTCTTCTGCGGTCTGGTTCCTTGGTACCTCTTCGCTTCCGCCTTCTCCGACGCCAGCAATAGCTTGGTGGCGAACTCGAATCTGATTTCGAAGGTCTACTTCCCGCGACTCCTGGTTCCACCGAGTGCTACGGCCGTGGCACTGGTGGACTTCGCTATCTCGTTCGTACTCCTGCTGCTTCTCGCCGCATGGTCGGGCTATTCGCCCACTCTGCGATTCCTGGCGCTGCCGGTGCTTGCAGCCCTCGGCTTCCTCACCGCGCTCGGACTGGGAGTCTGGTTCTCCGCGCTGAACGTCCGATACCGTGATTTCCAGTACCTTGTGCCGTTCATCCTGCAGTTCGGCCTGTACGTCTCGCCGATTGGCTTCGCCTCGGTGCTGATCCCGGGCGGGTGGCGGCCACTGTATGTCCTCAATCCGATGGTCGGGGTGGTGGAGGGGTTCCGATGGGCGGTGCTCGGCGGGCCTTTCGTGTTCCCTGCCGACGCCTTGGCCGCTTCTTGCGCCGTGACGGCCCTCATCCTTGGCAGTGGTATCTGGATGTTCCGGCGAGTCGAGCGCACTTTCGTCGACGTGATTTGACCTACATGAAGCCCGCCATTGCGGTTACCGGCCTGTCGAAGCGGTACACCATCGCCCACGAGGTTCGCGCACGTCACGACACCTTGACGGGCTTGCTCGCGGCTCGCCTGCGCGCGCTCGCGCGCGGCGAACTCCCGGTGCTGCGCCGCGAAACCCACGAGGACTTCTGGGCGCTGCGGGAGATCGATTTCTCCGTCGAACGCGGCGAACGGCTTGGCATCGTGGGGCGCAACGGAGCGGGCAAATCCACGCTGCTAAAGATTCTCAGTCGCATCACGGAGCCCACCGCGGGTCGCATTGAGTTGCGCGGCCGTATGTCCAGTCTGCTCGAGGTCGGCACCGGGTTTCACCCGGAGCTGACCGGTCGCGAGAACATCTTTCTCAACGGCGCCATCCTCGGCATGCCGGCCGCAGAGATCCGCCGCAAGTTCGACGAGATCGTCGCGTTCGCGGAAGTCGAGCGCTTCTTGGACACGCCGGTCAAGCGGTACTCGTCCGGAATGTACGTGCGGCTCGCCTTCTCGGTCGCAGCGCATCTCGAGCCGGAGATTCTGGTGGTGGACGAGGTGCTGGCAGTGGGCGACGCGAGTTTCCAGGAAAAGTGCATCGCCCGCATGCAGGACACCGCGGCCTCCGGGCGGACCGTCCTGTTCGTCAGCCACGCGATGGCCGCGGTACGCAAGCTGTGCACGCGCGCCCTCTACCTCGACCGGGGACGCGTGATGGCGTTCGGGTCGACGGACGCAGTCATCGAGCAGTACCTTGCGGCGAACCGAACCGCAAATGAAGGGCAATCGGAGCGGGTGTTCCCTGACCAACCCGACAAGGACGCGCTGATCCGTCGGGTGGCGCTGCTGGACGACGCCGGCAGGCCGACCCGCGAGTACGGGATGTCGCAGCAAGTTTGGCTCGAAATCGAATATGAGCTCAAGCGCGACGTGCGCAATTGCATGATCATCTTTGCGGTCAGCCGCGACGGTGTCCTGATCTACCAGTCGCACGACACCGATCTGGAGCCGTGCCTGCTGCAGTCCCGCGCCAGAGGAACCTACCGCGCCCGTGTGCCGCTGCCGCGACGTCTGCTTACAGCCGGGCGGTATTGGATCTACGCGGTGCTTGCCCTCGGCTCCAGCGGAGAGTACGGGCACGACGGCAAGCCGGATGTGCTCGACTTCGTGGTCACAGAGGACGACGAGGCCGACGTCGTGACTCACAAGGGCTACGCGAGCACGCGCGGCGCGTTGATCGTGGTCGAGCCGCGATGGTCAACTTCGCGGCTCGACCGTCCGGGAACGCCGAAGGCGGGGCGGCCGACCGTCGCCGAACGCGGCGAGCGGCACGCATGAGGCGCCTGCTGCGCCACTGGCTCGGCGGCGTATCGACTGTGCCCATCGAGCCCCCCGCGACCCCGAGTCAACTATTCTCGCCGCTGGCGGGCGCGTGGCAGGAGCACGGCAACGCATTCGATTCGGTCGCGTGGCTCGACAGCGCAGAATCCTACCTCCGCAGTGTAGCGACGGACTATGACGCCGGTCGCCTCGTCCCTGAGCATTACTACGTGCCCATCGCTCTGCTCGCCGCGGAACGTGGATCGACTTCCACCCCGGTGAGGGTGCTCGACTTCGGCGGAGGGCTCGGCCCGACGTACTTCACGGTCGTGGCCGCACTACCCTCGGGGCCGAGTGTCATCGCCTACGATATTGTCGATTCCGCGGCTAATTGTGCTAGGGGGAGCATCCTCATGGCGCAACGACCCGGCTGCACGTTCGCCACCGTCGTGCCACGCCGGCGCTACGATATCGTCCTCGCAAGTAGCGTCCTGCAGTACATCGAGGACTGGCGGGGCACGCTGCAGATGCTGGCGTCCCGACAGGCAGACCATATCTGCCTGACACGCCTCAGCACCACGCGTATCGGGACATTTGCCGCCCTGCAGGACGTGCGCTTCGCAAGCGGCCCTCACGCCGGGGTCAGCGCGGGACAGGTGGCGCACTGGTTCTTCAACCTGGACGAACTGGCGGCCCTGCTCTCCGCTGCCGGATACGAACTCATGTACGACCATTTCATCAGCAGCTACGCCGACTACGTCGCGCATTTCGCACCGGCGGAGGCCGCTTGCACGCTGCGCTGCATAGTGTTCCGGCGCATTGCCCCGGCCGATCCGGTGGCGTCCGCATGACAGTCGCGCCTTCCATGGACCCCACCGGGGGTGGCCCGGCGTCGTGTCCGCTCTGCGAGGGCCGATCCCACCCGACCGGTGACCGCTGCGGCGACCGCCCGGACATCGGTGTGCGCCGCTGCGACGCATGCGGGCTCGTGCACCTCGCGAGCTTCGCGCATACCAGCACGGGCCATTACGGCGCGGACACCTACTTTCCCGCCGATATCGCCCCCCTCTGGGAGCGCGAGGAGGCGTGGAACCTCGCGCGCATCTCGCGCCTGGAGCGCGAACTCCCTCGTCCCCGTGAGCGCGTCGTGCTCGATTTCGGCTGCGGCATCGGCGGCTTTCTGAAACGCGCGCAGGGGAGTTTCGGGCGGGTCGTCGGTTTCGACCTCAGCAGCCGCATGGTGAAGCTCCATCGCGAAACCGGCATTGTGTGCCACGACCGCATCGACGACCTGCCCGGAGACATCGACACCATCGTCCTTTTCCACGTCCTGGAGCACGTGCCGCGGCCCTGGGAATTGCTGCGCGAGCTGGTGGTGCGCTTTCCGCGGGCCGATCGCGTGGTCATCGAGGTCCCCAACGGACGCGAAGTGCTGGTCAGCCTGTTCGACGTGCCCGCGTATCGCGCCAATCACTACAGCGCCGATCACCTGTACTACTTCGACAATGCCACCCTGGGCGCAGTGGCACGGCGCGCGGGGCTGCAGATCCTGGTGGACAGCCAGATGCAGCGCTACCCGCTTGGCAACACCATGGGCTGGATCGCGGACGGTCGCGGCGGCGGGCAGAACCGCTGGCGGCTGTTCAGCGACCCCGTCTTTCATGCGGCCTACCAGCAGGTGCTGGCAGACGCAGGGGCCGCGGACTCGGTCTTCCTGATCTGCGCGCCGGCCGTCGGGACCGTCGCATGAAGGTCCTCTTGATCGGCGGCGGCCGCATGGGCCAGCGCCATCTGTCCGGGCTGGCCTCCATCGACGCTTCGGTCGTGCTCGTCGAGCCGGCGGAGGAGGCCCGCCGGGCATGCGCCGCCGCGTTTCCCGGTGCGCTGGTCGCGGTCGCGTCCCCCGCGGACGTAGACGGCGCGGCGCGATTCGACGTCGCGATCTTCGCCACGACGGCCTACGGACGCCTCGAGTGCGTGGAATGGGCGCTGCCCCGGTCATCGGCGCTCCTGGTCGAAAAGCCGCTCGAACAGAGCCGAACAAGGGTGCGTCGCCTGACAGAGGTAGTCGACATGTCCGGCGTTCCCGCGTGGGCGAACCACTACCGCAGGACCCTGCCCGGCTACGAGGACCTGCGCCGCGCCGGCGGCCCGTTCGTGATCTCGGTCTCCTCGGGCGCCATGGGCCTCGGGTGCAACGGCATCCACTGGATCGATTTCGCACTTCACCTCGCCGGGCAGTCGGAAGGTCGTCTCCTGTTCGGCGAGATCGAGGCACTGCCGATCGGCAGCGGGCGCGGCGCGCGCTTTCGCGACTACGGGGGCCGCGGCCTCTTCGCGTTCCCCGACGGCTCCCGGCTGCTGCTTTCCTCGTGCGCGGCCAGTTCCGCACCGACCACCATCACGGTGGTCGCTCCCGACCGGCACTGGGTGATCGACCAGCACAGCGATACCGGGATCATCCACGAGCGGCCGCCCGGGATGTACCACCCGACGTATCTCTACGGCAAGGACTACTCCACGCGGCAGGCCGCAGGGCTGGAGGCCGCCAGCCTGTCCGACCTGACCACCGCCTTCGTGCGGGCGCTGCGCGACGGGGCCGCTCCGCCGCAGCCGCGGCTCGCGATGGTGATGCCCGCGTACGAACTGCTGTTCGACCTGCTAGAGACCAGCGGGCAATCCGCCTTCGACTTCACGTGAGCATCGCCGTCCTCCTGGCGATCTGCTGCGCCGTCGCGGCCGCGCTCCTTGCGACGGAGATCGCATTCCGCGCATGGCATCGCCGCCGGCACGGACGCGACTATTTCGTGGCGCTGCGCTTTCCGTGGGACGAGGGCCATGTCGTTCCGCACCCCTTCCTCACCTTCGCATACCGCAAGCAGGGGCGCATCGCACTCAACCAGCGCCTGCCCTACGCGCTGTGGCCCAACCGATACTGGTCCTTCCGGGAGCCGTTGCGCCTGAACGGCATCGGGCATTTCGGGCCGGACCTGCCCATGGAACGCCGTCCGCGCACGCTGCGCATCGCCTGCCTCGGCTCCTCCGGCACGGCCAACAACATCGCCGACGAGGAGCGCGACTACAACTACCCAGACACGCTGCGCGACGCGCTCGACGCCGACCCCGCGGTGCGCCGTCGCTTCGACGGCGTCGAGGTGATGAACTGCGGCATCGGCGGATGGACGACGCTGGACGTGCTGATCGACTTCGCCCTCAACGTCGTGCACTTCAAACCGGATTACGTGATTTTCTACCAGGGGCTCAACGACCTGCCCCTGCATCTGATGGAACGCTACGAGCTCGACTACGCGCACGGCCGGCGCAATCTCGGCGAGGTCTTAGCGTCGATCCGGCTCGGCTATCTGTTTCCGAAGCTGCCCTGGTGGCACAGCTACGAGTTCGCCCGCGACCGCCTCGTCGGGACCGGAAACGTGCGCAACGAAGTGCTCGCGCGCATCGAGAAGGCGCGCCCAGACTACACGCGGCCTTACCGGCCGCTCGTCGCCGAGGAAATGGCGCTGCGCAACCTGCTACTGCTCTGCCGCGGGCACGGCATCCGCGCGATCGTCGGCAGCTACGTGTTCTTCCTGCATAACGACTCGCTTCGCAACCGGAAGCTCCGCGAGGGCGTCGAGCTGGAGAACGCCCTGTACGAGCGCCTCGCCCGGGAGTTCGGCCTTCCCTTCGTCCCGCTCGACGACATCGTCCCCAAGGACCGCCGCTACTTCGTCGATGCCGTGCACTTCACTCCCGAAGGCATAGGCATGGTCGCCGCGGAACTCGCGCGCGCCGTGGTCCAGGATCTCGAGCGCACGGCCGCGCCGGCCGAAATGGCATGACCGGGCCACTCGTGGCGTTCGCCGAAAGCCCGGAGCAGGCGGCCGCGGCGCCCGCGGATGCGCTGGTCGTCGCAATGAACGCGCTCGTCGACTACGCGTGCGAACGCGCCGGCCGCCGCGCGCTGAGCATCGAGGCACTCGCGCCCGAGAGCGCGTTTCACGCGCTCGGTGACGACGGCATCGACCGCGTCGAGCGGCTGTGCGACCACGTCGACGGGATCGCGGCAACCGAGCTCGCCGCGTGCGCCGGGGCAGGGGACGTCTCCATGCGCGCGTTCTTCCACTACCTCAAGACGAACATCGACGGGGTGCTGATCCGCATCGAGCAGGTCTGGCGGGCGCTCGAGACGCTTGCACCCGCGGAGGTGATCGCCTTCCGCATGCCGCCCTACGCCATCTCCGGCATCACGTCTTTCGACAAACCCGCGACCGGTCTCGCTTCGCGGCTGGTTCCCGCCGTCGCCGCGCTGCGCGACGTCGGCGTGCGCTGGATCGAGCACCCGCTGGAGCAGCCGCTTGCGGCAGCCGCGCCCGCATCGCCCGCGCCTGCGTCGTCCGCGGGCCTACCGCCGCCCCGACGCATGCCGCCCGCGCACCGCGCCAGGGAATGGGTCGGCCGTCTCACCGCCGGCCGCCGCCGTGCCGCGCCGGCCCCATCCGGTCCCCTCCTGCTGCACGCGCTGTTCGAGGACCTCGGCACGTCGATCCCGGCCGCGTGGTCGGCGCGCGGCCATCCCGCCGCGGCGCTCGAAGCAGTCATCGCCGCAGCCCCGGCCGCCGGCGACCCCACGCGGCGTGCGCGCTGCGATGCACTGGCCGCAGCCGTGCTGGCGGACCCGGACGTGGACGCGTGCCTCGAGCATCGCGGCGTCCGGTTCCTGCAGTGGATCGCGCCGCTGCTGGAGCTTGTCCTGCGGGAGCGCTATCCGGACGTGCTCGACTGCGCGGTACGCGCCGATGCGGTCCTCCAAGGCAAGCGCGACGCCGTGATCATCGCCGGCGGGCTCGTCGACCGGAACTTCGCCATTGCGCGTGCCGCGCGCCGGCACGGCGTTCCGTTCGTCTCGCATCACTACGGCGGATTCCTCGGCTTCAGCCTGCTCCCCACCCACGAGCGCTACGACATGGCAGAGTGCGATTACTTCGTCTGCGGTGGGCCGGAGAGTCGGAACACGTTCCTGAGACCCTCGCCCCTCGCGCGGTGGCGCGCGGAGACGCCCCGGGCGCGACCGGTGGCGCTCGGCTTGCCCTGGGTCGAGGAAGCGGTGCACCGGCAGCCGTACAGGGTTCGGCGCGCAGAGCGTCCGCGCGCCATGGTCGTCGTCAACGCGACCGTTGGCGATTGCCGCTACCTGGGATACGTCTTTCCGCCGGAGATCGCCTATTGGCGATTCCTGCGGCGGCTGGTGGAAGCGCTGCAGAGCCTGTTCGTCGACGTGCTGCTGAAGTTGCCGCTCCCCGGACGCTACCCGCAGGTCCCCTCTCCGGTGGTCGACTGGCTCAGGGATCGCCCGTTCGAAGGGGTCCGTATCGCGCGGGATGCCCCGCTGTCCGAGTGCCTCGGGGAGGCCGACGCGTTCGTCCTGGAGAGCCCCAGCACGCCGCTGCTGCACGTCCTGGCAACCGACGCGCCGCTGCTCCTGTACGCAGATCGCGAGACCTACCGCCTCGTGCCGCGCGCCCGGGAACTGCTGGAGCGGCGCTGTGCAGTCTTCGCGGAACGCGAGGAGGATTTCTTCACGCGGCTCGGGGCCGCGGGCGCGCGCGCCTTCGTTCCGGATGCCCGCGCGAAGGACACCTCCTTCCGGGAGGCGTTCCTGACCGGAAAGGCCGGGACACCGGCGACCGCCCGCATCACGGACTTCCTGGCGCGCGCTGCCTCGACGCATCCGATCCCGGACGAGCGACTGGGAGAACTTTCGCAATGAACGGACAGTCCGACGCCGGGGCGCCGCCCGGCACAACACCCACCGTCGCCGTTTACGGGTGCGGCGACATGGCTCGCGAGTACCTGCTCGCGCTCGGGGCGCTCGGCGTACCGGGCACGCGCACGG
The DNA here is from genome assembly GCA_964552535.1 of uncultured Enterobacteriaceae bacterium. Classification (GTDB taxonomy): domain Bacteria; phylum Pseudomonadota; class Gammaproteobacteria; order Burkholderiales; family SG8-39; genus CAZKHE01. The sequence continues at coordinate 20,867 of CAZKHE010000019.1, read as the reverse complement.
CGCTGGTATGCCGCAACGAACTGGCGGCCGCCGCCCTGCGAGCGCGCTTCGGCGTGGGCGGCGCGCGCCCCGGGGATATGCTGCCGCCAGCGGCAACGCATGCGATCGTATGCGTGACCCAGGACGCGCTGCCGGCGGTCGCACGCATGGCTGCCGCCGCAGGAGCGCGGGAGCTCCTGATCGAGAAGCCGGGCGCGCTCTCCTCGAGCGAGCTGCGCGCATTGGACCGCGACCTGAAGGCGGCAGGCGTCGGGGCGAGCGTCGCGTTCAACCGTCGCTTCTACCCCGCCACGGCGTACTGCCGCAGCGCCGCCGCCGCCGACGGAGGCATCGTCGCCTGCTACTTCGAGGCGACCGAGGTGGAGCGCCTGGTTCTCGCCGAACGCGAGAAGAAACGCCTTCCGCGCGCGGTGCTGGAGCGCTGGGGGCTGGCCAACGCGACCCATGTCGTCGATCTCGCGCTGCACCTCGCAGGCCCCTGCGCCGACCTCGAGTGCCGCCGTAGCGGCGCCGTGGAATGGCATCCCGCCGGCTCGATCTTCGCGGGAAGCGGGCAGACCGACGGCGGCGCCCTGCTCGCCTATCTCGCGTCGTGGGGAACGGCCGGGCGCTGGCGGGTGGAGGTCACGACCCCGCGCCGCCGCCTGGTGATGTGCCCCCTGGAGACGGCGCAGGAGCAGTGGGCGGGGGAGTTCAAGGTGTCCCCTGTAGACCTGCCCGCCGAACCGGCCGGGGTAAAGCCGGGGCTGACGGGCATGCTCAACGAGTTTCTCGGCCTGGAGCGCGCCGCAACGCCGCGCCTGCCCACGCTGGCGGAGACCACGCGCACGCTCGAGATCGCCGAGCGCATCTTTGGTTACGACGCGCTGGACTGACACGCGGCAGGTTGGGCGCGCCCCCGTCCGGGGTCCCTGGGCGGGTATACTCCGGTGATTTAAAAACAGGTTCGACGCGCGGCTGCAGGCTGCCGTCCGGGGAGCAGCGATGTCCGCAGGGTTCGAGTTCGCCACCGACCTAGTGCAGGCCAAACCTTGGCCCATCCCGCGCAGGGTCTTCATCATCGCCGAGATCGGCATCAACCATAACGGCGACATCGCGATCGCGAAGCGGCTCATCGAGCAGGCCAAGGCCGCAGGCTGCGACGCGGTGAAGTTCCAGAAGCGCACCATCGACGTCGTGTACTCGCCCGAGGTGCTCGCCCAGCCGCGCGAGAGCCCTTGGGGCACCACGCAACGCCAGCAGAAGGAGGGCCTCGAGTTCGGCAAGGCGGAGTACGACGAGATCGACCGGCACGCCCGCGCGCTCGGGCTGCCCTGGTTCGCCTCCGCATGGGACATCCCGAGCCAGGAGTTCCTGCGGCAGTACAACCTCCCCTACAACAAGGTCGCCTCGGCCATGGTCACGCACCGCGACTTCCTCGCCGCGGTGGCCTCCGAGCGCAAGCCCACCTTCATCTCGACCGGCATGTGCACGCTCGACGACGTCGACGCGGCGGTGGAGATCTTCCGCTCGCAGCGATGCCCCTTCATGCTCATGCACGCCGTGTCGACCTACCCCTCGCCCGAGAGTGACCTCAATCTGCAGATGCTGCACGTGTTGAGGGAGCGCTACGGCGTGCCGGTCGGCTACAGCGGGCACGAGGCGTCGGTTTCGCCGTCGATCGTCGCCGCGGTGATGGGCGCGGCCGCGGTCGAGCGGCACATCACCCTGGACCGCGCCATGTACGGCAGCGACCAGGCGGCGTCTCTGGAGCTCGCCGGCCTGATCAACCTGATCGGCTCCATCCGCAAGATCCCGGCGGTGGTGGGCGACGGCGCCAAGCGCTTCGACGCAGGCGAGCGCGCGGTCGCGAAGAAGCTGCGCTACTGGGAATGAGCGCGATTGATCTACTGCTTCGACATCGACGGGACGCTGTGCTCCAAGACTGACGGCCGCTACCAGGAGGCGCAGCCCTATCCCGAGCGCATCGTCGTGGTGAACTCTCTGTACGCTGCGGGGCACTACATCAAGCTGTTCACCGCCCGCGGAAGCACGACCGGCATCGACTGGCGCGAAGTCACGGAAGGCCAGATGCGCGCGTGGAACGTCCGCTATCACGAGCTCATCCTCGGCAAGCCCGAGGCGGACGTCTTCATCGACGACAAGGCGATCAACTCGGAGTCCTGGCACTGGAGGCCCTTCGATGGAGCGCCCTGACCGGGCCGCCTCCGGCGGATCGGTGCTGGGTCGCGCGGACTACCTGGCCGTCTCCTACGACGCGAAGCGCGTGCCGTTCGGCCCCTATCCGGGCCGGCTGTGCCGCTGGCTCCACGACGAGGTGTTCCACGGCCCGGGCCGCCTGCTGGACGTCGGCTGTGGCCGGGGCGAGTTCATGGCCGGGTTCGCCGCGCTCGGCTACGGCGCGGCGGGCGTGGACGTATCCCCGGCAGCGCCCGGCTATGCGCCCGGATTCGACGTCCGCGTGGCGAACCTGGAGCACGAAGCCCTCCCCTTCGAACGCGGAACCTTCGACTATGTCTTCTCGAAGTCGGTGGTCGAGCATCTACGCGATCCGGACGCCTTCCTTGCGCGCTGCGCGGCCGCGCTCCGGCCCGGGGGCACCGCAGTGGTCATGACGCCGAGCTGGGTGCACAACCACTGGGGACCGTTCTACGTCGACCACACGCACGTCACCCCCTTCACCGCGCCATCGCTGGAGCAGGCGCTGACGCTGGCGGGGCTCGAGGATGCGAAGGTGCGGCACTTCCACCAGCTTCCCGCGGTCTGGCGCTTTCCCGCGCTGAAGGTGCTGTGCGCGCTCACGGCCGCCTTGCCGATTCCCTACCGGCCGTTCCATCCCGGCGCCCCGTGGCCGGACGGCCTGAACAAGTTCATCCGCTTCTCCAACGAAGTGATGCTGCTCGGCGTCGCACGGAAGCCCGAATGACGAACGCTTCGAAAAACCAGGCCATCGCGATCATTCCCGCACGCGGCGGCTCCAAGGGCGTGCCGGGCAAGAACATCCGGCCGCTCGCGGGTCATCCAGTGATTGCCTACTCGATCGTCGCGGGGCTGGCGTGCACGGAAATCGACCGCGTCGTGGTCTCCACCGACTCCGAGGAGATCGCCGCGATCGCCCGCCGCTACGGTGCGCAGGTGCCGTTCATGCGGCCGGCCCACCTGGCCGCGGACACATCACCGGACCGGGCCTACGTCGAGCATGCGATCGACTGGTTCGGCGCCCACGGCGACGCCCCCGAGCTCGTCGTGCTGCTGCGGCCGACCACGCCGCTGCGGGACGCGGCGCTCATCGACGAGGCGGTGCGCCGGATTTGCGCGCGACCGGAGGCCACCGGGCTGCGCTCCGTACACCGCCTCCCCGAGCCGCCGCAGAAGATGATGGGGCTCGAGGACGGCTGGCTGGTGGGGCTGTTCCCCCACGATCCGCGCCCCGAGTACTACAATCTCCCGCGACAGTCCTTCCCGCCCGCCTTCCAGCCCAACGGCTACGTCGACATTGTGACCGCCCGGCAGGTCGCGGCAAGCCGGGAAGGCATTTTCGGACCGCGCGTGCTCGGGCTCGAGACGCCTTTCTCCATCGAGCTGGACACGGCCGAGGAGTTCGAGCGCCTGGAGTACGCTCTGGCTCGCCGCCCCTGGCCGCTCGCCGGCCGCCTCGCATCGCCAACCACCCGCTGACCGCGCATGGCCTCTTCCGCCTTTTCGTTCTCCCGCGTACCCGTCGCGAAACCCTTCGTGAGGACCGCGCTGCGCTGCGTCCAGACACCGTTGCCCGTCCCGGAGTCGGTGCCGATCCTGGAGGACCTGGCCCACTTCGAGTCGCGATCCATGCACGGCCAGATGCCGGTGATCTGGCATCGCGCCAAGGACTTCCAGGTCTTCGACCGCTGGGGCAACTGCTGGATCGACTTCACGTCGACCATCTTCGTCGCGAACGTGGGGCACGCCAACGACCGCGTCGAGGCGGCGATCCGCGAGCTGCTGGACCGCGACCTCCTGCACACCTACAGCTACCCCACCGAGATCCGGGCGCAGTTCATCCGCCGGCTCGTCGAGGCGAGCCCGGCCCAGTTCGGCAAGGCCTATCTGATGTCGTCGGGCACCGAGGCGACGGAGGCGGTGGTAAAGCTGATGCGGATGAACGGCCAGCGCCGCGGCAAGCGCCGCCTCGGCATCGTCTCGTTCGAAGGCGCCTACCACGGACGCACCCAGGGCGCGGCGATGATCGGCGGCACGGCGGCCGGGCGCACCTGGATCGGCTACGAGGATCCGAACGTCCATCAGCTGCCGTTTCCGTACGAATGGTCGCTGGCGCCCGGGGAGACCGGGGCCGACCGCTTCGCCGAGCACGTGCGCCTGCTCGAGGCGAAGGGCATCGACCCGCGCGCCGACCTGTGCGGCTTCATGCTGGAGGCCTACATCGGCTGGGCGGCGGCCCTGATTCCCGCCGACTACGTTCAGGCCCTCGCGCGGTTCGCCGCGGAGCACGAGATCCTGCTCGGCTTCGACGAGGTGCAGGGCGGGTTCGGCCGCACCGGCCGGCTGTTCGTGCATCAGCACTACGGCGTGGAGCCGGACCTGATCGCGTGCGGCAAGGGCATCAGCTCGAGCCTGCCGCTCTCCGCGGTGCTGGGCCGTGCGGACCTCTTGGATCTCCCCGAGGTCGGCTCCATGAGCAGTACGCACTCGGCGAACCCGCTCGCGTGCGCCGCCGGCCTCGCGAGCCTCGAGGAGCTGCTCGGCCGCGGCCTCATCGCGGCGGCGGAGCGCAAAGGGGCGATCCTACTAGGGCGGCTGCGGGCGCTGCAGCAGCGCCAACCCGAGCGGCTCTCGCGGGTGGTCGGCAAGGGGATGCTGGCTGCGCTCCTCTTTCGCCGGCCCGACACCGGCGAGCCGGACGGGCTGCTGGCGAGTCTGGTGTGCGAGCGCGCCATGCACAAGGGCGTGCTGTTCGTCCACACCGGCCGCGAGTCGATCAAGTTCGGACCGCCGCTCACCATGCCCGAGGCGGCGCTGCACGAGGGCATGGATGTCCTGGAGGAGGCGCTCGCCGAGATCCTCGCCGAGGGCTACGCCTGATGATCGCGGTTCGCCATGCCGGCGTCGTGGTCTCGGACCTGCAGCGGGCGCTGCGCTTCTACTGCGGCACGCTGGGGTTCCAGGTCGTGCGCGAGATGGACGAGCACGGCGAGTTTATCGACGCGATTCTCGGCATCAAGGACGCGCGGTTGCGTACCGTGAAGCTGCAGGGCGCCGGCACGGCCCAGCTCGAGCTGCTGGAGTTCCGGGAGCCCGCCGCGCAGCCTGCCGACGGGCGGCCGCTGAATCGCGTCGGCCCGACCCACGTCGCGCTGCAGGTCGACGCGATCGACGCACTGCATGCTCGCCTCGCCGCCGAGGGCACGCCGTTCACGACGGCGCCCCGCCTGTCACCCGACGGGCGCGCCCGGGTCACCTTCTGCCGCGACCCGGACGGCACGTGGCTCGAGCTCGTGGAACTGGTGGCGGCATGACCATCGAGGTCGGCATCATGCAGGGCCGGCTGCTGCCCCGCGCGGGGGGTCGGTTCCAGGCATTCCCCGCGGACGGATGGCGCGATGAGTTCCCGCGCGCCCGCGCCGCCGGTCTGGCGTGCATCGAGTGGATCTACGAGGAGCCGAACGAGGGACGCAACCCGTTGGGCACCGACGACGGCATCGCCGAGATACACGCGTTGGCGCGCGAGCACGGGGTGGCGGTCCGTTCCGTCTGCGCGGACTACTACATGACCCGCCGCCTCGTGGCCCCGGACGGCCAGCCGGAGCGCGCGAACCAGGAGCACCTCGACTGGCTGGTCGGGCGGATGGCGAAGCTGGGCGCGGCTTACGCCGTGCTGCCCTTCGTCGACAGCTCGTCCCTGGCGAGCGAGGCGGAACGCGCCACGGCGGTGGGCGTGATGCGCGCCGCCGCGGCTGCGGCGCGCAGGCACCGGGTTGAGCTGCACGTGGAGTGCGACCTGCAGCCGGAGGCATTCGCCGCCCTGCTCGATGCGGTCGGCGAGCCTTTGGTCAAGGCGAACTACGACATCGGCAACAGCGCGTCACTGGGCTACGCACCGAGGGAGGAGCTGGGGGCGATCGGCCGCCATCTCGGCAGCGTCCACGTGAAGGACCGCCTGCGCGGCGGCGGGACCGTGCCGCTCGGCACCGGCGCCGCGGACCTGCGCGCGTCCTTCGCCATGATCCGTGCGAGCGGCTTCTCGCGCTGGTTCATCCTCCAGGCCGCACGCGGCGAGGACGGCGACGAGGTCGCGCTAGCGGCGCGCAACCGCGCGCTCGTGGAGCACCTCTGGTCCGAGGCCGCTCCGGACGGGGGGGAGCGCAGCTGACATGGATCTCGGGCTGGATGGCCGGGTCGTGCTCGTGAGCGGCGGCAGCCGGGGCATCGGCCTCGGCATCGCCGGGGCGTTGCGCGCCGAGGGTGCGCGGGTGAGCATCGCCGCTCGCGGAGCAGCCGACCTCGCCGCGGCCGCGGACGCCCAGGGGCTGCATCCGATCGCGGCGGACATGACCCGCGAGGCGGACATCGAGCGCGCGCTGGCCGAGACCGAGCACGCGCTCGGGCCGCTGTATGGCGTGGTCGCCAACCTGGGCAGCGGCCGGTCGATGCCCGGCATCGACGTTCCGCGCGCCGAGTGGGAGCGCGTGCTCGAGCTGAACCTGCTGGCTGCCATGAGTCTCTCCAGCGCGAGCCTGCGCCGACTCGTGGCTCGCGGCGAAGGGAGCCTCACGCTCGTCTCGTCCATAGCAGGCCTGGAGGCGATCGGCGCGCCGGCGCCCTACGCTGCCGCAAAGGCGGCGCTGCTGTCGGCAGTGAAGTCGTTCGCGAGAGAGGCGGGACGGCATGGCATACGGGTGAATGCGGTCGCGCCGGGCAACGTGACCTTCCCCGGCGGGACCTGGGCGCGCAAGGCCGAGGAGGATCCCGCCGGCGTCGCGGACATGCTGGCCCGCGAGGTGCCGCTCCGGCGCCTCGGGCGGCCGGACGAGATTGGCGCCGTCGTCGCCTTCCTGGCCTCGCCCCGGGCGAGCTTCGTGACCGGCGCGACGTGGGTGGCCGACGGCGGACAGACGAGGGGGACGCATTGAGATGAAGACCGGCGGCACACCCGGCGGTGGCCTGACTTCGGGGACCGAGAGGGGGCATGCCCCCTCGCTTGGCGACGACTGACATGGACCGGCGGATCGAGACCGTTCGCGGCGCCCTGCGCCGCTCCATCGAGCTGAAGCAGCAGGTGCTGGAGACCAGCCCCGCGGTCGTGATCGCGATGGCGGACGCCGTCGTCGCGGCGGTGAAGGCGGGCGGCAAGCTGATGCTGTGCGGCAACGGAGGCTCCGCGGCGGACGCCCAGCACCTCGCGGCGGAACTGCTGGTCCGCCTGCGGCCGCACGTCAACCGCGACGGCATTCCGGCCCTGGCGCTCGCGCTGGACTCGTCCTCGCTCACGGCGTGCGGCAACGACTACTCGTACGAGTCCTTCTACGCGCGCATGACCGCAACGCTCGGCCGCCCCGGGGACGTGCTGCTGGGCATCACCACCTCGGGCCGGTCCCCGAACGTCGTCGCTGCCCTGCAGACGGCTCGCCAGCGCGACGTCACGACGCTCGGTTTCCTCGGCGGCGACGGCGGCCCGGCGGCCGCGCACTGCGACCTCGCGTTGGTCGTTCCCAGCCGCGAGACCGCGCGCATCCAGGAGGTCCACATCACGTTGGGACACGCGCTCATGGAGCTCGTCGAGGACGGCCTGCTCGCATCCGGCACGGTTCGGACCGCCTCGGGAGCAGCGTGATGGCGAAGAGCACACAAGCACGCGCGCCGGCCTCGGTAGCCGATGCCTTCCGCCTTGACGGCCGGGTGGTGGTCGTGACCGGTGCGGCCGGCCTGCTCGGCCGCAAGCACGCCGAAGCCGTCGCCGAGATGGGCGCGATCCCTGTGCTGGTGGATATCGATCGCGACGGCGCGGCGGCGGCCCTGCACGCCGTGCGCGAGCGGTACGGCGCGAACGGCCTAGCCCTCGGCGTGGACATCACGCGGCCCGACGCGGTGGACTCGATGGCGCGGGAGACGCTCGACCGATTCGGGCGCGTCGATGCGCTCGTCAACAACGCCGCGCGCAACCCGAAGGTCGAGGACGCCGGCGCGAACTTCAGCCGCCTCGAGCACTTTCCAACGGCCGAGTGGGACCTCGACATCGCGGTCGGGCTGACCGGTGCCTTCCTGTGCAGCCGCGCGCTGGGCGCGCAGATGGCACGCGCCGGACGGGGCGTGATCCTCAACATCGCATCGGACCTGGGCATCATCGCACCGGACCAGCGACTCTATCGCCGGGACAGCGTGGCACCCGACGCCCAGCCGGTCAAGCCGGTGACATACTCGGTCGTGAAGGCCGGGCTGCTCGGCTTGACGCGATACCTGTCGACCTACTGGGCGGACCGGGGCGTACGCTGCAACGCCATCTGTCCGGGCGGCGTCTACGCCGGCCAGCCGGAGGCGTTCCTCGACCGCCTCGAACCGCTGATCCCCCTAGGCCGCATGGCGCACCCGGACGAGTACAAGGCCGCCATAGTGTTCCTGATCTCCGACGCATCGAGCTACATGAACGGCGCCAGTCTGATCCTGGACGGAGGGCGTTCCGCATGGTGACCCCGTTGCCGCTGATCGACCGGCTGCTCGCGCCGCTGCGCGGCGTCGGGGCGATCGACGAGTACCTCCTGCGGCGGCGCATCCGCCGCGAGTTCGACCGCAGCCGACCGAACGGCATGCTGCCGCGCCAGCTCGCGATCGAGACCGTCAACCACTGCAATGCCGCGTGCGTGATGTGCCCCTACCCCACGCTCGAGCGGCAGAAGGGGTTCATGTCCGCGGAGGTGCACCGCATCATCGTCGACAAGATCGCCGCCTGGCAGGCGCCGATCGAGCTGATCACGCACGCCGGGATGGGCGAGCCGCTCCTCGACAAGACCATCGCCGACAAGATCCGCTACGAGAAGGGCGTGTTCAACAAGGCGCGGGTCGCGATCTACTCGAACGCGAGCGCGCTGGACGAGAAGCGCGCCCTGCAGCTTTTCGACGCCGGGCTCGACATCCTGTCGGTCAGCCTCAACGGCTTCCGCAAGGAGACCTACGAGCAGGTGATGAAGCTGCCGTTCGAGCGCACCTGGAGCAACCTGCACCGCTTCCTCGAGCTCAACGCGGCGCGCGCCCGACCGATCGAGATGCACGTGTCGCTGGTTCCGACCGAGCACCACTCGCAGGACGAGATCGACGAGTTCCGCGCGTACTGGACCGGCAAGGCCGACAGCGTGGTGGTGCCCCCGCTGATCGGGTGGGGCGGCCACTTCAAGCTGGGGATCAGCAAGAAGCAGTACCCCTGCCGATACGTCTGGCAGGTGCTCCAGGTCGACTGGGACGGCACCGTGGCCATGTGCTGCGAGGACTACGAGACGCGGTTCCCGCTCGGCAACCTGCAGCACCAGGACCCGCAGGAGGTCTGGAACTCGCCGATGTTCCAGGAGCAGCGCCGCCGGCAGGTCGAGGGCGACTTCCGCATGCCCGAGCTCTGCGTGGATTGCATCGAGAGCCATGAGGTGGCACGCGAGTTCTGGCGCACCGCCGAGCTCGTGCCCTCGCATGCGCGCCCCGGGCGCCCGTCCATTCCGATCCGTGTCGCGCCGTCCGAGCGGGCGGCGGCCACGGAGCGATAACGACGCACGCGGGCCTTGAAGCTGCTGGCGTCGGCCTACAAGACCGCGCTCGGGCGCATGCTCGGCCTGGGACTGCGGGTCAACGCGTTCGCGTTCCCCACGGGCCACTCGCCCGTGCCGACGCCTGCGCGCCACTACATCGACACGTTCCTGCGGGAGTTCGATGGCGAGGTCCGCGGCCGGTGCGTGGAGTTCATGCCGCCCTACTACCGCGACCGGTACGCGGGGCGTCCGGACGTCACGTCGTACGACGTCTGGGATCTCGAGGCATCCCCGGGCGCCACCGTCGTGGGCGACGTCCAGGACATGTCCCATCTCCCGGACGGCCGCTTCGACACCATCCTCTGCACGCACGTGCTGTGCAACGTCGAGCGTCCCTGGGTCGCGGTCGCCGAGATGCGGCGGCTGCTCGCCCCCGGCGGCTGCGTCCTGTGCACCGTGCCCGCCGTGCTGCAGGGCTACGCCCCGCACCCGCGCGACTTCTGGCGCATGACCCGCGACGCGCTCGCGTCGCTGTTCGCGGCGTTCGCGCGCACCGAGCTGCGCAGCTACGGCAACGCCGCGACCGCCTCCGGCTCGATGCAGTACCTCATGACCTGGCACTTCGCCCGGGAGGTCCTCGACCGGCACGATCCGGGCTGTCCCAGCATCGTCGCCTGCGCCGCCTGGAAATGACGGCAGCGCGCACGCGGGTCTTCGTCGATCATGGCGAGGCATACGGCAACCTCGGGGACGAGGCGATGCTGCTGAGCGCGCTGCGCAGGCTGGAGCAGCACCTGGGGCCGTGCACCTTCGTGATCCCGCGCGAAGGCACTCGGCCGATCCCCGCACTGCAGGGTTACGACGTCCGCGAGGTACCCTCGGCGTTCGCGTTCTTCCTGGCGAGCCGCGACGCGCGCGAGCAGCTCGAGCGGGCGCTGGCGCGCCGCCTGCGTTCGCCGCGGTCGCTGTCGCTCGGCGCGTGGGTGACGCACGCACGCCGGCGGGCCGCGCTGCTGCGGCTGGGGCTGCCGGTCGCGGACGCGGGACTGCGCGAGATGCTCGCGCAGCTGCGCGGATGCGAGCTCTTCTACGGGGTCGGGGCCGCGGATTTCAACGACTTCAACGCGTTCGGAGCGGCCTACAAGTGTTGGCTCTACGAACTCGCCGCCGCACACGCCGGAACCACCGCGATCTCGGCCCAGGGGTTCGGCCCGCTCGACGATCCCGAGCTCGGGGGCCTCATGCGCCGCGCGCTGGATCGCGTGGACCTGCTGTCGTTTCGCGACTGCGCCTTCAGTGCCGCGTTCACGCACGGGCTCGGTCCGCTGGGCTGCGCGACCCGGATAGTCGCCGACGAGGCGCTCGCCCTGCCGGCCGCCGCCGCCGCCCGGGTGCACGCTTATCTTGGCGAGGCGGGCATCGCCCCCGGTCAGCCCTTTCTGGCGGTGCACTGGCGCTCCACCGACTACACCCAGGAGACGGCGCCCCTCTTCCCGCGTGTCGCCGCGCTGTTCGAGTCGGCCTCGCGCGCCACCGGCCTGCCAGCCGTGTTCTTCCCGATGAGCTACGACGTCCACTCGCGCCACGACGACGAATGCTGCGCGGCTTTGCGGGCGCACATGACCGAGGCCGCCCGGCTGCGCCTCGCACCGGTCACGCACGACGTGGGGCTGATCAAGGGCGCGATCGGTCTGGCGCAGCTGACGCTCGGGTTGAGCTATCACGTCCACGTCTTCGGGCTCTCCCAGGGGGTCCCTGCGGTGATCGCCTACAGCGGGGATTATTACCGCTACAAATCCGATGGCCTCGCCGGGTTCTACGCACCGCCGGTCGCGGCCGTGGACATCGGCGCCGAGGGAGGAATGCGCGCCGCACTCGACGCGGTTGCCGCGATCGCCGGCGATCGGGATCGCGTGGCCGCCGCGGTGCGCCTGCGCTCGGATGCGCTGCTGGCGGACAACGACTGGACGCTGCGCGAGGCGGCGAAGCTGGTCGAGGCGCGGCGCCGATGAGGGTGTTCGATCGCCTGCTCGGACGGCCGCGGCCGATCGACCTCGGCAACCTGCGCCGCCTGGAGCCGGTAAGCCGCGTGTTCGGCCAGGATCGCGGCACCACGATCCGCCGGCACTACATCGAGCGGTTCCTGGAGGCGAATCGCGCGGTCCTGCGCGGCCGCATCCTGGAGGTCGGCGACAGCCGCTACGCGACGCGGTGGGGCGCACCGGACAGCATCGTCGACGTGCTGGATCCAGACCCGGCCAGCGCGGCAGCGGTGCACGGCGACCTGGTGACAGGGGTGGGAGTGCCGATCGAGCGTTACGATGCGATCATCCTCACGCAGGTGCTTCACGTGCTGCCGGATATGGCGGCTGCCGTCGGCCACGTGCGCGCCGCGCTGCGGCCGGGCGGGACCGTGCTCGCATCGCTTCCCGGAATCAGCCAGGTCAGCCGCTACGACATGGACCGCTGGGGCGACTACTGGCGCGTCACCGACCGCGGGGCGCGACGGCTGTTCGAAGGCGCATTCGCGGCCGGCGACATCGACGTCGCGGCGTACGGCAACGTGCTCACCGCGGTCGCCGCGCTCGCCGGGCTGAGCGCCGAAGAGCTCCGTCCGGAGGAGCTCGATCACGTGGATCCGGACTACCAGGTGCTCGTATGCGTGCGCGCGACCCGCTGAAGTCCAGGGGAGGGCCGCCCGCGTGGTGATCGGGCGGATCCGGGCAGCGCTGCGGCGGCCGCCGCCGGCGGGCCTCGTGCTGCTCTACCACCGGGTCGCGCCGTGCGCCTCCGACCCACAGCTGCTCGCTGTGGCACCCGAGCGGTTCGACGCCCAGCTAGCCCGGCTGAACCGCATCGCCGACGTGATGCCCCTCCGCGACCTCGTCGACCGGGCGCAGCGCGGGCGCCTGCCGCGTCGCGCGATCGCCATCACCTTCGACGACGGCTACGTCGACAACCTGCTGCACGCCAAACCCATCCTCGGCCGGCACCGGCTGCACGCGACGGTGTTCGCGTGCAGCGTCATCTGCGACGAGCAGCAGGAGTACTGGTGGGACACGCTCGACCGTGCGCTGCTGCGCCACGCGGGCTCGGCAAACCTGGAGCTGCCCCTGGGCACGACGTCCATGCGCCTGCTCGTTGATGGCGATCCGCTCGCGCATCCGCGCTGGTCCGTGCTCAGCGCGGAGACGCCGACCTCGCGCCATGCCGCGTACCGGAGGCTGGCCGGCGAGCTGAAGGGGCTTGCGCCCGACGCCAGGGCCGCGACGCTTGCAGCGCTGCTGCAGCAGCTGGGACTCGATACGGCCCCGGCCGCCGACGCCCGGCCGCTCGATCGCGCCGAGCTGCGCGCGCTGGCGCGGGGCGACACCATCGAGGTCGGCGCACACGGCAGAACGCACCCGCAGCTCTCTTCCCTGCCGCCCGACGCGCAGCGGGAGCAGGTGGCCGGCAGCCGCGCGGACCTCGAGACCTGGCTGGAACGGCCGGTGCGCTGCTTCGCGTATCCGTACGGCACGAAGGCCGACTACGACGACGTCAGCGTCGCGGCGGTCGAGGCGGCGGGGTTCGAGTGCGCCTGCTCGAACTTCCCCGGGTTGCTGCGCAACCGGGAGGCGCCGCGCTTCGAGGTGCCGCGCATGCTGGTGCGCGACTGGAGCGCCGACGACTTCACCGCCCGCGTGAACGCGGCGCTGGGGGGCGCATGACCGCTGCCCGTCCCGGCGTGCTGTTCGTGGACTCGGTGTACGGACGCGGCGGTGCCGCGGCCGTGACCGCGGGCCTGGTGGAGGGCGTTCGCCGGCGCGGGATGGACGCATGGCACCTGGTGGGGCACGCGGAGGCCGCCCCGCCGGAGGTGCTGCGCATGCCGCCGCGGCGCTCCCGCCGGGCGCACGGCCTGGCGCTCGCTGCGCGCGCCCTCCGACGCGCCCTGCCCACGTCGGCGGAGGCGCTGGCGAGAACCGCGGCACGCATCGAGTTCGGCGCCCCCCCCGCCGACGGGCGCGAGAACTTCGAGTTCCCCGGGACGCACCGTCTGCTCAGCGTCCCGCCGCGCCGGCCGGATCTCGTCCACTGCCACAACCTGCACGGCGGATACTTCGACCTGCGCGTGCTGCCGCGGCTGTCCCGGCAGGTGCCGGTGCTGATCACCATGCACGACGCCTGGCTGCTTTCGGGGCATTGCGCGCATTCGTTCGACTGCGAGCGCTGGCAGACCGGCTGCGGCATGTGCCCCGACCTTTCCATCCCGCCGGCGATACCCGCCGACCGGACGGCGGAGAACTGGCGCCTCAAGGCGAGGATCCATTCCCGCTCGCGCCTGCGCATCGCGACGCCGTCGGGCTGGCTGATGCAGAAGGTGGAGCGATCGATGCTGATGCCCGCGGTCGTGGAGCGACGCGTGATCCCCAACGGGGTGGACCTCGCGACATTCGCGGCCCGGCCCGGGCGCGAGGCGGAGCGCGCGCGACTGGGGCTGGCCGCCGACGAGTTCGTGGTGCTCTTCGTCGCGAACGGCATCCGCGGAAACGTTTGGAAGGACGTCGCGACCCTGCGCGCCTCCCTCGCGCGCCTGCACGTCTCGCTGGTCCCGCGGCGCCGGGTGCGCATGCTGGCAGTGGGCGAGGACGCTCCGCCCGAACGCATCGGCGAGGCGCTCATCGAGTTCGTCCCGCACGTCGACGACGCTGCACGGCTGGCGTCGTACTACCGCGCGGCCGACGCCTACGCGCACGCGGCCCGGGCCGATACCTTTCCCAACACCGTTCTGGAAGCGCTCGCCGCCGGAACGCCGGTGGTCGCGACCGCCGTCGGCGGCATCCCCGAGCAGGTACGCGCGCTCGACCACCCTGCTGCCCCCGACGGCATTCTGCGCGAACCGGCGGGGGGCGCCACCGGGCTGCTTGTGGCACCCGGCGACGCCGAAGGGATGGCGCAGTGCCTGGCGCTGCTCGCCACCGACGCGGGCCTGCGGACCGCCCTCGGCCGCAACGCCAGCGTCGACGCCGCACGCCGGTTCGACCGCGAGACGACCGTGGACCGATACGCCGAGTGGTACCGACGCATCCTGGCGGAGCCCGCATGAGACCGGGCGAGCGCGACGCGAGTGCGGCGGCGGCAGCGGGCGCTGCGCCGCGCCCCGAGGTGTCGGTGGTGATCGGCTGCTACAACCGTCTGGCGTTCATGCGTCTCACCATCGAGAGCGTGCGCCGCGAGATCGACGGGCTCGCCGCGGAGATCATCGTCGTCGACGGCGGATCCTCCGATGGCACCATCGAGTGGTTGGTCCGTCAACGAGACATCGTCACCATCGTGCAGCACAACCGCGGAACCTGGCGCGGCAAGCCGGTGCGGCGCAGGTCATGGGGCTACTTCATGAACCTGGGCTTCCGCACGAGCCAGGGCAGGTACGCCTGCATGCTGAGCGACGACTGCCTCGTGGTCCCCGGCGCGATCCGCAACGGCCTGGCTCGCGCAGATGAAGCGCGACGCGCCGGACGCCGGATCGGCGGCGTCGCCTTCTACTGGCGCAACTGGCCGGAGCAGGACCAGTACTGGGTGGGGCTGACCTTCGGCGGGAAGATGTACGTGAACCACGGCCTGTTCGCACGGGAAGCCCTGGACGCCGTCGGCTACGCCGACGAGGACGCCTTCACGTTCTACCACGCCGACGGCGACCTCGGCCTGCGCATCTGGGAGGCGGGATACGAGTGCATCGACTCGCCCGAGTCCTACGTTGAGCACTACGCCGGGGCGAACGTCGCCGTACGCGCGTCGAACCTTGCGGTCCAGCAGCAGGACTGGGCGGCGTACCTGGCACGCTGGAACGCCGCGAGCGCCGTCGAGGATGGCAGCAGCGGCCATGGGTGGATCCGGCGCGCGTTCGTCGATCCGGAACGGACCGCCGAGCGATTCCGGCGCATTCCCGAGGTGAGGTCGCCGCGGCGCACGGGGGCGATCGGCGTCGTGACGGCGCTGGCGCGCCGCATGCGCGGCGGGCAAAGCCGGTGAGCGCCCCCGGCCCGCGGACCGCGGCGCCTATAATTCGCGCCACGATGAAGTCGGAGAGCCACGATTGATCATGCCGGCCGCCGCGGCGGACGACGGAGAGATTCGGCTGCACCTCGGGTGCGGACGACGCTACCTCGACGGCTACGTCAACGTTGACTTTCCGCCCAGCGAGCATACCGTCCAGGCCGACCTCACGGCGGACATCCACGCGGACATCGTGTCGCTGCGCTACCTGCCGGCAACGGTGGGGGAGATCCGCCTGCACCACGTCTTCGAGCACTTCGATCGCCCGACGGCGCTCGCGCTGCTGTGCAGATGGCGCGACTGGCTGCGCCCGGGCGGCACGCTGCGCATCGAGACGCCCGACGTATCGCGCAGCGTGCTGCTGCTCGCGTCGCCGTTCACCTCCTATGGCGACAAGCAGCAGGTGCTGCGCCACCTCTTCGGATCGCACGAGTCCCACTGGGCTGCGCACCTCGACGGCTGGTCCGCCGAACGGTTCCGCCGCACGCTGGTTGCGCTCGGCTACGTCGACGTGCGGCCGACCCACACCCGCTGGGGCGTGCTGCGCAACGTCGAGGTCGAGGCGCGCAAGCCCCTGCGCGATAGCGGTGCGCGCGTCTACGAGCCAGCGGTGCGCGACCTCCTCGCGGCCAGCCTCGTGACCGTCGACGGGGAAACGGCGCAGTCCGAACTCGAGTTGCTCGAGGTCTGGATGGACAAGTGGCGCGCGCTCTACGGACGCTGACGCAGGGGCACCCGCGATGCTCTTGAGCTACCTGCGCCGGCGCGTCGAGCAGGATGCGCCGACGGTCGACCGCGTGATCAACCACGGCGCCTACGCGCGCAACGCCTGGGTCGCGGAGAAGGCCGCCGCACTGCCGGCCGGCACCCGCGTCCTCGATGCCGGCGCGGGCGAGTGCCAATACCGGCGGCTGTTCGACCACTGCGAGTACCGGGCGCAGGACTTCGCGCAGTACGACGGCACGCCGCGCGGCGCGTCCGCCGAGAACTGGGATTACGGCGGCCTGGACTATGTGTGCGACATCACCGCGATTCCCGTGGCCGACGGGAGCTTCGACGCGGTCCTCTGCACCGAGGTGCTTGAGCATGTCCCGGAGCCCGTGGCGGCGCTCCGCGAGTTCGCCCGCATCCTGCGGCCGGGCGGTCGGCTGCTGCTCAGCGCGCCGCTCGCGAGCGGCCTGCATCAGGAGCCGTTTCATTTCTACGGTGGATTCACGCCGCACTTCTACCGGAGGTTTCTCGGCGAAGCCGGGCTGGAGATCGCGGAGATTCGTCCGCTCGGGGGCCTGATGAAGCACACGGCGCAGGAGGTCCATCGCGTGGCACGGCTGCTGGACCGCAAGCCGACGACCCTGCGCGACGCGCTGTTCAACTTCCTGATGATGGACTGGCTGCCGCGGGAACTCGCGCGGCTGGAGGCGGCGGGGCCCGCCTTCGAGGAGTTCACCGTCGGCTACCTCGTCGAGGCGACGCGCCGGGCATGATCGTCACCCGACTGCTCGGCGGGCTCGGCAACCAGCTCTTTCAGTACGCCGCCGGCCGCGCCCTCGCCGCCCGCCACCGGACGACGCTGAAGCTCGACATCGACGCGTTCGGGGCGTACCGCCTGCGCCGCTACGCCGTGGACGCCTTCCGCATCGGCGCCGCGCCGCTCGGCCCGGACGAGAAGGCGCGCCTGCGCATCGCCGACGGGCTCCCCGGCGGCGCGCGCGGACTCCTCTCGCGGCTCCGGCACGGCCGGCCCATGCCGATTTTCCGCGAACGTCGCTTCGAGTACGACCCCGCTTGGGAGACGGCGCCGTCGCACTGCTATCTCGACGGTTACTGGCAGAGCCCGCGCTACTTCGCGGCGATCGAGGACGTGCTCCGCGGCGAGTTGGTGGTCCGCGACGCGCCCGACGAGGCCAACCGGACGGCCGCGGACCGGATCCGCGCGACCGTCGGCGTGGCGGTGCACGTGCGGCGCGGCGACTACGTGACCAGCGAGCACACCAACCGCTACCACGGCACCTGTGGGCCGGAGTACTACGCAGCCGCGGAGGCTGCGCTCGCCGTGCACGACGGTCCGCTGCACCTGTTCGTCTTCTCCGACGATCCCGACTGGGCCGAGGCGAACCTGCGCTTCTTCTCGCCCGCGACGTTCATGCGCCACAACGATCCGCTCCACGACTACGAGGATCTGCGGCTCATGACGCAGTGCCGCCATCACATCATCGCCAACAGCACCTTCAGCTGGTGGGGGGCGTGGCTGTGCACGCACCCCGGGAAGACGGTGATTGCGCCGTTGCACTGGTTCCGGGAGGCCGGGCACGACACCGCCGACCTGATCCCCGCGGAGTGGATCCGGCTGTGACGCTGCGCGACACCGATGCCGCGCCTGCCGTGAG
The DNA here is from genome assembly GCA_964552535.1 of uncultured Enterobacteriaceae bacterium. Lineage (GTDB taxonomy): Bacteria > Pseudomonadota > Gammaproteobacteria > Burkholderiales > SG8-39 > CAZKHE01. The sequence continues at coordinate 2,716 of CAZKHE010000019.1, read as the reverse complement.
CGTCGTGCTTCCCGTCTACAACTGCCCCGGGTACGTCGGCGGCGCGATCGAGAGCGTGCTCGCGCAGACGTTCCGGGACTTCGAGCTGCTGCTCATCGACGACGGCTCCACCGACGAGACGCCGAGCGTGCTGCGGTGCTATGTCGACCCGCGCATCCGCCTCGTCTCGCAGGAGAACCGCGGCCTCGCCGCGACGCTCAATCGCGGTCTCGGGCTCGCGCGCGGCCGCTACGTGGCGCGCCTGGACCAGGACGACTTCTCCTACCCCGAACGGCTCGCCCGCCAAGTGGCCTACATGGACGCCCATCCCCGGTGTGCGTTGCTCGGGACGTGGGCCGAGATCCACAGCGGCGACACGCCCACGGGCCGCGCCCATCGGCATCCCGGCGACAACGCCACGCTGCGGTTCGAGCTGCTGTTCAACAACCCGTTCGTCCACAGCTCCGTCATGCTGCGCCGGGACGCGGTGCTAGCGGCGGGGGGATACAGCACCGATCCTGCACGCCAGCCGCCGGAGGACTACGAGCTGTGGTCCCGCCTCGTGCGTACGCACGAGGTCGGCAACCTGACCGAGGTGCTGCACGTCTACAGGGAGGTCGCGGGCAGCATGTCGCGCGCCGGTCCCTCGCCGTTCCTCGACCGGCTCGTCGCGCTCTGCGCGGAGAACATCGCGTGGGCCGGCGGCGTGGCGGCCGACGACTCCGACGTGCGCAACTTCGCCGCGCTGGTGCACGCGGCGCCTCATCACGTTTCCGGCATTCCCGATGCCGCGCGAACGCGCCGGCTGTTGCAGGCCGCCGTCTCACGATTGTTCCCCGGCGATCAGCGCGAGCACTTCTCCCGTGAAATGGCGGCACGCGCGATGCTGTACCTCGCCCCGTACGAGTCCCCGGGCGGCGCGCGGTGGCGCGGGCGGCTACGGGCGGCGGCCGGGCGCGCCGCCCGCGCGCTGGGCGTGCGCTGAGAAGGGGGACAGCGTGCGCACCTGCGTGATTGGCGGCGCTGGGTTCATCGGCGCCGCGCTCGTGCGCCTGCTGGTCGCATCGGGCCGCGAAGTCGTCGTGCTCGGGCGCAGGCCGCAGGCCGCCGTCGCCCTTCCGCCCGGTGTCGCCTACATCAGCGGCGACTACGGCGACCGGAGCGTGCTGCGCGGCGCGCTGCGCGCCGCCGGCGAGGTCGTCGACCTCGCCTACGCGACCGTGCCGCAGACCAGCTTCGTCGACCCCGTGTTCGACATCCTTGCCAACCTCCCCCCCAGCGTCGGACTGCTGCAGGAGGCGGCCGAGGCGGCGGCGCGCCGCGTCCTGATCGTGTCGTCGGGCGGCACCGTGTACGGAAAGGCGCTCGCGCTGCCCCTCGGCGAGGACCACCCGACTCGGCCGATCTCTCCGTACGGCATTACCAAGCTCACCATCGAGCATTACGCGCGCATGGTCCACGCCGTAGCCGGATTGCCGGTCACGATCGTGCGGCCCGCCAACGCGTACGGGCCCTCGCAGCGGTCCGACGCGGGGCAGGGGTTCATCGCCGCCGCCGCCCATGCCATCGCACGCGGCCGCCGCATCTCGCTCTTCGGCGCCCGCGGCACGGTCCGCGACTACATCCATGTCTCCGACGTCGCGCGCGGCATCTTGGCGGCGCTTGAATGCGGCGAGGCCGGAGCGACGTACAACATCGGCACCGGCATCGGCCACGACAACGCACAGGTCCTGGCCCTGCTCGCGCCGCTCGCGGGTGCGGCAGGCCTGGAGCTGCACGTCGAGACGCTGCCGGCCCGCAGCTTCGACGTTCCGGCGAACGTCCTGGACGCGACCAGGCTGCGCGCATGCAGTGGCTGGCGGCCCCTGGTCGACCTTGCCGCCGGCCTTGCGGAGGTGTGGGAAGCGGCGCTCCGTGAGGCGCGAGACTGAGGCCGCGATGCGCATCCTGCTGGCCTGCGAGTTCTACAGACCGTCCGTCGGCGGGGTGCAGGAGGTGATGCGACAGGTCGCCGAGCGCCTGGCCCGGCGCGGGCATACCGTACGCGTCGCCACCAGCGCGCTCCCCGCGCGGCGCGAGCGCATGATCAACGGCGTCGAGATTCTCGAGTTCGCGGTCTCGGGCAACGCCGTGCGCGGCATCGAGGGCGAGGCGGACCGCTATCGCGACCTCGTGCTGGCCGGGGACTACGATGTGGTGATGATTAAGGCGGCGCAGCAGTGGACCTTCGATGCGCTGATTCCGGTGCTCGACCGAATCCGGCCCCGGAAGGTGTTCGTGCCCTGCGGCTTCTCCGGCCTGTACCACCCGGACTTCGCGGCCTACTTCCGCGACATGCCGGCGCTGCTAGCGAAGTTCGACCGCCTCGTCTTCTACGCCTCACGGTACCGGGACATCGAGTTTGCCCGATCGCACGGCCTGTCGAACTTCACACTCATACCGAATGGTGCGAGCGAGGACGAGTTCGGCGCGCCTCCGTCCCCGGGTTTCCGCGCGCGCCACGGCATCGACGAGGATGCCTTCCTCGTTCTGACCGTCGGCACCCTCAACGGCTTCAAGGGCCATCTGGAACTCGCCCAAGCCTTTCGCGCCGCGGATTTTGGCGCAATGCCCGCGCACCTGCTGCTGAACGGCAACGGACTGCCGGTCGCCCAGGGCGCTCCCGCGCCGTCTCCTCCAGCGGAGTCGCGCCTCGCCCGAGCGGCCCACATCCTGCGGACGCAGGGTGCCGCAGCCC